>RECZ01000121.1 GCA_007693765.1 Phycisphaerales bacterium | reverse complement strand
GGCGACGACGCGGGCAACGTCTACGGCTGCTTCGCCGCCCGCGACCCCGCCACCCCCAACCGCGACAAGCACCGCTTCGTGCGCGCCCACGCGCTCGAGCCCCAGGGCGGCGCCATCGTCGACATCGGCCCCAGCGAGCGTGAGCGCACGCTGGTGACGGCGGACGCCGCCGGCGGGCTCGTGGTGCGGAACATGACCAGCCACGCGGTGGTGGCGAGGATCGACGCCTCCGGCATCGGGGCGCTGCGCGAGGTCTCGCTGCTGCCCAAGATCGACGGCGTGCTGGCGATCAGCGACGACGGGCGATATCTCGTGACGCGGATGAACCCGGGCCACCCCGACGCCACGTGGTTCAGCCTCTTCGGGCGCGTGTGGTACGAGGGCGAGTCGCGCCCCGGGCACGTCTACCAGTCCTCCTCCGGCGACGACGCAGCGGAGGCCAAGTACGGCCTCGTGCCGCTGATCTGGGGCACGCTCAAGGCGACGATCTACACAATGATCTTCGCGGCGCCGATCGCCATCCTCGCGGCGGTGTTCACCAGCGAGTTCCTCGGCGCCCGCGTGCGCAGCGCCATCAAGCCGACGATCGAGACGATGGCCTCGCTGCCCTCGGTGGTGCTGGGGTTCATCGCGGCCATGGTGGTGGCGCCCGCCGCGGCGGCGTACCTGCCGGGCGTGCTGCTGGCCTTCATCGCGCTGCCCGTGGGCGTGCTCTTCGCCGCACACCTGTGGCAGTTCGCCTCGCAGCGCGTGCTGTCGCGGGCCAACGCGCTCACGCGGCTGGTGATGATCGCCGTGGTCACGCTCGTCTCGGGCTGGGCGGCCATCCAGACGGGGCCCGTGGCCGAGAGCCTGCTCTTCCGCGCGGGCGAGAAAGACCTTCTGGTGCAGGGCGGCGCGTACGAGGTGGTCCCCGAGAGCGAGCGCCCCGCATGGGTCGGGGCGCGCGAGCTGCTCACCGCATCGGAGACGCTCCAACTGCGCCGCGAGGGGTTCTGGTTCGTCGACGCCCAGGTCGTCCGCCCCAGCGGGAGTCTCGAAGACCCCGACGTGTGGGAAAACGTCGTGCAGAAGGGGCTGGATCGCCCGAGCATGCGCTCGTGGCTCAACGGCGTCTACGGCTCGGCGTGGCCGGGGTGGTTCGTGCTCGCCTTCCCGGGCGCGATGATCATCGTGGTGCTGTTCATCAACCGGCGCTTCGACGCCCGGGTGCGCGAGTGGGCCGAGAAACGCACGCCCGTGTGGTCGCCCGTCGCCGAGCTGGCGCGCTTCCTCGGGGCGATCGTCGCGTCGGTGCTGGCGGCGACGGCGGCGGCGACGGTGCTGACGGGGCTGGGCTTCGACCCGCGTGAATCGATCTTCGGCTCGTTCAGCCAGCGCAACACGCTCATCGTGGCGCTGGCGATGTCGGTGGCGGTGATCCCCATCATCTACACCATCTGCGACGACGCGATGACCAGCGTGCCCGACGCGCTGCGGAGCGCCTCGCTCGCCGCGGGCGCGACGAAGTGGCAGACCGCGGTGCGCATCGTGCTGCCGGTGGCGATGTCGGGCATCTTCAGCGCCTGCATGATCGGCCTCGGACGGGCCGCGGGCGAGACGATGATCGTGTTGATGGCCACGGGCAACACGCCCATCATGAGCATGAGCGTCTTCGACGGCATGCGCACGCTCAGCGCCAACATCGCCGTCGAGCTGCCCGAAGCGCCCAAGGACGAGACGCATTACCGCGTGCTGTTCCTGTGCGGCCTCGTGCTCTTCGTCATCACCTTCGCGGTGAACACCGTCGCGGAGCTCGTCCGCCAGCGGTTCCGCAAGAGGAGCGCCGCGCTGTGAGCAGCACCCCCACCCCCACCCCCGGAAGTGGCCCCGCCCCCGGAAGCAGCCCTGGAAATGGCCACGGGAACAGCACGGCGCGTGCGCCTCGTTCGCGGCGCACGCCGCTGACGGCGCGGGGCGAGCCGATGGTGTGGCTGACCGGCCTCTCGCTGGTGGTCGCGATGAGCATGATCATCGGGCTGCTGGCGATCGTCTTCCTCAACGGCGTGGTGACGTTCTGGCCCCGCCAGCTCGACCTCGTCGAGATGACCGGCGGCGACTCGCTGCTGGGCGTCGCGGTGCGCGAGGAGGCGTACAGCGCCAGCCCCGGCAAGCGCATCGAGATCGAGTCGCGCGTGGCCAGCGGCGAGCTGCCGGCGGACGTGATGACGGAGGACGGGCGCCTCGTCCGTCGCCTGTACATGGTCGGCAACAAGGAGGTGCTGCCGCAGCCCTTCCGCTGGGTGGACATCGCCGACATCGCGTCGATCGAGCACCCCGTCGACGCCACGCTCTACGAGCGCATGGCGTGGGGCGCGTGGATCGGCAAGCCGGAGGCCGTGCTGCTCGTGCAGCAGAAGCGCGTGCCCGTGCAGGGCGAGGGCGAGGGCCCGGCGCTGGAGGGCACGACGCAGACGCGGTGGGGTGAGCGGCGGTTCGAGCGCGACCAGCTCGAGTTCGCGCCCGACGAGGACGGCACGGTGCTGGTGCGCGAGCGGGTGTTCGCCGCCGAGGGCACGGGCGAAGCGCGCCGGCTGTTCAACGAGCTGCACCCCGAGGCCGCCAAACGCCGCGCCGTCATCGAGCACATCAAGAAGCACGACATCGGTCGCGTCAACCTCGGACTGGAGCAGGCGCGGCTGCGCCAGCGCGAGGCCGAGCTCCGGCGCGACGACATCATCGTGCGCGAGCGGGCTCGTTTGGACCGGGCGCTGGAGGCCCACGAGCGGGGGCGGCTCTCCGAGGCCCGCCTCGCCGCCGCGAGAGAGCGGTTCGACCGCCGGCGCGCCGAGCTTGACGCCGCGGTCGAGGCGGCCCAGGCGGAGCGCGAGCGGACCGATGCGCTGCTCGACGCCGAGTATAAAGAGATCCTCGTCGAGATCGCGACGATCGAGGAATACGACGACCAGTACCGCGTGCTCATCCGCGACGTGACGACGGGGAACTTCGCCCCCCTCGCCCAGACGCGCCCTGACGAGCCGCTGCGCATCTCGCAGGTGGTGCGCGCCATCACCGGCAACGACCTGACGTTCGGGCAGCGCGTGGGCGTGTACTTCTCGCGCTGGTGGGAGTTCGTGTCGGAGGATCCACGAGAGGCGAACACCGAGGGCGGCGTCTTCCCCGTGATCTTCGGCACGGTGATGATGACCATCCTGCTGAGCATCGCCGTGGTGCCACTGGGCGTGATCGCGGCGCTCTACCTGCGCGAGTACGCCAAGCAGGGCGCCGTGACCAGCGTGGTGCGCATCGCGGTGAACAACCTCGCCGGCGTGCCCAGCATCGTCTACGGCGTGTTCGGTCTCGGCTTCTTCTGCTACACCGTCGGGCGCTACATCGACGCCGGCCCCACCAACCCGTGGAGCCCGGGCATGTGGTTCATCGGGCTCGGCGGCACGGTGGTGGTCGTGGTGGGCGCGATCCTGTCGCAGATGTTCTCCAAGCCCGTGCCGGGTAAGGCGCTCAAGCTCCGCCACAAGTTGCTGGGCTGGTCGACGTTCGCGCTGTGGTTCGGGTCGGTGGCGCTGGTCGTGACGCTCGTCGCCACCACGCCGTTCTTCAAGGGCTTCTTCCGCGCCGGCCTGCCCACGGCGACGTTCGGCACCAAGGGCATCCTGTGGTCGTCGCTCACGCTGGCGCTGCTGACGCTGCCGGTGGTGATCGTGGCGACGGAGGAGGCCATCTCCGCCGTGCCGCGCTCGCTGCGCGAGGCGTCGTTCGGATGCGGCGCCTCGAAGTGGCAGACGATCCGGCGGATCGTGCTGCCGCGTGCGGCGCCGGGCATCATGACGGGGATGATCCTCGCGATGGCGCGCGGGGCGGGCGAGGTGGCGCCGCTGATGCTCGTGGGCGCCGTGAAGCTCGCGCCCGAGCTGCCCTTCGAGCCGCACTTCCCGTTCTTCCACCTCGAGCGTTCGTTCATGCACCTCGGGTTCCACATCTACGACCTGGGCTTCCAGAGCCCCGACTCCGAGGCCGCCCGGCCCTTCGTGTGGACGACGACGCTGCTGCTGATCCTCATCGTCGCCTTGCTCAACCTGACCGCGATCGCGTTCCGCGCCCGCCTGCGCCGCCGCTTCGTCTCCGGCGCCTTCTGACCCCGAATCTCCTGAGGCACGCCCCATGACTTCCTCCGCTTCGGCCACAGGGCCCACCAGATCCACCATCGGCGCCGCCGCGCGTGGCTCGGATCGTGCGCATACTGTTGACAGCATGAATGAGTCTGGCGGGTTCACGGTCATCGAGGCGATCCGCAACGGCCAGCCCTTCAAGCCGGCCGTGCACGAGAGCCTGGCGCAGGAGTCGCCCATCGTCTCGGTGCGCGATTTCAGCCTCTACTACAGCGACGTCAAGGCGCTGTTCAACATCGACATGGGCGTGCCCCGCGGCAAGGTGACGGCCCTGATCGGGCCCTCGGGCTGCGGCAAGTCCACGCTGCTGCGCTCGATCAACCGCCTCAACGACCTCATCGCCGGCGTGCGCGTCGAGGGCGATATCTTTATCGACGAGAACCCGGTGTACGCGCCCAACGTCGACGTGATCGAGCTGCGCAAGCGCATGGGCATGGTCTTCCAGAAGTCCAACCCGTTCCCCATGAGCATCTTCGAGAACGTGGTCTACGCGCTGCGCATCGACGGCGAGCGCCGGCGCGGCGTGCTGGAGGAGGCGTGCGAGAAGGCCCTCCGGGGCGCCGCCATCTGGGACGAGGTGAAGGACCGGCTGAGCGAATCGGGCCTGTCGCTCTCGGGCGGGCAGCAGCAGCGCCTGTGCATCGCCCGGGCCATCGCGGCGGACCCCGAGGTGCTGCTGATGGACGAGCCCTGCTCCGCGCTCGACCCCATCGCCACGCTCCGCATCGAAGAGCTTATCGGCGAGATCAGCCAGAAATACACCGTGCTCATCGTCACCCACAACATGCAGCAGGCGGCGCGCGTGAGCGACTACACCGCGTTCATGTACCTCGGGCGGCTCGTCGAGTACGGGCGGACCTCGGACATCTTCCAGACGCCCACCCTCCCCGAGACGGAGCAGTACGTCACCGGTCGCTTCGGCTGAGGCGGATCGCCGCGGTGGCGGGCGGAGGGGGGCGATAGGGCACGGGTACGGGGGGGGCGGGGGGTCGGCCGGACGGAGCCGTAGGTATTTCGACCGATTTCCCGCGCGCGGGGGCCACAAACGCCGATCGAGGCACTAGGATTGTCTCCCCACGCACTCCGCCGTGCCGACGCCCGAGAGGGCGGACGTCGGCCGCCGCACCTCCTCTCGGGACGCCGATGAGTTCCGCACCAAAGCCCGTCACGCCGTCCGTCAACGGATGGAACGCCGCGTACCTCGACGCCATGTATGCGCAGTGGCGCCAGGACCCCGGCTCCGTCGCCGCGGATATGGCCATGTTCTTCAGCGGCTTCGACCTCGCCCGCGCCAACGGCGCCGCCGCCCCTGGAATCGCCTCCGCCCCCGGAACCGGAACCCCCGGTTCCCCCGGCGCTTCGGGTTCTCCCGCGCAGGCGCACGACGCCGGCGGCCCCGGCGGCGGCCCGCTCTTCATCGCGCCCGTCGGTCTGACGGGCGGGCTCTGGGCGGACAGCCTCAAGGGCTCGAAGCAGGCCGCGGTGGCCTCGCTCATGTTCCACTACCGGGACATCGGGCACCTCTGCGCCGATCTCGACCCCTTCGGACGCGAGCGCGACTTCCCCCGCGAGCTCGACCCGCAGACGCACGGCCTGCGCGACACCGATCTCGACACCGTCTTCGACGCCGGCCCGCTGCCCGTGGGCAAGCCGGCTCCGCTGCGCGACATCATCGAGGCGCTGGACGACACCTACTGCCGCTCCGTCGGCGCCGAGTACATGCACATCGCCGACACCGAGGAGCGGTGCTGGCTCGCCGAGCGCATGGAGCGCTCGCGCAACTCCATCGAACTCTCCCGCGGCGAGCGCTTCCACGTGCTGTGGCAGTTGCTGCGGGCGGAGTCGTTCGAGAAGTTCCTGCACACGCGGTACCCGGGCGAGAAGCGGTTCAGCCTCGAGGGCTCCGAGTCGCTCATCCCGCTGCTCGACCGCCTGGTGGAGTGCGCGGCCCGCGACGACGTCGAGGAGATCGTCATCGGCATGGCCCACCGCGGGCGGCTGAACGTGCTCAACAACATCATCGGGAAGACCAACGAGCAGATCTTCACCGAGTTCGAGGACAACTGGGAGGAAGACTTCGTCGACGGCGGCGGCGATGTGAAGTACCACCGGGGCTACTCGGGCGAGTACGTCAGCGCCGAGGGCAAGAAGGTCTGGCTGGCGATGAACAGCAACCCCAGCCACCTCGAGTCCGTGAACCCCGTGGTGTGCGGGCGCGCCCGCGCCAAGCAGCGTGCGCGGCGCGACGAGGAGCGCCGGAAGGTGATCCCGCTGCTGATCCACGGCGACGCCGCGGTCATCGCGCAGGGCATGGTCGCCGAGACGCTGAACCTCTCGCAGCTCGACGGCTACGCGACCGGCGGCACGGTGCACGTGGTCGTCAACAACCTCATCGGCTTCACCACCGGCCCGGACGACGCCCGCTCCACGCGGTACTGCACCGACCTGGCCAAGATGATCGATGCGCCGATCCTGCACGTGAACGGCGAGGACCCCGAGGCGTGCGTGCACGTCGCGCAGATCGCCTTCGAGTACCGCCAGCGCTTCCGCAAGGACGTGTTCATCGACATGTGGTGCTACCGGCGCTGGGGCCACAACGAGAGCGACGAGCCCTCGTTCACCCAGCCGGTGATGTACGACTACATCAAGCGCAAGCCCAGCGTGCTCAAGACGTACGCCGAGCGTCTGCTCGCCGAGGGCGTCATCGACGACGCCGACATGGATCGCGTGCGCAAGGAGCTCGACGAGGCGCTGGACCAGGCGCAGGCGGCGTCGAAGGTCAAGCCCTACGACCCGACGATCGATCCCGGCAGCCGCAAGTGGCAGGGGTTCGGGCGCGCCTACACGCACACCCCGGTGCAGACGGGCGTGCCCCAGGAGCGCCTGCAGGAAGTCGCCAATGCGATGGGGCGCGTGCCCGAGGGCTTCAACCTCAACCGCAAGCTCAAGAACCTGCTCGCCGCTCGCGCTGTCAGCGTCGACGACCTCGACGCCGAGATCGACTACGCGACGGCCGAATCGCTCGCCTACGGCACGCTGCTGACCGAGGGCGTCCCCGTGCGTTTGTCGGGGCAGGACTGCCGGCGCGGCACGTTCAGCCACCGCCACGCCGCGCTGCGCGACGCGAAGACGGCCGAGCTGTACGTCCCCCTCAACCACATCCGCCCCGAAGTCGTGCCCTACGTCGACCGCGACGCGGAGTGGCCGGAGGACGAAACCGAGCGTCAGGCAGCGTTCGAGGTGTGGGACAGCCCGCTGAGCGAGCAGGCGTGCGTGGGCTTCGAGTACGGCTTCAACCTCGTCGAGCCGCGGCAACTGGTGCTGTGGGAGGCGCAGTTCGGCGACTTCGCCAACGGCGCCCAGGTGATCTTCGATCAGTACCTCGCCAGCGCCGAGATCAAGTGGCAGCGGTGGAACGGCCTCACGCTGCTGCTGCCGCACGGCTACGAGGGCGCCGGGCCCGAGCACTCCTCGGCGCGCATGGAGCGGTTCCTGCAGCTCTGCGGCGACGACAACATGCAGGTGGTGCACCCCTCGACGGCCGCGCAGATGTTCCACCTGCTGCGCCGGCAGGTGCACCGCCCCTTCCGCAAGCCGCTCATCGTCATGACGCCCAAGAGCATGCTGCGCGTGCCAACGAGCCAGGTGCGCGAGCTGGTCGAGGGCCGTTTCCACGAGGTGATCGACGACCCCGCGCTCGCGGGCGCGAACGACAAGGCGCTGGCGAAGGTTCGGCGGGTGGTGCTGTGCTCCGGGAAGGTGTACCACGAGCTGGCCGCACGGCGCGACGAGATCTCGCGCGAGGACGTTGCCATCGTGCGCGTCGAGCAGCTCTACCCCCTGCACACCGATCGTCTCGCCGAGGTCCTGGCGCGCTACCCCGCCGACGCGGAGCGTTGCTGGGCGCAGGAGGAGCCGCAGAACATGGGCGCCTTCCGCTTCATCGAGGCCGAGATGCGCGAGCGGCTGGGGGTGTCGCTGCGCTACATCGGGCGCGTGGTGAGCGCGACGCCCGCGGTGGGCTCGAAGACCAAGCACAAGGAGCAGCAGGAGGCGATCATCGCCTCGGCGATCGGCGTCCTGCCCGCGTCCGAGGGCGGCAGCCCCAGCGACGCCCGCGCCGAGGGCGTGATCACCGCCGATTCCGCAGACCCCCAGACCCGCGACGGGAACCACAAGAAGAAGGACGCCCCGCCCGGCAAGGGCGGCTCGCGCACCGACGCCGCCGTCGCCGGATAAACTGCACGTTCCTTCTCCGATCCCGCGCCGCGACACCGGCGCGACGCCGCACACCCGAGACGAGGCGAGATGTCGACCGATATTGTCATCCCGGCGCTGGGCGAATCGATCACCTCCGGTGTGATCGCGACCTGGCTCAAGAACGACGGCGACCACGTCGACCGCGACGAGACCGTCCTCGAGCTCGAAACCGACAAGATCACGCTCGAGCTGCCCAGCCCCGCGGCGGGCGTGCTCAAGCGCAAGGCCGCGGAGGGCGACACCGTCGAGGTGGGCGCCGTGGTCGGCCTCATCGACGAGAGCGCCGCCGGCGCATCCGACAAGAAGGACGACGCCAAGAAGCCGGAGCCCGAGGCCAAGGCGGCGCCGGAGAAAGAGAAAGCGAAAGAGTCGGCCTCCAAGGGCTCGCCCGCGCCGGCGGCGACCAAGGCGGAATCCAAGCCCGAGTCGAAGCCGGAGCCCGAGCCCGCCAAGGCCGCGGCGACGTCCTCGAGCGCGGGCGCTTCCAAAGGCGCATCCGGCGGTTCCGGGGGCGGGGGCGGGGGCGGTTCCGGGGGTGAGGATGTTCGGGCCACGCCACTGGCGCGGAAGATCGCCGACGAGCGCGGCGTCGACCTGGGGCGGGTGGCCGCCACCGGCGCCGGCGGGCGCGTGCGCGAGCAGGACGTCCTCGCCTTCATCCAGACGCACGACGACAAGGCGCCCACCAACAACGCCGCCCACGCGGGGTCGGCGCCCGCGGGTGGGCCCGGCGCGGCGTTCTCGCGTGAGACAAGCCGCGAGCGGATGTCGCCGCTGCGCCAGCGGATCGCCTCGCGCCTCGTCGAGGCGCAGCAGACGGCGGCGATGCTCACGACGTTCAACGAGTGCGACATGAGCGCTGTGATGGCGCTCCGCTCCCGTCACAAGGAGCAGTTCGAGAAGACGCACGGCGTGGGCCTCGGCTTCATGTCGTTCTTCGTCAAGGCGTGCGTGAGCGCGCTGCGCGCCTTCCCGCTGGTGAACTCGCAGATCGTGCAGGGCGAGCAGGGGCCGGAGGTGCTGCGGCACGAGTACTGCGACATCGCCGTCGCGGTGGGCACGCCCAAGGGCCTCGTCGTGCCCGTGCTGCGCAACTGCGAGTCGCTGAACTTCGCGCAGATCGAGCAGGGCATCAAAGACCTCGCCGCCAAGGCGCGCGACGGCAAGCTCACGCTCGACGACATGCAGGGCGGCACGTTCACCATCAGCAACGGCGGCGTGTACGGCTCGATGATGTCCACGCCGATCCTCAACCCGCCGCAGTCGGGCATCCTGGGCATGCACAACATCGTGCGCCGGCCCGTCGAGCACCCCGACAAGCCGGGCTCCGGCGAGGTCGCGGTGCGCCCGATGATGTACCTCGCGCTCTCGTACGACCACCGCATCGTCGACGGCGCCGGCGCGGTGGGCTTCCTTGTGCACGTGCGAAAGTGCATCGAGAACCCCGAGCGCATGCTGCTGGATATCTAACGCCGCCCCCGCTCGTCCACGATCGCCCGAGCCGCCGCGGCCCCCGGCGCGACACCCCGCCCGGGTCGAGCGGGCGACGCCGAGCGCGAACCGACAATTTCTCCACACGCGTACAAAGGGCGGACATCGCCGCCTCGCCCAGCGCAACCCGTTGTGCCGTCGCTTCTCGGACGATACCGGCCCCGGCCTGGCGCGACCCCCGCTTCGGGTCCGTTGTTGCGGCCGGGCGCGGCGGCTACCATCGGGTCTTCACCTGAGGCGAGGCAAACTCTCCCGATGGAAACCCTCCGCATCGACCTCCACACGCACCTGAAGGCGGCCAAGCGCACGCCATATCAGGACGACGCCCCAGAACACTTTGCGCGCGCACTCTCGGAGCGGTCGCTCGACGCCTTGGCGATGACCGAGCACTTCCACGCGGCCCAGTTCTGGGAGATGCACGACGCCATGCTCGATCGCTACGCCTACCGGCGCGGCCGCTTCGAGGTCGGCGACACCCTCTTCTACACCGGCGCCGAGATCACCCTGCGCGAACGCATCGACGTGCTGATCATCGCGCCCCTCGCCGACCTGCGGCGGATCGACCGCGCCTTCGCCCACCCGCTCTCGCGCGGCTACCACCCCGGCGCGCGTGAGTTCGCGGATGTCTTCGACGCCCTCGGTGTGGACGCATTGCGCATCGGCGCCCACCCGCTCCGCCCCGACAAGCGCGCCGACCGCCTGCCCGATGCGCTCATCGCGCGGCTCTTCGACGCCTTCGAGATCAACGCCTGCTACGCCGGCGAGCACGACGGCCGCATCGCCCACGCCTCGAAGCGTCGCGGCCTCGCCCTCACCGGCGGCAGCGACGCCCACGCCCACCCCGGCGTCGGCGCCGCGTGGACGGAGGCGGCCATGTCCGGCGACACGTTCCACGACCTGCGCGACGCCGTGCTGGGCCGGCGCACCACCGCGCACCTGCACCCGGCGCACGAAGACCTCACCCGGGCCGGCCGCGACCTCAAGCAGCGGCTCAAGGCGGAACTGCCCCGCCTGCCGAAGGTGACGCCCGACGCCCACGAGATGGCGCTGGCCTGAGCGCGAGGGCGCCCGCGGCGGCAATGTATTGCGTGAAACGTACTTGCGGGACGCGATCCGCGGTTGTGAATATTTTGCTGGTGTCGATGCGAGCGGGCAGATATACTGATAATAGAGCCCTCCCGCAGGGGGGCACACCGGGAACCGGCCGCCACAGCGCGGCCTCAGAATGGGGAAACAACATGAACAGCCTCGGCAGGACTGGCGGCGCAAGCGAGCGGAAGGTTCGCGCTGCATCGTGCTGCGTGATCGCGCTCACGATGTTGGTGTGGGGCGTGCTCGCGGTTGGTGTGGCGTCCGCACAAATTACACAGGGTTGCCAGCCCGGAGACCCGGGATGGGGCCCGGCCAGCCTGGCTTGCGGTTGCGCCTCGACCGGCGACATCTGCTGGAGCGCAAGAGATTGCATGAACTGCTGTCCCGGCCTCCAGAACCCGGGTCTCGTGCCCTGTTGTCGTGATGTATGCAGATCGATGTCTGGAACGTGCGTCACGACGTACTGGTGGAACTTCTGCTGGATCCCATGACGCATGGGCTACGCGAGGAAGACGAAGTGGATCGTGGGTATCGCGGCGGCGTGCGCCGTGGCGTTGATCGCGGCGCCGTTCTACGCCTACGAGCACGTCACGCGCGAGATGTGGCGGCGCCCGTACCTCGACTGGCAGCGGATCGCCTGGGCGCCCGACTTCGTGAACGAGCACCGGGGCGGCGTCAACGCGATCGGCGCCGAGCGACGCTGGACCGAGCGGACCGCCGACGATCTGGAGGCGGTGTTCAGGATCGACCTGCGCGAGTACAGCGCCACGCCCACCGTCGCCGAGATGAGCGAGCGATACATGATGGCCGAGTTCGTGGTCGTCGACGCGGTGTACATGCTCGCCGACAGGCTGCGCAGGGGCCCGCTCGACGACGGGCCGCTTCGCACCCGGCTCGAGGAGATGCTGCTCTCGATGCTCGATCATGAGTATATCGAGATCCGCGCATCGGCCGTCGGCGCCGTTGTCGATTCCGGCCTCGTGCGCCGGCCCGAGGTGCATGCGCAGCTTCTGGTGATGCAGCACGCGGATACCAGCGAGAAGGTCCGCAACATCGCCCGTATCCAACTGGAGCACGACGCGTACGCGCAGGATCTGGAACGCATGGGCAAGATTTCCTCTGAGAGGCCGCGTTGGCTTCGCCGCCGCTGATCACGATGGCGAGGGCTGCGCCGGCTCCGGCTCGCCGCGGCCGCGATCCCCATGACACACTGCTGTCACTCGTTGACTCACGTCGATTTGGTCGAGATGTTGTTTCGGAGCTCTATGAAGATATCGTAGTCGGTAGAAATTGATCTTGACACAGCAGGGAGACAGAGATACAATTACGCACAAGCAGACGAAAGGCCCGGTCTTCGTGTGTTATCTTCCGGAGTTCGGGGGTTCTATTTTTAGCCAGACGCAGCATTAGGTAGCCACTTATGATGCGTTTCAACGAACGGACTTTGCGAGTTGCATCGGCGACCGCAATCGTGTTTGTCATCACCGTGTGGTCATTGGCGTTCGCTGGGGTCGCGAGAGCGCAGATCGCGCAGGGTTGTCAGCCGGGGGACCCGGGCTGGTTCCTTGCGGGTATGGCGTGCGGGTGTCCTTCGACGCTTGATCCGTGTTGGAACAAACGAAAGTGCAAAGGTTGTTGCCTTGGTCTTCCTGCCGATCTTGTGACGTGCTGCGATGCAGTCTGTGAGCAGATGGTCGGCTCGTGCGGTCCGGCAAACTTCTGGACATTCTGTTGGTTGCCAATTCCTTAGGTCATGGCGTGGTCAAGGAAAACAAAGTGGATGCTCGGCGTCGCGGCGGGGTGTGTCCTCTCGCTCGCGGTGCTGCCGTACGTGTTCTATGAGTATGCGACGCGTGAGATGTGGCGGAGACCGTATCTCAATTGGACTCCTATGCCGTGGGCGTCCGATTCCGCGAACGATCAATTGGGAGAGATCAACGCCATCGGCGCCAAGCGTCGATGGACGGAGGCGGACGCCGAGCGTCTCCATGAAATCCTCTCGATCGACCTTGGCCGGTTTGATGACACCCACGCACAGCATGAGATCAGCGATCGCTACGCCATGGCGAGAGTGCTTGGCGACGCGATTCTGGTGATCTCCGATCGATTGGTCCACGGTCCGCTGGACGATGATGCGTTGCGGAGCCGGCTCGAGGGGATGCTGCTCGCGGCGCTCGATCACGAGTATCTCGAAATCCGCAGCGCCGCCGTGGGAGCCGCCGTCGAAGCCCGACTCGCCCGACGCCCGGAGGTTCACGCGAGGCTCCTCGTTCTGCAACACAGCGACCCGAGCGACCGTGTTCGGAATGTCGCTCGGATTCACCTAGAGCACGACGCCATCACACAGGATCTGGAGAACAAAGGAAAAATATACGTTCCTCCGGAATGGATGCGTCGTCGATGATCGTGCGCCGGACAGCCATGATCAACAGCGCATCGCATGCGCAGACGCCATCCCGAATTAGGCGTGCGTTCACGCTCGTCGAGTTGCTCGTCGTGTTCGTCGTGATCATGATCCTTGTCGGGCTCACGCTCGGTGGCGTGCGGCACGCGATCAACGCCTCGCGGCGCGCCGTGTGCGCCAACAACCTGCGATGGCTTCATCAGGGTGTGATCGCCTACACGCACGACCATCGCGAAACGCTGCCCGAGGCGCGCCGCAACTACTCGCTGTATCTCGAGTACACGGCGCCGCTGGACGCGTTGCAGCCGTATTTCGATGTGCCCGTGCCTTTCTATGACGAGGAGGGCGAGGTCGTCACCGGGCAGCCGTGGGAGTGCCCCGCCAACCGTCCCTACGCAGCGGAGCACGGCTCGAACTACATCTACGTTCCGTACGAAGCGATCATGGCCGCGGACGATGTCGGTGTGATCTCACGCCGGTACCACGATCAGCCGTCGCGGGTCTTTCTGTGGGTGGACATGCTGGGCCCGCACCCCGGCGGCCCGCCCTCGCCCAACACCGGGCGGCCGCAGGACCGCCAGGTCGCGCGCTTCGACGGCGCCGTCGGCTGGTGGGGGGATCTCGAGTGGCGATGGTGACGGCGTGCGGCTCTGGAACATGCCCGCTCGCGTCGTGAACCCCTGACGGTGCGTTGTCGCGGTCGTCGGGCGTGGTCGTGAACGCGGCGTGGGAGGCCGTATCATGCTCGGCATGATCGAAGCCGCCGCCGGTGCGCCCCGTTTTCTCCGGGGCCTCAATGACGACCAACGCCGCGCCGTGCTGCACGACGACGGGCCCGTGGCGGTGCTGGCGGGGCCGGGGTCGGGCAAGACGCGGGTGATCACGCACCGGGTGGGGCGGCTGGTGGCGCCGGTGGAGGAGGGCGGCGCGGGCGCTGCGCCGGAGTCGGTGCTGGCGCTGGCGTTCACCATCAAGTCCGCGGAGGAACTGCGTTCGCGCCTGCGCGAGATGGTCGAGGCGCCGGGCGTGGCCGACGCGGTTCGGGCGGGGACGATCCACGCCTTCGGCCGTCGCATCGTGCGCCGCTTCGCCGACGTGTTGGGCATGCCGCCCGAGCCCGAGATCATCGACAGCGCGCAGCGTCGGCGGCTGCTGCGCGAGATCATCGTCGATGGCAAGCTCTTCGCCGACCAGCGGGCGCTGGGGGTGGACGCCTTCATCGCGCTGGGCGTGGATTTCATCGCCAAGTGCCGCAACGACGCGGTGGACGCCCGGCGCTGCGCCGCGTGGATCGAGGAGCGCCGCCGCGTCCTCGACGACGGCACGCACGGCCTCGACGACGAGGCCCTCGCCGCGGAGCGCGCCCAGCTCCCCGTCGACGCCGACCTCGCCGAGCTCTACGCCCGCTTCGAGCGCGCGTGCGTCCGGCGCGGCTGGATCACCCTCGACGACTACATCACCCTGCCCATCCGCATCCTGCGCGAGAGCGAGCGGGCGCGGGCGATCATGCGCGACGAGATCCGGCACATCGTGGTGGACGAGTTCCAGGACTGGAACCCGGCGCAGATCGAGCTGCTCAAGCTCATCGCGCCCGCGGGCGCCGGCGTCGACCTGTGCGTCGTGGGCGACGACGACCAGTCCATCTACGCCTTCCGCGGCGCCGACGACCGCGCCTTCCAGCGCTTCAGCGCCCACTGGAGCGAGCACGTCACCGTCACCCTCGCCCGCAACTACCGCAGCGCGCCCGCGATCATCGCCGCGGCCAACGCCGTCATCGGGCGCGCCGGCGACCGCTTCGCGCCCGACAAGGCCATCGAGGCCGACCCCGACCGTGCGCCGGCGCCGGGCGAGGGCGTCGAGGGCGTCGACATCGCGAACGACAACCACGCCGGCGCCGTCATCGCCGCGTCCATCCTCGACGACCGGCGCGCCAACCCCGAGCGCCCGTGGTCGTCCTACGCCGTGATCGTGCGCACCAACGCGTACCTCGACTCCGTCGGCGCCGAGCTCGAGGTCCACGGCCTGCCGGTCGTGCGCCGACGCATCCTCACCCCGCTCGACGATCAGGGTGTGCAGGACGCCCTGGCGTGGATGCGCCTCATCGTCGACCCGGACGATGCGCCCTCGATCAAGCGTCTGCTCGTGCGTCGCCCGTTCATCACGCCCATCGACGACGCCACGGCGTGGATCAACGCCCACCGCGCCGCCCGCGCCGACGGCGATCGCACGCCGCTGGGCGTGTGGCTGCTCTCCCACACCGACGACCGCGCCCGGCGGCTGGCCGAGATCCTGCGCGACCTGCGCATCAGCGCCGCGACGAGCACCGCCGACGCCGTGGCGCTGGAGGTGATCCGCCTCTCCGGCGTGGCCCACACCGAGACCCTGCCGCGCGAGGAGCGGGCGTCGCGGATCGTGCACCTGGCGGCGATGCTGCGGTTCATCCGCTCGCGCATCTCGCGGCTCGATGCGCCCGCCGACATCGCGGCGTTCTGGTCGTACTACAACGACCTCGACGACGACGAGCGGCAGTTCCGCGTCCGCGGCGAGGAGCAGGTGGACCACGACGGCGGCGAGGACGGCGAGGATCGCCCCGACGCCGTCACGCTGCTCACGGCCCACAGCGCCAAGGGGCTGCAGTTCGACACCGTGTACGTGCCCCGCGTGCGCCCCGGGCACGGCTACCCCAAGTCCAACCGCGCCGACGATGCGCCGCCCCTGCCCGAGAGCCTCACGGGTCGTGCGCCGCCCAACCACGATGACGAGGAGCGCCGCCTGTTCTACGTCGCCTGCACCCGCGCCCAGCGGCGCCTGGTGCTGCTGGCCAAGTCGAAGAAGAACACGAAGGAGCAGGAGAACGACTACTTCCTCACGCTCACGCGGCACGAGCCGGGGCTGACGATCCCCGTGCACGACGGGCAGGACATCCTCGCCCGCGCGGGTCTGGCGCCGGCGGACGAGATGGAGGGCGAGGCGGGCGCCGCGGCGCAGGGGTCGCCCGTGGGGCGCGTGCGCCGGGCGTGGATCGACCGCGAGGCCGCACGCATCCGCGCCGAGGCCGGCGCCGCCCTCTTCGACGCCGACCGCGCCGACATCACGCAAGAGGGCGCGGAGGCCGTGGCACAAACCCTCCGCTGGTGCGCTCTGCGCCTGGCCACGCTGGCCCGCCTGCGGACCGCTGATTCATCCCCCCCGGAAGCCCCGGACCCCTCGGAATCCACGAACGCCGCGGGTGTTGCGCGGCTCCCGGCGTCCGGCGTCGTGCCCGCCGACGATCCGCTCGCGGCGGACCTGCGCGCGTACGAGGCCACCGCCCGGGCCGTGGGCGCGGGCGGCGACGCGCACGAGCTGCTCCGGCCCATGAAGCCGCCGATCTACCTCTCGTACACCAAGGTGAGCGACTACCTGCGCTGCCCGCGCTGCTTCTACTTCAAGTACGTGCTGCGGCTGGACGAGCCCAAGACCGCGCAGCTCTTCACCGGCCACATCGCCCACCAGGCGCTGGAGCAGTACTACAACGAGGTGCGCAACGCCGAGAGCGACGGCGCCCCCGTGCCGCCCGTCGAGCGCCTGCTGGCGATCGCCGACGCGACGCTGGAGCGCGAGTGGTCAGGCCACATCGAGCGCGACGAGACGAAGATCGAGCAGCTCCACGCCCAGCTCCGCAACGCCCACGCCATGCACGAGCCCGATGCGCTGATCCTCGACGTCGAGCGGTCCGTCCGGTTCGCCTACCGCTGCGACGGCGTCGACCACCCCTTCATCGCCAAGATCGACCGCATCGACCAGCTCGCCGACGGGCGCATGCGCATCGTCGATTACAAAACCGGCCACGCGACCAAGAAACTGACCGAGCCCCCGCGCAGCGACCTGCAGATGTGCATCTACGCCCTCGCCCTGCGCCACGAACGCGGCGACGAGGACGTCAGCGACGGCCTCGCCGAGTACTGGGCGCTCTCCACCGGGGAGCGCGGCGTCATCTCCTTCGCCGATCTCGATCTCGAGAAGGCCCGCGCCGAGATCGACAAGGCCATCCGCGGCATGCTCGCCGGCGAGTTCCCCTCCAACGCAGGCAACAGCTACAACTGCCGCGGCCTGTGCACGTCGCTGGGCGATCTGGGCTGAAGCGCGCTCAGAACTCCGCGCTGCCCGGCGTGCGGGGGAAGGGGATCACGTCGCGGATGTTCTGCATCCCCGTGGCGAACTGGATGAGGCGTTCGAAGCCCAGGCCGAAGCCGGCGTGCGGGACCGTGCCGTAGCGGCGCAGGTCGCGGTACCACCAGTAGTTCTCTTTGGGCAACTTCATCTCGTCGATGCGTTTGTCGAGCATGTCCAGGCGTTCTTCGCGCTGGGAGCCGCCGATGATCTCGCCGATGCGCGGGGCGAGGACGTCCATCGCGGCGACGGTCTTGCCGTCCTCGTTCATGCGCATGTAGAAGGCCTTGATGTCCTTGGGGTAGTTCATCAGCACGACGGGCTTTTTGACGAGTTTCTCCGTCAGGCAGCGCTCGTGCTCGCTCTGGAGGTCCAGCCCCCACTCGACGGGGAACTCGAACGTCTCGCCGCTCTTCTGGAGCAGCGCCACGGCGTCGGTGTACGTCATGCGCTCGAAGGGCGTCTCGACGAGGTGTTCGAGCGTCTGGATGACGGTGTTGTCGATGCGGTCGTTGAAGAAGGCCATGTCGTCGGCGCGTTCTTCGAGGAGCATGCGGAAGAGGTGCTTGAGCATCGCCTCGGCGAGGTCGGCGTTGTCGGCGAGGTTCGCGAAGGCGATCTCGGGCTCGATCATCCAGAACTCGGCCAGGTGGCGCGAGGTGTTGCTGTTCTCGGCGCGGAAGGTGGGGCCGAAGGTGTACACGCGGCTCAGGGCGCAGCAGTAGGTCTCGACGTTGAGCTGCCCGCTGACGGTCAGGTGCGCCTCGCGCCCGAAGAAGTCCTGCGTGAAGTCGACGCCGCCCTCGGGCGTGCGCGCCGGGTTGAGGGCGTCGAGCGTGCTGACGCGGAACATCTGCCCCGCGCCCTCGCAGTCGCTGGCGGTGACGATGGGCGTGTGGACCCAGTAGAAGCCGCGCTCGTGGAAGAAGCGGTGCACGCCCATCGCCAGGGCGTGGCGCACGCGGGCCACGGCGCCGAAGGTGTTGGTGCGCGCGCGCAGGTGGGCGACGTCGCGCAGGTACTCGAAGGTGTGTCGCTTCTGGCTGATGGGGTAGGTGTCGGGGTCGTCCACCCATCCCACGACGCGCAGGGCGGTCGCCTTGAGCTCGACGCTCTGCCCCTTGCCCTGCGAGGCGACGATCTCGCCCTCCGCCTCGACGGCGCAGCCGCTGGTGAGGCGCTGCACCTCGGACTCGTAGTTGGGCAGGTCCGCCGGGGCGACGATCTGGAACGCGTCGAAACACGTGCCGTCGTGCAGGGCGATGAAGGAGAGCCCGGCCTTGGAGTCGCGCCGCGTGCGCACCCAGCCCTTGATCGTCGCTTTCGTCCCCGGCGCCGCGGTCGCGGCGTCCTTCACTTGCAGCCAAGCCATGCCCGTCCTCCGTTGCGTGCGTTGAGCGGGCCATCGTACCAGCCGACACGGCCGACGATCCGAAACGCGCGAATCGCCTCGCGGCGACAGAACTCCGGTTGAACTGATTGTTCAGGGAAGGCGCTTCCGGGGGCGGAAGCGCGGGCGCTGCTGACCGTGAAACGCGCCTGGGCGACGACGAGGGGGCGACAGGCGACGGGCGCTCAGGCCGCGCCATGGCTGAGCCATCGATCGACCTTGCCCGGGTTCGGGAGCCGACCTGTGGTGGGGGCAGGGGGTGGGGCTCGGGCCGGGAGAGGGGCCGCGTTTCCCCGCTCCATCAATGCGGCCAGAGGGGGGCCTGGTTGACTTGCGGCGAATAGGCGGTTTATTCGCCGCACATTATGCGTCGAATATCTTGATCCAGCGGCGAATGGAAGGTACAATCACCGCAAGATACGCGGAGAATCATGGCCTACATCCACGAGAAAACCGGCTGGCCTGATTTCATCTGGGACGGCGAATCGCTCGCCGGCCCCCTGGCGGCCGTGCGGCACAAACAGGGGCGGCTCCTTGGCACAATGGAGGCGCTCGGGTTCGACCTGCGGGCCGAGGCGAGCCTTGCTGTCCTGACCAGCGACGTGGTCAAGTCCTCGGCCATCGAGGGTGAGAAGCTGGACCCCGACGAGGTGCGATCGTCGATCGCGCGGCGGCTGGGGCTCGACGCGGCGGGCCTGCCGCAGGCGGGCCGGGATGTCGATGGCGTCGTGGAGATGGTGCTCGACGGCACGCGTCGATTCGAGAAGCCGCTCTCGAAGAAGCGCCTCTTCGACTGGCACGCGTCGCTCTTCCCGACGGGTCGGAGCGGGATGAGCCCGATCACGGTCGGCGGGTGGCGGGGGAAAAAAGCGGGCGCGATGCGCGTCGTCTCCGGGCCGATGGGGCGGGAGACGATCCATTTCGAGGCGCCGGAAGCGGACCGCCTCGAATCGGAGATGTCCGCGTTCATCAAGTGGTTCAATGCGCCGCCGGCGATGGACCCGGTGCTCAAGGCGGGGATCGCGCACTTCTGGTTCGTGACGATCCACCCGTTCGAGGACGGCAACGGGCGCATCGCCCGCGCCATCGCCGACATGGCGCTCGCGCGCGCCGACGGCACGAAGGACCGCTTCTACAGCATGTCGTCGCAGATCGCGGCGGAGCGGAAGGACTACTACCTGCGGCTGGAGGCGGCGCAGCGCGGCGACGTGAACATCACGGGCTGGCTGGAGTGGTTCCTCGGCTGCCTGGATCGCGCCATCACGGGTGCGGACGGGACACTCGGCGCCGTGCTGAACAAGGCCCGGCTGTGGCAACGGATCAACCGGCGACCGGTCAACGAGCGGCAACGGCTGGTCATCAACCGGATGCTGAACGGATTCGATGGGTTCCTCTCCACCTCGAAGTACGCGACGCTGGCCAAGTGCTCGACGGACACCGCCCTGCGCGACATCCGCGAACTGCTGCAGCGCGGCATCCTGATCCAGAACCCCGGCGGCGGCCGCAGCACGAGCTACCGGCTCGGCCATCCGGAGGGTGTCACCGATTGAGCGCAACGGAAGGCGCGCGCCGCTGCAACCGCCCGTGCAACCGTGAACGCGTCGCATCGGCTCAGTAGTCGGTCCCGAACACGCCCCCGGGGGTGTTGTGGAGGGTGCGGGTGTCGCCGCCGTTGAGGGGGTTGGGGCGGCCGGGCGTGGCTTGTGTCGGGTTGCGCATCGCGGCGTGCCCGTCGGCGAAGGCGATCGCGGCCGGCGCGTCCCAGTGGCCGCCGACGATTCTAGGGGAGCGGCGGAGGTACGCCAACTCGGCGTCGTAGAGCATCGCCTTGTTCGCAGGGTGCGCGACGTGCGCCGGGCGCACGGGGCCGAGGATCGTCTCGCTCAGCGCGTGCTCGGCGCCGTCCTGCCAGAGCGTGGGGCGGGCGACGAACGAGTGGGAGTAGTAGTAGGAGACGGCGTTGATCGCGCCCGTCTGGAACGAGCCGCCGCCGACCTGGATCGTTTCGAGGTCGGGCAGGTCGGTGTTGCGACCGGGCGAGACCCACGTGGGGTAGTGGTCCGGCCACGGCGCGATGGACGAGACCATGCCGGGCCAGAGGCGTTCGTGCGCCCAGTGGCTGGCCTGCGCGATGACGATGTTGTTGGGCCACCAGCGCACCGCGAGCACGCCCGGAGGGAGCGCGACCTGCGGCGGCGCGCTGCCGTCTCCGGGGTCGGGCAGTTCGCCCACGCGCTGGTAGGGGTAGTGGCCCTTGGTGTCGGCGTACTGGTGGAAGACGCCCGCGATCGTGCGCGCGTTGGCGATCGATTGCGTCTTGCGCGCCTCGATGCGGGCCGCGCCGAGCGCGGGGAGCGTGATGCCGATGAGCACGCCGATCACCGCGATGGCGACCAGCAACTCGACCAGAGTGAACGCGTTGGGCTGCTTCGTTTGGTGCGGCATCGTTGGTGCTCCGTCGTGTGTCGTGCCCGGCGCGCGGGCGTGTCGGGTGTGCGGGTTTGTGTGTGGGTGTGGAGGGGAGGGAGCGGCGTCGCGTCAGGGCGTCGCGGGCGCGGCCTCGCGCGAGGCGGCGGGCCGCGTGACGGTGCGCATGCCCCCGGTGGGCTCGACGCCGATGATCGTCATGCCGACCTGCTGCCACGCCTGTTGCTGCGCGTTCCACGCGAGGTCGAGGATGAGCATGGGGCGCTTCTCGTCGCGGCTGCCGGGGGCGTCGGGGGCGCCGTCCTTGAGCAGCGGCGCGCGGAGTTCGATGATCGGGCCGACGTTGTCGGGCGATTCGCCAGAAGCCATCTGGAAGCTCATCGCGCGTCGCACGGTGGCGCCGCCCTGGCCCTCCTCCTGCGCCTTGCGCCGCGCCTCGGCGGCCTCGGGGCTGATCGTGCCGGGGATGGCGCGCCCGCTGGACGTGGTCGCGGCGCCAGCGCTGATGGACCGCATGGGGCTGTCATCGCGCGACTTGGGGCGGATCTCGATGTTGTCGACGTCGATGCGCATGCCGCCGAGCAAACCGCCCATGCCCGAGACCATCGCGGCCCGTGCGCCGCGCGGGCCACCGGCGCCGTTCGCTTCGCTCGTTGTGCCGCGCGATGTTGCTGTATCGGGAGCGCCGGGGTAACTGGGGGATCCGGGGCTTTCGGGGGTTCCGGGGGTTCCGGGGGCGGCGACCTGCATGCGCGCGCCGAGCAGGCGCTCGATCTGTGTGCGGGCGGCGTCGCCGAAGGAGGCCGTCGCGGCGCCGCCCAGCGAGACGACCTCGGGCGTGGTCCGCGCCAGGCCCGCGGCCCGTTCGCCCACCGCGATGACGGTCTGGTCGCGTTCCTCGTCGCTCATGGGCGGCGCGACGCGCTGCCGCACGGCGCGAGACGCCCCGCCCCCGCCCCCGCCCCCGCCCCCGGAATTGGCACTGGCCCCGGCGGCGCCGAACACCGGCCCCGTGGCGGGTCGCGGCTCGTGCGTGCTGCGGCTGGCCAGCACGCCCCACGTCAGCACACCAAGCCCGATGGCCACCGCCGCGCCGATGAAGACCGATTGCTTGTCGACCATGCCGTTTCTCCTGCGTTCTGGGCGGCCTGCAAAGGGGAGGGATGAGGGAACGCGGTCGCCGCCACCACACCCGGACGCGCCGGGGGGCGGGGGCTGTCAGGAGTTGCGAAGATTTTTTTGCGATGTGCTCGCACCTGTGATCTGTGTGCCGTGGCCTCGCCGCAGGCGTGGCCACGCGCTCGGGGATCGTGGCGACGCTGCGCGACGCCACGGCACACGCGCATGAAGCTGGAAGACGTGCCACCGACTTGCGGAGCAAGTCGGTGCTCTCTGGTGGCGGTGATCGGTGGATGTGCGTGTGCCGTGGGTCGAATACACCGACTTGCGTTGCAAGTCGGTGGCACGGGGGGTAGTTCATTTGCCCGTTCCCTTGCACACGGGCTTGGTTCGTGACGGATCGGCTTCAACGGTACGATTTTCGAGAGGAATCACGCTCATGCCGCGCCACATGGACCCACGGAACCGGAAGCACCCCGTCGAGGGCGTGCGGCTGACCGACAGCGAGCTGGACGAACTCCGGCGCCGCTTGCGTGCGCACCCGGCATGGTGGGGGTTCCTTGTGTCCGTGATCGTCGTCACCCTAGGGGTCAGCGCAATCTGGGCCTGGATTGCGCAGTCGCTGCACATCGCGCCAAACAGGACGCAGCAGTTCGTGGCGGTCGGGTGCATCGGTGCGCTCGTCGGGGTGTGGACTGTGTTCGCGGATCGCGTGATGGTGGGGCCGGTGCGCAGGCGCGTGCTGACGGAGATGGGGCTGCTCGATCAGGCGGTGGATGAGCCACGCACCGACGCCTGGGGCGCGAGTGGGTTGCATCTCAATGATCTGTGATACGCACGGCTTCGCCCCGAAGGGGCGCCGGGCCGTAGCCGTGTGCGAAGCGCAGCGCCGCCCACGGGACGAGGCTGGACGGATGATCTCGCCCTGAAGGGGCGAAGGATCGGGCGTCGTTGTTGCGCGGAGCGTTGTCGGTGCGGCGGGTGGTTTGTGGGGTTGTATGTTGTCGGGGACGGTGGGTGTGTGCGAGCATCGATTTGGTCCACCGCCCCTCCGGGGCGGTGTGTGTTCGGCGGCTATGTCCGTGGGCGGCGCTGCGCTTCGCCCACGGCTAGGTTCTCTCGCCCCTGCGGGGCGTGAAGAGTCGTCGCTCTCTGGTGGCGCGATGATTGGTGGATGTGCGGCCGTGGTCGAAGTCACCGACTTGCATTGCAAGTCGGTGGCACGGGGAGCGTTTTGCTTCGGTGCGTTCGGAGTGTTCGGTGCGTTCGGGGATCGTGGCGACGCTGCGCGACGCCACGGCACACGCGCATGAAGCAGGTTGATGTGCCACCGACTTGCTCCGCAAGTCGGTGCTCTTGGATTCTGTGGCGGTTGTTCTGTCAGCGCGTGAAGACACCGACTTGCAGGAGCAAGTCGGTGGCACGGGGTGAGCGGTTTCTTATGTCGAGCGCCTTTGCGCTTCGGCGCTTCGGCCGTGCGCGCGCTTCAGCCGCGCGCCGGCGCCAGCAGGGTTTCGGGTTGTTCCAGCAGGTCGATGACGTGCTGGAGGAACTTGGCGGCCTCGGCGCCGTCGACGGTGCGGTGGTCGGCCGCGAGGCTCAGGGGCATGAGTTTGGCGATGCGGATAGCGCCGTCGCGCACCGACACGCCGTCGCGGGCGCGGCCCACGCCCAGGATCGCGACCTCGGGGTAGTTGATCACCGGCGTCGCGAAGCGGCCGGCGTAGGAGCCGACGTTGGTCACGGTGAACGTCGAGCCCATGAGCAGGTCGCGCGGGATGGAGCGGTCGCGGGTCATGCGGGCGAGCTCGTCGACCTGACGGGCGATCTGCAGCACGCCCATAGTGTCGGCGTCGAAGATCACGGGGACGGTGAGGCCGTGGTCGGTGTCCGCCGCCATGCCGATGTGGATCGAGCGGTGGCGGAGGATCTCCTCGTTGTCGTCGTCCACGGTGGAGTTGAGCGCGGGGAACGCCCGCAGCGCGCGGCACACGGCGCCGATCACGAAGGGCAGGAACGACACCTTCTCGCCCGACGACGCGGCGGTCGTCTTGCGCACCTTGTCCAGCGCCGAGACGTCCGCCTCGTCCATCACGGTGAAGTGGACGGCGGTGTCCATCGAGTGGCGCAGGCGGTTGGCGATGGTGCGCCGCACGCCGCGGAAGGGGATGCGGGTGAGCTCGTTGGGCGCGGGCACGCGGGTGGGGGTGCGCGCGGGCACGCTGGTCGCGAGCGACGAGGCGCCACCGTTGTCGGAGTTGCGCGAGCGGTCGTCCTGGCGCGCGGTGGTCACGACGCTGCGGCGCTCGGGCTCCTCGACGCGGCGCGCGGGCGCGGGCTCGGGCTCGCGGGAGGCGCCGCCGTCGGATGCGGCCGCGGCGCGGACGTCCTTCTCCGTCACGCGTCCGGCGATGCCGGAGCCGGGCACGCTGTCGATGTCCACGCCCAGGTCGCGGGCGAGTCGGCGCACGGCGGGGGTGGCGAGGGCCTTGTCGCCGGCGGTGATGGCGCCCAGCGAGCCGCCCATGGTGCCGACCACGGTGCCGGCGTCCTCGCGCTCTTCTTCATCGTTCGAGGCCTTGGCGGCGGGCGCGGCCTTCGCCGGGGCGGGGGCCTGCTTCACTGGTGTTGCCTTCGCGGGGGCGGTCTTGGACGCGGGCGCGCTGTCGGCGGCGCCCTCGTACGTCCACGCGACCTCGCCGACCTTCATGATCTGCCCCGGCTCGCCCCTGAGTTCCTTGATGACGCCGGCGCGGGGGCTGGGCACCTCGACGAGGGCCTTGTCCGTCTCCATCTCGGCGACGGTCTGGTGTTCCTCGACCGTCTCCCCGGGCTTGACCTTCCAGGAGATGAGCTCGGCCTCGTGGACGCCCTCGCCGAGGTCGGGCAGGATGAAGATGTTGGGATCGCTGGACTTGTGGTGAGCCATGAGTGGGTCCGAGTCGGCGCCACGCCGGGGGGTGGGTCGCGGCGGCAGGGGGAGAGACAGCGTGAGGGCGAGCGGGCGTCGGGGAGAGACGCTCGGCCGCATTCTACAGGGGGCGCGTCGACGGTTCCGAAGGGGACCGGTTCCGGGGCCAGTGCTTCCGAGGCCGGTGCTTCCGGGGCCAGCACTTCCGGGGGGGGGTTAGAAGGCGGCGCACTCGAGGATGCCCTTGGCGATGCGTGGCGCCTCGGGGAGGTAGTCGAGTTCGAGTTTGTAGTAGGGCATGATGGCGTCGTAGCCGCACACGCGCTGGACGGGGGCCTTGAGGTGGAGGAAGGCGCGTTCCTGGATCATCGTGGCGATCTCGGCGCCGAAGCCGCAGGTCTTTGGCGCTTCGTGGACGATGACGCAGCGGCCGGTCTTCTCGACGCTGTCGAGGATGATGTCCTCGTCGTAGGGGTAGATGGAGCGGAGGTCGATGAGCTCGACGGAGAGGTCTTCGGGGAGGCCGTCCATCGCTTCGAGGCACTGGTAGACGGGCGCGCCCCAGGTGACGACGGTGAGGTCGGAGCCCTCTTCGACGATCTTGCCCTTGCCGATGGGGATGGTGTACTCGTCCTCGGGGACTTCCTCGCGGAAGGAGCGGTAGACGCGCTTGGGTTCGAAGTAGATGACGGGGTCGGGGTCGCGGATGGCGCTGATGAGCAGGCCCTTGGCGTCGGAGGGCGAGGAGGGCATGACGACCTTGATGCCGGGGTGGTGGGCGTAGATGGCCTCGGGCGAGTCGGAGTGGAGTTCGGGGGCGTGGATGCCGCCGCCGACGGGCACGCGGACGGTCATCGGGATGGTGATGGCGCCGCGGGTTCTTGTTCTGAAGCGTGCGGCGTGGTTGACGAGCTGGTCGTAGGCGGGGCCGAGGAAGCCCTCGAACTGGATCTCGGGGACGGGGCGCATGTCGGCCATGGCGAGGCCGATGGCGGTGCCGATGATGCCGGACTCGGCGAGCGGCGTGTCGACGACGCGGTGCTCGCCGAAGCGCTGCTGCAGGCCCTCGGTGACGCGGAAGACGCCGCCGTTCTTGCCGATGTCCTCGCCCAGCAGGACGACGCGTTCGTCGGCCTCCATCTCCTGGGTGAGCGCGAGGTTGATCGCCTGAACGAGGGTGAGATTGGCCATGGTCGTGGGTTGCTCCGTGGGGGGCCGCGGCGGTGGTGCGGTGGTGCGGGGCGGCGCGGGAGGGGTGTTTGTTGGTTCAGAACATGCCGGGCACGGTGGTGGAGGAGGCGTCGTCGCCGGCGTCGTCGATGTCGGGGAGGTAGTTCATCGGGGGCATGGCGTCGTTGAGGAGGGCGGCGACGTCCTCCATCGGGGCGTCGATGCGGACGACGCCGTGGGTGCTGAGCGAGCTCTGGCTCATCACGATCTCGGTGTGCTTGCGCTTGCGTGTGAGGAGTCGGACGTAGATGGGGTTCACCCAGACGTCCTCGCCCTTGTTGGTGGTGAATCGAACCAGCATGCCCGCGCCTCCGTCGCGCTTATGCGCGCAGGGTCTCCTGTTCGGGGAACTGCCCCAGCCCGTTGGTGCGCAGGGTGCGCTTCTGCACGAGCAACTGCTCGGGCAGGGTGGCGAAGGTGTGGTCGAAGATGTCGTCGGTGGTGGGCGCCTCGATGCCCTCGGCGTTCTTGACGACCTGCGTCACGAACTCCTTGGCGCGGGCCTCGAGCGCTGTCTGCTTCTTGTCGTTCCAGAGCTTCTTGTTCTCGAGGTAGATGCGGACGCGGAGGAGGGGGTCCTTCTTCTTCCACGCGTCGAGCTCGGCCTGGTCGCGGTAGCGGCGGGCGTCGTCGGCGGTGGTGTGGTCGCCGAGGCGGTAGGTGACGGCCTCGATGAGCGTGGGCTGCCCCTTCTTGGCGCGGGCGATGGCGTCTTTCGTGGCCTTGTAGCAGGCGAAGATGTCGTTGCCGTCGACGCGGATCCCGTGCGCCTCGTAGGCGAGGGCCTTCTGCACGACGGTCTTGCTGGCCATCTGCTTCTCACGCGGCACGGAGATGGCCCATGAGTTGTTCTGGCAGAAGAAGATGCAGGGGAGCTTGAGGGTGGTGGCGAAGTTCATCGCCTCGTGGAAGTCGCCCTCGGAGGTGGCGCCGTCGCCGAAGTAGGTGATGGCGACGCGGTCCTCCTTGCGGAGCTTGAAGGCCCACGCGATGCCCGCGGCGTGGAGCATGTGCGTGCCGATGGGGATGGAGATCGGCAGCACGTGGACGCCCTCGGGGATCTCGTTGCCGCGCTCGTCGCCCATCCAGTGCAGGAGGATCTTCTCCATGGGCAGGCCGTGGTGGAAGAGGGCGGCGTTCTCGCGGTAGCAGGGGACGATGTAGTCCTGCTTGCGCATGGCGAAGCCGGAGCCGGCGGCGGCGGCCTCCTGCCCGATGTTCTGCGGGTAGGTGCCCATGCGCCCGGAGCGCTGCAGCTTGAAGGCCACCTCGTCGTAGTGGCGGCAGGTGGACATGTGCTCGTAGAGGTAGACGACATCCTTGTCCGTCAACGTGCCGCGCGCCAGGCGGGCGTCGAGCTTGCCGGTCTCGTCGAGGATCTGCAGGTGTTCGATCTTGGCTTCGTAGGCCGTGGTGATGGGCATGGTCGCTCCGGGTCGTTCGATGTCGGCGGCGTGCGCACGATGGACGCACGCCGATGGGGTGTCGGTGATGTCTCGCGCCGCGGGCGCGGCGATCAGGAGCCGGCGTGGTGCGCGGACGCGTGGTGGGCGCCGTCGCCGGGGAACTGCTTGATGCCCTCCTGCGAGAGCGTGCGCCCGGTGCCCATGGCGGTGGGCGAGCGCTCGGGGATGCTGAAGAGCTCGTTGGGCAGGGTGTCGTTGTGCTTGAGGGCGGCGTCGGCGGCCTTGAGCATGCTGTCGTCGGCGTTCTCGCGCAGGGCGCGGAGGTTGTTGCGGATCTCGAGCTCGGCCATGTCGCAGAAGTGCTCGACGGCGGCGCGGTCGCGCTCGAACTCCACGCCCTCGACGCCCGCCCGCAGGTCGCGGTCGAGGCGGCTCAGGGCGCACGTCATGCCGTGGATCCAGATCGCGTTGTCGGCCACGCGCGCCTGCACGGCGCCGCGGTCGAGGATCTTCTCCTCGAAGCGCTTGCTGACGATCTTGAACGAGTGGGCGTGGTCGCGGGTGAGCAGGGCGAGGCGGTCCGCCTGCTTGGCGAGCGAGGGGTGCAGCTTCGAGATGCGCGGCGCCGAGGGCTTGATGCCCAGGAACACCTCGACGCCCAGCGGCAGCGCCTTGGCGAAGATGGGGCCCTTGGTCATGTTGCGCGAGATGCGCGAGACGTTGGCGCCGAAGCCCTGATCCTTGTTCCAGCCCACCGCGTCCTGCACCTTGAGCATCTGCTCGGCGAGCTGCTTGCCGCCGTAGGCGAAGACGAAGGACTGCATCACCTCGTTGGCGCCCTCGACGATGAGGTTGATGCGCGAGTCGCGGAAGATGCGCTCGATCTCGTTCTCGGTCATGTACGACTCGCCGCCCATGATCTGCACGGAATCGTTGACGACGCGCCAGCCCATCTCCGAGCAGAAGACCTTGCAGATGGCGGTCTCGAGCATGATGTCCTCGTCGTGGCGGTCGAGCATGCCCGTGGTCATGTAGAGCATGGCGTCCATGGCGTAGGTGAGCGCCGCCATGTTGGCGACGCGCTTGCGCACCAGCTCGAAGGCGCTGAGGGGGCGCCCGAACTGGTGGCGCGTCTGCGACCACTTGATGCCCTGATCCATCGCGCGCTGGGCGCCGCCGAGCATGCCGGCCGAGAGGGTGCACCGCCCGTAGTTGAGGCACATGAGCGCCACGTTGAGGCCGCGCCCCTCCTGGTGGAGCAGGTTCTCCTTGGGCACGCGCACGTTGTTGAAGCGGATGCGCGCCTGCCACGTGCCGCGGATGCCGCACTTGCTGCGGTTCTTCTGGAAGATGTCCACGCCCTCCATGTCGGGCGTGCAGACGAGGGCG
>RECZ01000044.1 GCA_007693765.1 Phycisphaerales bacterium | reverse complement strand
CCCTCACCCCCCCAGCATCTCCATCAACGCCTCCCGCGCCGCCTTCGCGTCCGCGCGCCCTTGGCTGATGCGCATCACACCCCCAACCAGCGCCCCGATCGCCGCCTGCTTGCCGGCGCGGTAGTCCTCCGCCGACTTCGGGTTCGCCGCGATCGCCGCCTCGCACCACGCCCGCAGCGCCGACTCGTCCATCACCTGCAGCAGCCCCTTGCGCTCCGCCAGCGCCCGCGCATCCTCGACGCCCGGCGCATCGCACAGCAGACCGAAAAGCTCGTCCGCCGCGGAGGAGCCGATCTCGTTCTTCTCGCGCAGCGACACCACCCCCGCCACCTGCGCCGGCGTCACGCCCAGATCGCTGATGAGCGCCCCGCGCTCGTTCGCACGCTTCGCGCCCGACTGCAGCAGCAGGTTCGCCGTCTTCTTCCCCGCCGGCTCGCGCCCCACGCCCGCGCGCACCACCTCCTCCACGCACGCGTCGAAGAAGTCGCTCACCGCGCGATCCTCCGTCAGGGCCGCGGCCTCTTTCCCGCCCAGCGCGTACGACGCGACGTACCGGCGCGTCCGCTCGTGCGGCGGCTCGGGCAGCGCCTCGCGCAGCCGCGCGATCGCCCCCTCGTCCAGCGTCAGCGGCGGCAGATCCGGCTCGGGGAAGTAGCGGTACTCGTGCGCATCCTCCTTCTCGCGCTGCGCCGTGGTCACGCCGCGCACGTCGTCCCACCCCCGCGTGCTCTTGGCGCCCGGGCCCATCACGCGCCCGTCCTCGCGCCAGCGATCCACCTGCGCCGCGGCCTCGTACTCGATGGCGCCGCGCAGCGCCCGGAACGAGTTGAGGTTCTTGATCTCCACGATGGGCGTCTTCACCACGCGCCCGCCGGCGAGCTCGATGTGCAGGTTGATGTTGGGCTCGAAGCGCATGTGCCCCTTCTGCATCACGCCCTCCGTGACGCCCAGCCAGCGGCACACGCCGCGGAGCAACTGCGCGAACCGCACCACCTCGTCGGCGTCGCGGAAGTCCGGCTGCGTGACGATCTCCAGCAGCGGCGCCCCGGCGCGGTTGTAGTCCACGATCGAGTGATCGATCGCCGCCCCGCCCGGCGCCTCGTGCAGCAGCTTGCCCGCGTCCTCCTCGAGATGCGCGCGGATGATCCCGATCCGGCGCGTGCGCGCGCCCTCGTCGTCCAGCGGCAGCTCCAGCCCGCCGTCGAAGCACAGCGGCAGGTCGTACTGGCTGATCTGATAGCCCTTGGGCAGGTCGGGGTAGAAATAGTTCTTCCGGTCCCACTTGGTGAACGTGGCGATCGAGCACCCCAGCGCCAGCCCCACCCGCGCCGCCATCGCCACCGCCTCGCTGTTGAGCAGCGGCAGCGCGCCGGGCAGGCCCAGCACCACCGGGTCGATGAGCGTGTTCGGCGCCGCGTCCTCGAACGAGACGTGCGCCGGGTTGGGCGCCGTCGAGAACATCTTCGTGCGCGTGGCCAACTGCACGTGCACTTCCAATCCCACGATCAGCGTTGTCCGCACCACGTCCGTCATGCCGACCATCCTAACGAGCCCCCGGAAGCGACCACGCGTGTCATCCGAAACACCCCACACCATCCCCCCCAGTCGTGCCCAAAGCGCTCTGTCGAACGGCCCCCGAATCCTCTGGGGCAACTTCCGGGGGGGGACCCTTCCGGGGGGGAGCCCGGCTACACTGGGCGCTGCATGCAGCGCAGCGTTGTCATCACCGGTCTCGGCGCCGTCACGCCCTTCGGCGTCGGCGCACACGCCCTCTGGGAGGGGCTGCTCCGCGCCGAGTCGCGCCTCGCGCCCATCGAGCGCTTCGACGCCTCCGGCTTCCCGTGCCGCCTCGCCGCCGAGACCCGCGACTTCCACGCGAAAGACCACGTCCCCAAGTCCTACCGCAAGGCCGTCAAGGTCATGGCCCGCGACATCGAGCTCGCCGTCGGCGCCGCCCTCGACGCCACCCGCGACGCCGCCGTCCGCACCCGCGGCGTGCTCGACTCGCCCGACGAGCCCACCACCTACCCCGCCGCACGCATGGGCTGCCACATCGGCGCCGGCCTCATCGCCGCCGAAGCCGACGAGCTCGCCCGCGCCCTCGCCACCGCCCGCGACGAACGCGGCGCCTTCGACCCCGCCGCCTGGGGCGACGGCGCGATGAACAACCTCCAGCCCCTCTGGCTCCTCAAGTACCTGCCCAACATGCTCGCGTGCCACGTGACGATCATCCACGACACGCGCGGCCCATCCAACACCATCACCTGCGCCGAGGCCTCCGGGGCCCTGAGCATCGGCGAGTCCATGCGCGTCATCCAGCGCAACGACGCCGACCTCTGCTTCACCGGCGGCGCCGAATCCAAAATCAACGTCATGGGCCTGCTCCGCATGGACCTCGCCGGCCGGCTCGCCCACACCGGCGACGAGACCGACGGCGCCAACGTCCTCCGCCCCTACGACCCCGACGCCCCCGGCGGCCTCCTCGGCGAGGGCGCCGGCATCCTCATCATCGAAGCCGAAGAGACCGCCAACACCCGCGGCGCCACGCCCTACGCCCGGCTCGCCGGCTTCGGAGCCGGCGCCGCGCCCATCACCGGCGATCTGCCACGGCGCGCACAAGGCCTCGTCAACGCCATCGAACGCGCCCTCGACGACGCCGGCGCCACCCCCGACGACGTCGACGCCGTTGTCCCCCTCGCCTGCGGCGCCCCCGGCGTCGACGAACTCGAGGCCCACGCCCTCCGCGCCACCCTCGGCACACGCCTCAAGGACCTGCCGCTCATCACCATCACCCCCAACATCGGCAACGCCATGGCCGGCGTCGGCGCCCTGCAGGCCTGCGCCGCGGCCCTGGCGCTCAAGCACCAGACCGTGCCCGCGCGCATCCACCGCGGCGCCACGCCCGCCGACCTCCGCGCCGGCCCCGAAGCGCAGCGCGACGCCAGACTCCGCAGCGTGCTCGTCTGCACCCCCGCCCTCGGCGGCCAGAACGCGGCCCTCCTGCTCCGCGCCATGGATCAATAAACTCACTCGGTCGCACGCGACCATCAACCGTTCGTTCCCTCCCGACCCACTACCAGCCGACGGAGACAACCCCGTGCAGCACCAGCAACGCCGACCCGCCGTCCCCACCGAAGACCTCGACCCCCAACTCACCGACGTCAGCCGGCAGGTCATCGGCTTCGCCATCGAGGCCCACAAGTCGCTCGGGCCCGGCTTCGACCGCGACGTCTACGAGAAGGCCCTCACCCTCGAACTCGACGAGGCCGGCATCGGCTACAAGCTCAACCACAGCGTGCCCATCCACTACAAGGAAAAGCCCGTCGGCGCGCACAACGTCGGCCTCCTCGTCGACGGCCGCTTCGCCGTCGAGGTCATGGCCGTGCCCCGCGAGATCGACGGCCTCGACCGCACTCGCCTGCGCGCGCAGCTCCGCGCCGCCGACCTCGAGCTCGGCCTCATCATCAACTTCGGCGAGCGCCGCCTCAAGGACGGCCTCGTCCGCGTCCTCAACCCCGACAAACTCAACGCCATGCGCGCCGACCGCGGCGAGCACCACGACGACGACCACGGATCGGACGAGTGAGCGCCAACGCCAACAACACCGACGCCCGGCGCGTCGTCATCACCGGCATGGGCTGGGTGACGCCGCTCGGCGTCGACATCGACGAGACCTGGGCCCGCCTCATCAAGGGCGAGTCCGGCGTCGGGCCCGTCACGCGCTTCAACGCCGCCTCCTTCTCCACCAACTTCGCCGCGCAGTCACCCGACGTGCGCATCGAGGACGAGCTCCCCCGCCCCGAGGCCCACGCCCACGCCGGCCTCAACACCCGCTTCGCGCTCGTCGCCGCCATGCGCGCCTGGAAACAGGCCGGCCTGGGCGACCCCGACCGCGCCGAGATCAACCGCAACCGCTTCGGCATGTACCTCGGCTCCGGCGAGGGCGCGCTCGATCACGACAACTTCTTCGCCACCAGCCTCGCCTCCTGGAACAGCGAGACCGGCGCGTCGGACCCCGTCGCCTGGGCCCGCGCCGCCTACAAGCACATGGACGCCCGGCGCGAGATCGAGCAAGAGCCCAACATGTGCCTCGCCCACATCTGCGAGGCCTTCGGCGCCGCCGGACCCGCCTACAACTGCATGACCGCCTGCGCCGCCAGCACGCAGGCCATCGGCGAGGCCACCGAGGTTCTGCGGCGCGGCGACGCCGACATGATGTTCGCCGGCGGCGCGCACAGCATGATCCACCCCCTGGGCATGACCGGGTTCATCCGCCTCACCGCCATGTCCTCGCGCAGCGACGAGCCCCACACCGCCGCACGCCCCTTCGACGCCACCCGCGACGGCTTCGTCATGGGCGAGGGCGCCGGCATGCTCCTGCTCGAAACGCTCGAACACGCCCGCGCCCGCGGCGCCACGCCACTCGCCGAGATCGCCGGCTACGGCTCCAGCGCCGACGCCTTCCGCATCACCGACATCCAGCCCGAGGGCGTCGGCGCGCAGGCCGCCATGCGCGAAGCGCTGCACGAGGCCGGCATCGACCCCGAACGCCCCGACGCCCAAGGCCGCCCGCCCGTGCAGTACATCAGCGCCCACGGCACCGGCACCAAGGAAAACGACTCCATCGAGACCAAGGCCGTCAAGGCCGTCTTCGCGCAGCAGGCGCCGCGCATCCCATTCTCCAGCGTCAAGTCCATGATCGGCCACCTGATACAGGCCGCCGGCGCTGTCGAGCTCATCACCTGCGTGCAGGCCATCCGCACCGGCGTCGCGCCGCCGACGATGAACCTCCACCACCCCGACAGCGCCTGCGACCTCGACTACGTCCCCAACGCCGCGCGCGACATGCGCGCCGCCGGCGGCGTCGACGTCTGCCTCAGCAACTCCTTCGGCTTCGGCGGCCAGAACGACACCATCATCGTCAAGCGCTTCGCCGACTAAGCCGCGACCCCGCGCAGACCGAGGCACGCGAACGTGCGCGACGACACCCAGCAACACGCCGCCGCCGCCCGCCGCGCCGCCGCCCGCGCGCTCGCCGCGCTGCACAACTCGCGCTGGACGATCCGCGTCATCACCGGCGTCATCCTCGCCGTCACGCTCCTCGCGCTCCCCTACGCCACGCTCACCCGCGCCACGCCCCGCTGGTGGTCCGAGGCCCCCGCCGCCGCCCCCGCGTCCGGCGCCCGCGCCCCCGGCGCGCACGACATCGCCCAGCGCCTCGAGAACACCCTCACCACCGAACTCCACCGCGGCCGCCCCGCCCACACCGAGTGGACGCTCACGCTCACCGAGGCCGACGCCAACGCCTGGATACAGAGCCGCCTCGCCCGCTGGCTCGCCCACCGCGACGCCGCCCTCGCCCGCGACCTCCCCGAGATCCGCGTCCGCTTCGAGCACGGGCGCATCCGCCTCGGCGCCCGCCAATACGACCGCGTCATCGGCTGCGCGCTGCACCTCAACGTCGACGACCGCGGCTCCATCCGCGCGCACCTGCGCGACGCCACCGTCGGTCGCGCGCCCCTCCCCGGCGCCCTCGCCCGCGCGCTCGCCCGCGACGCCATCCCCGAACGGCTCCGCGACGACCCCGACGCCGCCCGCGTCCTCGACGCCGTGCTCTCCGGCGCCGCCTCCGAGCCCAACGCCTCCATCCGCCTCGACGACGGCCGCCACGTGCGCATCGTCGGCCTGCGCATCGAGCCCGGCGCCCTCGTCCTCACCTGCGTCACCGAACGGCGCTGAACGGCGCATCCCCCGACATCAGCGGATGAACCGCATCCGCCCGAAGTCCGGGATCACGCTGTACACCCGCCGGCCCACCGCCAGATCGTGCGGCGCCGGGAAGTACACGTAAAACGCCTTGCCCAGCATCAGGTCGCGGTGCACGACGCCCGGCGTCGGATCGACCGCGTACGCCACCCAGGGGTCCACGCGGTCCCACAGGCGGCTGTCCTTGCTCGACCCGCTGTTGTCGCCCAGCACGAAGAACTGATCCGGCCCCAACGCCGCGACGTGATCCGGGTGCGTCGCCAGCGCCGGGCGGCCCGCCAGCGGGCCGTCCATGTACGTCGCGGCGGTGAAGTGCACATCCCTGTCCAGACCCACACGGCGCAGCGTCGCCGCGCCCCCGCTCACCGCCAACGCCACCCGCGCCGGGCGCGCCAGGTCGCGCTCCTCAAAGATGTTCCGCCCCGAGCGCCCCGCGATCTCGCGCACCTCGTCCTCGCGCATCCGCGAGGCGTGCGCCAGCCGCTCCCACGGCCCCCACTCGTACACCCCCGCGCACACCCGCCGCCCGTCGATCCACAACTGCAACGACTGATCGGCGTGCCAGAACTCCACCTCCGTCGCCCGCCCCGGCGCGAACGCGCCCACCCGCGCACGCCCCATCTCGTTCCACCCCAACTCGCCCTCGGCGCGCATCAGCAGCAGCGCCTCGCCGCCGGCGATCACCGCGCGGTGCTCGTGCCCTCTCGCCGTGATCTGCAACTCGACGCCCACCCCAGGGCCGTGCGCCTCCACGCTCGCGCGCACGCGCAGGTCCGAGACGAACATCCCCCGCGCCGCCCGCTCCTTGTCCGCCGCGCCCGCCAGCGGCTCGTTGTACGGCGTCCAGTCCGTCGCCGGCCAGCGCGCGCCGTCCCAGCGCAGGATCGCGCCCCCCTCGCCCGCGACGTACGCCCGCGCCGAAGCGTCCCACGCGCCGTCGCGCTCCACCTCCCACGGCCCCGCCCACGCCACGCCCCCGGGGCTCGCCTCCAGCGGCGCAAGCTCGCTCGAAAACAGCGGCCACCACAGCCGACGCTGCACCCGCGCCGGCTTGCGCGCGATCCGCCACCGTGCATCCTCGCCGTCCTGCGCACGGCGCACGAACACGTCGCCGTCGACGATCCACACCCGCTCGTCGGGCAGACCGATCAGCCGCTTGATGTAGTTCTCCTCCGGACGCTCCGGGTTCTTGAACACCACGACGTCCCACCGCCGCGGCGGCAGCAGCGCGTACGCGTGCTTGAGCACCAGGATGCGATCCCCCGGGCGCGCCTCCAACCCCCGCTGCAGCAGCCGCAGCCGCGTCTGCGGCTCCACCACCTCGGCCTCCGTCACGCCCCCCGCGCCCACGCCCGAGCGGTGCGCGTTGATCGTCCACGAGAACCCGTTGCCGTACCCGTGCGCCCGCACGTGCCGGCCCAGCAGCGTCGGCGCCATCGACCCCGTCGGGATGATGAACGCCTCCACCACGAACGACCGGAACACCAGCGTCAACGCGAACGCCAGCACGATCGCGATCAGCGTGCCTTTTATCGACTCCTCCCGCACCGGCAGACGCCCCCGCGCACCGCCCCCCGGCCCGACGCCCCGCACGCCGACGCCGCTCCCGCCGTCGTTCTCGCTCCGCGTCGTACTCATCAGGGTG
>RECZ01000045.1 GCA_007693765.1 Phycisphaerales bacterium | reverse complement strand
ATGCTGCCCTCGGCGACGTACGCGGCGATTTCGCGGCGGGTTTGCTCCGTCTGTCTGTGCATGGAGGCTTTGCGGATCTCATACACGACGAGGCAGACGACGCCGATGACCATCAATCCGATGATGACGATGAGCTCGGGGTTGCTCCGGATAACGGACGAGGCGAGCGTCACGGCGTCGAGCGATTCGGACATTTCAGCGTCTCCGTCTCAGCACCAGTCTTTGCCCTTGGGCGGCGCCGCCTTGAGGATACGCTCGGCGTCGTCGGGCGACATCGTGCCCTCGGCGACGTACGCGGCGACCTCGCGTCGGGTCTGCTCGTGCGCGCGTCCGACGACGATGTTCTTGGCGACGTTGAAGATGATGGCGACGATGGCGACCGCAAACCCGCCCGTTACGGCGATGATGGGGATTATGGTGGGGTCGATCTCGGCGAGCACACTCGTCATCACTGGACCTCCTCGCGGGCTTCCGCACGGCCGCCGGGGGCGCCTGGGGGCTGCATCGGGGTTGTTGGGCGGAGCGCCCGCCCGATTCCATCGGCGACGCTGATTCTACAGGGGGGCCCTTCGGGAGGGGTCGGCACGGGCGGCCGCGCCTGTGGACGGGGGCGGGTCGCGGGGCGATGCTGGGGCGTCGTGGTATTCTGCGCCGCGGCACGCACACAGGCGGAAAATATGCGACTCGAACCATATCTGAAGCCCGGAAGAACGCTCATTCTCGAGTCCGCGAAGGACCGCGACGACGTGCTGCGCCGGCTGGCCGAGGCCGCGGCGGGGCAGCTGTCGGGGGTGGATGCGTCCCGGATCGAGCGGGCGCTGCTGGACCGAGAGGCGCAGATGGCGACCTCGGCGCCGGAGGGCGTGGCGTTCCCGCACGGCTTGCTGCCGGGGCTGCACGAGACGCTGGTGCTGGTCGCGGCGGTGCGTCCGGCGGTGGCGTTCGGGTCGACGAAGCATCCCCCGGTGGACCTGGTGTTCGCGATGTTCGGGCCGGCGGAGGCGCCGTGGCAGCACCTGAGCCTGCTGGCGCGTCTGGCGCGGATCGCGCACTTCGAGGGCGCGCTCGATCGGCTCCGCGCGTGCCAGACGAGCGAGGCGCTGCTGGACTCGGTGCTGGCCGAGGACCGCGCCCTTTGCTGACGGTTCTGCAGTGACTTTATTGTTGTTCCTCACTCCATCGCAGGGGCGCACTTGTTGTGCCCCGCACTTCTCGAAAACGGCTGCCCGATGCTTTTCAATCCTCTGGTCATGCAGGTTCAGCTCCCGGTCACGAACCCGGTATTGACATTCGCGATCTTCATGATCCTCATACTTGTGGCGCCGTTGGCGATCCAGCGGCTCCGTGGGCCGGGCATGCTCGGGATGATCCTCGCCGGGGTGATCGTTGGTCCCAACGCGTTGAACATCCTCGAACGTAGCGATGTTGTGGTGTTGCTGGGGACAGTCGGGCTGCTGTACATCATGTTCCTTGCCGGCATCGAGATAGATCTCAACCGCTTTCGAAAATACCGATCGCACAGCATCACCTTCGGCGTCGCGACGTTTCTGCTTCCGCAAAGCATCGGGACCGTCATGGCGATCTGGTTTCTTGGCTTTGATTGGCCCGCGGCGATACTTCTCGCCAGCATGTTCGCCTCGCACACACTGCTCTCCTACCCGATCGCGAGCCGGCTGGGGCTGAGCAAAGATCGGGCGGTAACGACCACAATCGGCGGCACGATCATCACAGATACGGCGGCGCTGCTGGTGCTGGCCGTTGTTGCACGATCGTCGCAAGGCTCATTGGATGCGCAGTTCTGGGTGACGCTTGTGCTTTCACTCTCGGTGTACGTCGGGTTGGTGTGGTGGGGTTTGCCTCGGATCGGGCGGTGGTTTTTCCGAACGGTTCCGGTGCAGGGTGTCTCGCACTTCGTGTTTATTCTTGCCGCGGTGTACCTGTGCGCGTACTTCGCAGAAGTGGCGGGCGTAGAGGCAATCATCGGCGCGTTCCTTGCCGGCTTGGCTCTGAACCGGCTGGTGCCGCAGCAGAGTGTGCTGATGAACCGGCTCGATTTCGCCGGCAACTGGTTTTTCATACCGATCTTTTTGTTGTCGGTCGGGATGCTGGTCGATCCTCGCGTGCTGCTGTCGGACGCGCAGACTTGGAAAGTCGTAGGCGCGATGACCATCACGGTCGTGACGACAAAGTTCCTCGCGGCGTGGTGCATGACGCGTTTGCTGGGATACGACACCGTCGAGGCCTGGGTCATCTTCGGATTGAGCGTGAACCAGGCGGCGGCGACGCTGGCGACAGTCATGATCGGGTTCCAACTCGGGATCTTCGATGAGGCCGTTCTGAATGGGGCCATCATCATGATCCTCACAACGTGCATCATCGGCCCATGGGCGACTCAGCGGTATGGTCGGCGGCTGGCGTTGCTGCACGAGTCGCGCCCCGAGGACCGCTCGCTGGCGCCGAGGCGCATCCTGATCCCGCTCCGCAACCCCGACGCCGCGGACGCGATCCTGGACATCGCGATCATGATCCGCGAGCCGGGTTCGTTCGAGCCGGTCTACCCGCTCACCGTAGTGCAGGACAGAGACGACGCATCGGCGCTTCTGGCTGCGGGTGAACGGATGCTCGGCCATGCGGTGATGCACGCCGCGGCGGCGAACGTCCCGGTTGTTCCCACGGTCCGGTTGGACACGAGCGCGGTCGAAGGCATGGTGCGTGCGATCCGAGAGCTCAGGATCTCGACGGTCGTGATGGGTTGGACCGGGTCCAACCCGGCGCGGAACCGTGTCTTCGGCACCGTGCTGGACCAGCTCCTCGCGCGATGCTCGCAGCAGTTCCTTGTTTGTCGCCTCTGCGTACCCCTGAACGCGCACCAGCGACTTCTGCTGGTCGTTCCACCGTTCGCCGAGCGTGAAGTCGGGTACATCGATGCGATTCAGACGATCAAGTCATTGGCTGATCGAGCCGGGATGGTTCTCGCGATTTGTGCGGTGGAATCGGAAATGAACGTGATCGTGTCGAGCATCGATCGTGTCCGTCCATCGGTGACGATTGAGCGGACGCCGATACGATCGCTCGACGTCTGGCTCGGCTCGGGCGCGCCGGCGCTCACGGAAGGCGACTTGTTCGTGCTACTGTCGGCGCGGCGTCAGCAAGTCTCATGGCGCCCGAGTGTCGATCGGATTCCTCAACAGATGATCGTGAGCTCGCCGCACATTAGCACGATCGTGGTGTATCCCTCCGAGGAGAGCGCGGAGGCGGATGCGCCGCTTTCGAGCTCGGAGGTCCGCACGATCGAGCTGAGCGGCTTGTTCTCGGTCCAGCGGCTCGTGCTGCATTCCGATGCGAGCACCCCGCGCGAGGCGATCAACGCGCTGCTCGAAAGACTCGCTCACCGCGATCAGAAGTCGGTGGAGAATCTCGGCAACGAGCTCGAAAAAATATCGGTCGACGCCCCGATCGAGATCACCCCAGGTTTCGTCCTGTTGCACATGCACACCGTGCACGTCGACCGGCCGCTCGGGTTCTTGCTCACAACGCGAGAAGACATCGCCTTCGGCAATCTGCGGGCCGGCGTGCGATGCGTCTTCGCCCTGCTGACTCCGACATCGCTCCCGCCCGCAGTGCATCTACAGCACCTTGCACGCATCGCGAAGCTGCTTCATGATACGGCGGACGTATCGGCCATTCTCGAAACTACGTCGCCGGAAGCGCTGTACGACTGGTTGCGTGATCGAGACAATGATTCTTTAGGCGTTGAATAAGCGTGGTGTTCGAGGGCGCCCCCTTCGCGACCAACCTCTACAACCTCGTGCTGGCGATGATCGTGGTCAACGAGCTGGTGGGGCCGATCCTGTTCAAGCTGGGGCTGACACGGTCCGGGGAGGCGGAGCCGGAGGGCTGAGTCGGTGAGCGCCTGGATGCCGACGGCGCGATGCGCACACGAGCGCATGAGAACGCGCCATCGATCGCGATGCGTGTAGGTTTCTGGGTGTGCGAAGACTCACCGCTTGGAGGCGTGCGCCTCGCGGACCGAGTCTTCCAGGAAGAGGATCACGCCGCAGTTGGTGCAGAGCGTGAGGTCGCCGCGCCCGAGGAGGCCGTTGAGCTTCTCCATGGGCAGGAGGACCTGGCACGAGCCGCAGGCGTATTCCATGTGGCGCCGGTCGTGCTCTTCGAGGGGGGCCATGAGATCGTCGTCGGGGTGGACGGTGGCGCGGGTCTCGAAGATCTTGAGGGCGTCGGCGGGGACTTCCGCGGCGACGGCGACGCGCTCGTCGCGGAGTTCCTGCAGGCGGTCGCGGATCTCGGCCTCGCGCTGATCGCGGTCGGCCTGCGCGACGGAGCGGAGCTTCTCCCGTTCGGCGTGCTCTTCCTCGATGCGGGCGGCCTCGGCGCGGAGCTCTTCGAGCTGCGTCATGGAGCCCAGCGCGTTCTCCTCGATGAGGCCGCGGTCCGCCTTGAGCGTGCTGACCTCGGTGACGAACGCGGTGTATTCCTTGTGCGTCTTCGCCTGGCTCATCTGGTCACGGAGCTTGGCGATGCGCTCGTCGATGCCGGCGATCTCGTTTTCCTGATTGTGGACGGTTGCTTCGAGCTGGCGGACCTGCTTTGTGATCGCGTCGCGCTTCTGGGTCAGAGCGCCCAACTGGTTGTTCTGTGCCTGCAGGTAGGATTCGGCGGATTTCAGGCGGCCGGTCAGGCCCCTGATTTGGACCTCAACAAGATGCAGGCGGACCAGTTTCGCGGTGATGTTCATGCAGGCTCCTGTCGACCTCGACGCATGACGGATCATAGCACGGGCGTGCGTGCGCCGTCACGGGAGGCGGCCGATCAGACCGCCGCACCGGCCGTAAAGAGCAGCAGCAGCCAGTACGCGACGGGCCCGGCGAGCAAGGGAGAGTCGATGATGTCCAGCAGCCCGCCGAAGCCCGGCAGGGTGCGGGCGGAGTCCTTGAGGCCGGCGTCGCGCTTGAAGAGGCTCGCGGCGAGGTCGCCCATCTGCCCGGCGAGCCCCAGTGAGACGCCCAGCACCGCGCCCTGCCAGAGCGCCAGCGGCGCCTCCGCGGCGGACCGCTGCGTCAACCACGCGCCGAAGACGCCGACGATCGTCGCGAGGGCGAGGCCGCCGGCGAGCCCCTCCCACGTCTTGCCGGGGCTCAGCCACACGATGAGCTTGTGCCGCCCCAGCAGGGTGCCGGTGAAGAAGGCCCCGATGTCGCAGGACTTGGTCAGCAGCAGCACGCCCAGCGTCAGCCACGCGGTGTGCTCGCGTCGGATGGCCAGCAGGAAGCCGAAGAGCAGCCCGAGGTACACGAAGGCCAGCAGCGTTCCCCCCGCCGCGGCGACCACGCCCTGCACCGTCTGGTTCCGCGAGTGCTGCAGCAGCGAGGCCAGCAGCACGATGAGGGCCGCGGTGGAGACGATCATCACCGCCACCGGGCCGGGTAGGGAGCTGGGGATCGTGCACGAGACCACGAGCCCAGAGATCACCGCGAACAGCGTCACGCGGAGCGAGGCGCGGATGTCGTTGGCGCGGAGGATGCGGCATAGCTCGAGCGCCACGAGGGGGCTCGCCGCGATGGCCAGCACGAAGAGCGCTACGCCGGGGGGGAGCGTCTCCCGTCCGCCCAGCAGGCCGACGAGCGCGCGGGGGGTGGGCGTGCGGTTGATCAGCTCGTCGAGCCAGAAGACGCCCAGGACGACGAGGATCAGCAGGGGGCCGAGGGTGAGCCTGTAACGCAGCACGGCGGAGAAGGTACGCGCTGGGGCGACTTTGTGCAGCGGTCACGCCGGGGGCGGTGCGCGGCGGGGGACCGGGCGGCGTCCGGCAGGCCGGCGGTTTTCAGCGCGGGAGGGCGGGGTCGCTGTTGGTGTGGTCGACGCCGCCGAAGCGCCGGTTGCGGGAGGCGTAGTCGCGCACCGCGGCGAAGAGGTGCTCGGGGCCGAAGTCGGGCCAGTAGGCCTCGGTGACGTGGAGCTCGGCGTAGGAGATCTGCCAGAGCAGGTAATTGCTGACCCGCATCTCGCCGGCGGAGCGGATGAGGAGGTCCGGGTCCGGCAGGCCGGCGGTGTAGAGAGCGGCGTCGAGGGCGGCCTCGTCGATGTCGCCGGGCTTGAGTTCACCCGCGAGGACACGGCGCGCCAGCGTGCGGCAGGCGTCGACGATCTCGGCGCGCCCGCCATAGTTGACCGCGAGGCAGAGCGTCGGGCCGGTGCAGGCGCGGGTCGCTTCGAGCGTGGCGTCGATCTCGTGCAGCACCGCGTCGGGGAGCCCTTCGCGCCGACCGATCTGCGTGAAGCGGATGTTCTTCTCGACGAGGCGTTCACGCTCGGTGCGCAGTGATTCGAGGTAGAGCGCCATGAGCGCGTCGATCTCGTCGCGGGGGCGCTTCCAGTTGTCCAGCGAGAACGAGTAGAGCGTGACCACCTCGACGCCGATGCGGCCGCACAGCTCGATCGTGCGGCGCACGGCCTCCGCGCCGGCGCGGTGCCCCGCGGCGCGCGGGAGTTTGCGCTCGATGGCCCAGCGCCCGTTCCCGTCCATGATGATCGCGACGTGGCGCGGGACGCGCGACGGTGGGACGTCGGGCAGGTGCGCGGCGGGCTCCGCGTAGGGGTTGATCCGGCGCATGCGCTCCAGCGCGAGCCGGTCCGCGTCCGTGAGCGGCAGGGGCGCTCCGGTGCGGAGAATCTCGGGGGTTTCGGCGTGCGCGTTGGGTGTCATCGCGGGTTCACTATAGCGACGGGTTCTATGGGCGAAGCGCGGCGCGAGTTCGGCGTGCGCAGAAAAAAAGACCCGCGTCGGAGCACGATCGCGGGTCTTCTCGTCGCATTGCGCCGTATCGGGGGAGGAGACCCGATCGACGCGCGTGCGATCAGACGAGTTCCTTGAGGCCCTTGAGGGGGCGGACCTTGACGACGTTGCGCGCCGGCTTGGCCTTGAACATGGTCTCCTCGCCGGTGAAGGGGTTGATGCCCTTGCGCGCCTTGGTGGCGGGCTTGCGCTGCACCATGACCTTCATCATGCCGGGGACGTTGAAGACGCCGGGGCCGGAGCGCCCGAGATCCTTCTCGATCATGGCCGACATGACCTCGAACATGCGCGACACCTGGCCGCGCGTCACGCCGCTCTGCTCGGCGAGGGTCCGATAGACCTCACCCTTGGTGCGGGGCTTGCTCGCGCTGGCGATCTTGGGCGTCGGCATGGCGGCCTTGGTCTTCTTCGCAACTTTCTTCTTGGATGTCTTCTTTTTCGCCATCGGTGATCTCCGTTCGGTTTCTTGTCTCACGCCCGAACGCGGTTTGCGTCGGGTTCTATGGGGTAAACCACGAGGTGTTGTACCCCGGCCGGCAGTCGGGCACAAGGGGCGCCATGCCGGGAACACCGAGAATTTCCGGCTCAACCGCCACCCGGGCCGGAACGACCAAGGCAAGGGGCCGGCTCTGGAGTCCAGATCATTCGGGTGTCGCAAGCCGTTTTCACGCCTCCCGTTCCCGCCGGCAGCCGCCGGTCTGCCCCAGATACCGCGGGCCGTCGTTGATTGGTCTGAGTGGTCGCCGAACACCTCTGCGTTGCCGCTGGGGGGGTCGGAGGCCTTGAAGAG
>RECZ01000046.1 GCA_007693765.1 Phycisphaerales bacterium | reverse complement strand
TCCCCCCTCCCGCGCCACAAACGCCCGCGCCTACCCGTCCGCCTCCACACCGTCCCCCAACCCCCGCCACCCCGAAACCCCCACACGCGAAAGCGCCTCCTGCGCCAACTCCGTGATGCGCCCGAACGCGATCTCGCCGCGCAGGAACGCCCCCACCGCCGCCTCGTTCGCGCCGTTGAACACCGCCCCCGCCGTCGTGGCCCCGTCGCCCCCGGATCGGATCACCTCGTGCGCCACGCGCAGCGCCGGGAACCGCTCGTGATCGACCGGCTCGAAGTCCAACCGCCCCAGCGTCGCCCAGTCGATGCGATTCGAGCAGCCCCGCGGCCGCTCGGGGTGCGTCAGCGCGTACTGGATCGGCGTGCGCATGTCCGGCGCCCCGCACTGCGCCAGCACCGAGCCGTCCGCGAACTCCACGAACGAATGCACGATCGACTGCGGGTGCACCACAGCGTCCAGCCGCGCGCTCTCCAGCCCGAAGAGCCAGTGCGCCTCGATCAACTCCAGCGCCTTGTTCGTGAGCGATGCGCTGTCGATCGTCACCTTCGCGCCCATCGACCACGTCGGGTGCGCCAGCGCCATCTCGGGCGTGGCGTCGTACACCTCCCGCGCGCTCGCGTTGCGGAACGGCCCCCCGCTCGCCGTCAGCACCACGCGCGCCACCTCCGGCCCGTAGCGGCACGGCGGCGCGAGATCGGGCAGACACTGCCACACCGCGCTGTGCTCGCTGTCCACCGGCAGCAGCCGCGAACCGCTCTTGCGCGCCGCGTCGACCACGATCGCGCCCGCCGCGACCAGCGTCTCCTTGTTCGCCAGCGCCACGTCGCGCCCCTGCTCCACCGCCGCCAGCGTCGCCGCCAACCCCGCGAAGCCCACCACCGCCCCCAGCACCACATCGCACTCCACCTCGCGCACCAGCCGCTCGCACGCGTCCTCGCCGCGGCGCACGTTCAGGCCCGACGGCGCATCGACGCGCCCCGCCTCGCACACCGCCACGTCGCGCACGCCCAGCGCCGCGGCCTGCGCAAAGAGCGCATCCGCATTCCGCCCCGCCGCCAGACCGACGACCTCGTACCGCGTGCCCGCCAACCCCTGCGCGTGCAGCGCGTTCAGATTCGACAACACCTCGATCGTCTGCGTCCCGATCGAGCCCGTCGAACCCAGCAGGATCAGCCGGCGCACCCGCGGCGGCCCCGAACCCTCGTGCCAGCGCCGCGCCCCGCCACCGGCGTCGCCGCCCGTCACGACGCCGAATCCTCAGCGCCCCCACCCGCCTTGCCCGCCGACGCCTTCTTCTTCCGGCGCGGCCGCGTCTTCTTCACCACCACCTCGGGCGGCGCCGGCGCCTCCTCGGCGACGGCCTCCGCCTTCGGCGCGGCCTTCTTCTTGCTCCGCGAACGCTTCTTCTTGGCCGCCGGCGCCCCGTCCTCGCCGCCCGCGTCCGCCGCCTCCGCGGCACGCGCCGCGTGCGCCGCTTCATCCCCGCTCGATGCGTTCACCACTGCGCCCTCGCCACGCCCCTTCTTGGAGCGACGCCGACGCGACTTCTTCTTCACCGGCGCATCAGCAGCGCCGGCCTCAACCTCCGAAGCCTCGTCATCCTCGACGTCCGGCGCGTGGACCTCCGCCGGCGCCGGGGGCGCCGGGCGCTCCGGGGGCGCCGACGCGGCGCCGCCGCGTGCGGGCACGCCGATGGGCTCCAGATCCCACGAATCGCCGCGAAGACCGTCGCCAGTTGGCGCGGGCTGGGCCGGGGCATTCCGGCTCGATGTTGATTTCGGCGCCGCGCCGGATTCCCGACGCGCAACGGCTTCCGGCGGGGGTGTGTGGTTGCCACGCGGCGGGTCGTTGTCCCACGAATCCGAACCGCCCGAAGCGCCGCCGCCCTCCGCGCCGACGCCCGCCTCCTGCGAGCCCTCGCCGCGTCCCTTGCCGCCGCGACGACGCCGACGACGCCGACGCTTCTTGCGCCCGCCGCCCTCGCCCTCGCCGCCGCCCTCGCCCTCGCCCTCGCCCTCGGGGCCGCGATCCTCGCGCGCCGCCGGCGCACGCTCCGGCGTCTGCTCGCGCTCGTCGCCGTCCTGTGCGCCGTCTTGAGCGCCGTCCTGCGCGCCCTTGCCGCGACCCTTGCCGCCGCGCCGACGCCGACGCTTCTTCTTCTTGCCGCCCGCGTCCAGCGACGACGAGATCTCCGACGGGTCGACCTCCTGCAGGTCGAGGTCCACCGGGCCGTCGTCGTCGTCGAGGTGCTCGAGGTGCTCCTGCAACTCCGCCTCGGCCTCCGCCTCCGCCCGCGCGATCGCCGCGGCCTCTTCGACCGGGTCCGCCGCCCACGCGTCGTCGCGCGACACGCCTTCTTCCCACACCTCGAGGTTCGCCGGCGCCTTGGGGCGGGGCAGCTTCTCGATGTCGATGTCGTTGCCCTTCTCGTCGTACGCGTAGAACGACACGTGATCCAGCGGCGCCGTCTCGCTCACGCGCACCGAAACGTGCTTGTTCGTCAGCCGCTCCAGACGGCTCAGCCGCTGCCGCCCGGCGCTGAGCAATTCGCCCGCGATCCGCGGCGCCAGCGTCGCTTCGACCTTGTGCACCTTCGGGATGTGCAGCAGCCACGCCAGCTCGCGCAGCGTCTCGGCCAGCACCGAGTGCGGCCGCTGCACCAGCCCCCGGCCCTGGCACGACGGGCACGACGCGAAGTGCGCGCTCCCGTGGCTGCCGCGCATCCGCTGGCGCGTCATCTCCAGGATGCCGAACGCGCTGATCGCGAGCGTCTTGGTGTTCGCCCGGTCGCGCTTGAGGTTCTCCTTGATCCGCTGCTCGATGTCGCGCTGGTGCTTGCGCGAACGCATATCGATCAGGTCGCAGATCACCACGCCGCCGAGGTCGCGCAGCTTGAGCTGCCGGCAGATCTCGTCCGCCGCCTCGCAGTTCGTCTTGTACGCCGTCGTCTCCGCGTCGCGGTTGTCGCGCATCTTGCCCGAGTTCACGTCGATCGCCACCAGCGCCTCGGCCTCATCGATCACGATCGAACCGCCCGAGGGCAGCGGCGCCTCCCGCGCGTGGATCACGTCGATCTGCTCCTCCACGCCGTACGCGTGGAAGATCGGGCAGTGGTCGTTGTAGCGCAGCAGCTTCTGGCCCGCACGCGGCGCCACGATCTTCAGGAACCGGCTCGCCCGCTTCAGCGCCGAGAGATCGTCGATGATGATCTCGTCGATCTCCGACGTCAGCACGTCGCGCAGCGCCCGCACCAGCAGGTCGCTCTCGGCGAAGAGCAGCCGCGGCTTCGACCCCGTCGTCAGCCGACGCTGCATGTCCTTCCACAAGCGCATCAGGTACGCCAGGTCGCGCTTCAGCTCCGTCTTGTTCCGGTTCAGCCCCGCCGTCCGCAGGATGAACCCGAACCCCTCCGGCAGGTCCAACTGATCGAGGATCTCCCGCATCTTCCGCCGGTGCTCCTCGTCGTCCACGCGACGAGACACACCCACGTTGTCCATCTGCGGCATCATCACTAGGAACCGCCCGGGGATCGACAGGTAGCTCGTGAGCGTCGGGCCCTTCGTCCCGATGCCCTCCTTGAGCACCTGCACGATCACTTCCTGACCACGCTTCAGGCACGCCTGGATCGGCGGCCGGTCGCGCCGGGGCGTCTTCTTGCCCACCTTCTCGTTCGAGTCTCCCTCCTCACCCGGGAAGTACCGCGGGTGCAGATCGGTGATGTGCAGAAACCCGTTGTGCTCGAGACCGAAGTCCACGAACGCCGCCTGGATCCCCGCCTCGACGTTCACCACCTTGCCCACGTAGATGTTGCCCACGTGGCTCGCCGTATCCACACGCTCGGCGTGCAGCTCTTCGAGTTTGTTGTCCCGCACGACCGCCACCCGGCACTCTTCGCCGGGGACGTAGTTAATCAGCATCCTGCTGTCGGCCAAAGTTCACCTCATCCCGCCGCGCACGAACGCCGCCCGCCCACCAGAGCCCCCGGGACCCGCCCACGCCACAGCCGCACGCGAGCCCCGAGGGGGCCCGCAGCCGACGCGTGATCGATCCGATGCTCAGGAGCACGAGAATGCGCTCGCGACCCGCGGCGTGCGTGCAGCGCGATGGCCGGCCCGAGCCGCTGAAAGAACGCCGCTCGCCCTCGCGGGAATCCCGCGCCGGCCAACGCCGCCCCTCCGCACCCTCGACCGCGTCGCCGGCCTTCGCCGCGCGCCTCGGGAGGGCTCGCTCACGACCGGGAGCGACGCGCTGCGCCGCCCGCCGGAGTGTGTTGTCGCCCGAAAGCGTCGGACATCAGTCCGTTTCGACGGAACGCCCGTCGAACGCCTCGGGAATGATCTTCCTCGCCTGATCGCGCAGAAAAGCCGCGACCTGACGCTCGGAATCGAACGAGCCGACCTTTCGGGCCAACCGCTCGCACTGGGCGATGTCCACGCTGCGAACGACCCGCTTCACCAGCGGGATCGCACCGGGGGACACCGAGAGGCTACGCAGACCGATCCCGATCAGCAACATCGTGTACTCGATGTCCCCGGCGATCTCCCCACAACACGAGACCTCGATCTGGGCCCGCCGCGCCGCCCGAACAACCTCCTTCATCAGTTTCAGCACCGCAGGGTGCGCCGCCGTGTACAGGCTGGCCACGTTCTCGTTCGTCCGATCCACCGCCAGCACGTACTGCACCAGATCGTTCGTCCCGATCGAGAAGAAATCGCACTCCTTCGCGAACGACGCCGCCATCACCGCCGCCGAGGGCGACTCCACCATCATCCCCACCGGCACGTCCCGATCGAACGCCAAACCCTCGTCCTCCAGATCCTCCATCACGTCGTGCAGCACCATCTTCGCCTGCCGCAACTCCATCGCCGTCGTGATCAGCGGGAACATGATCCGGCTCGGCCCCAGCGCCGACGCCCGCAGCAGCGCCCGCAACTGCCGCCGGAACATCGGCAGGTTCTGCAGGCTGTACCGGATGCTCCGCAGCCCCAGGAACGGGTTCCGCTCCGGCTCCTCCGCCCGCGACTGCGTGTACTTGTCCGCACCGAGATCCAGCGTCCGGAACGTGCACACCTTCCCCCGCAGCGCCTCCACCGCCGCGGCGTACTGCGTGTACTGCTCCTCCTCGCTCGGCTCGTGATCCGAGATCAGCCACAGGAACTCCGTGCGGTACAGCCCCACACCGAGACCGCCCTGCGCCAGCACCGTCGCCGCCTCCGACGCGAACTCGATGTTCCCATACAGCGCGACGTGCACCCCGTCCCGCGTCTCGCACGTCTCATCGCGCAGGTCCGCGAGCGACAGCCCGAAGAGCCGCATCCGCTCGATGTACGCCTCGTGCTCCCGGATCGTCTCCTCGTCCGGGTGCAGGATCACCACCCCCCGGTCGCCGTCGATGATCACCGTGTCCCCGTCGCGGGCGTGATCCGTGATGCTGCCCACACCCACCACCGCGGGGATCCCCAGCGCGTGCGCCACGATCGCCGTATGGCTCGTCCGCCCGCCCGCGTCCGTCGCGAACGCCATGACCGTCCCCCGCTCGAACGACGCCGCCTCGCTCGGCGTCAGGTCGTGCGCGATCACCACCGCCTCGCGCTCCAGCTTCGAGAGCCGCGTCCGCTGCTCCCCCAGCAGTTGCCGCAGCACCCGACGCTCCAGATCCCACACGTCGTCCACCTTGGTGAAGAACGACGAATCGCTCATCCGCGCAAACCACTCCGCCAGACGCCGGAACTCCGCCGACGACGCGTAGTCCGCCGTCACCCGCTCATTGCGGATCCGCTCGCGGATCGGCTCCGTCAGCGCACGGTCGTGCAGCATCCCCTGATGGAACGCGAAGATCTTCGCCGCCTCGCCGCCCAGATCCGTCTCCGCCTTCTGCCGCAGCGACTCCAACTCCGCCACCGAGGCCGCCACCGCCTCCTCGAAGCGCGCCACCTCCGCCTCGACCTGCGTCGCCTTCACCTGCCGACGCGGCACCCGCACGCGCGAATCGCCCAGCACGACCACGCGCCCGATAACGACGCCGGGAGAGACCGGGATGCCCTTGTAAACTTCCATACTTCTGTCGCGCACGAAGCACGCCGCCCGAGCCGCCCGGGACGCTCGATCCCGCTTGATGCAGCGCCCATTTGGCCTCGCCGGGCCATGCTAGCCGACCATCCCCCCAGTTGCGCACGACCCGCCCCCCGCCGCGGCCCCTCCGGCGACCGGCTTGACGCGCGGCCCCGGTCCTGCTTGAATCCCCTTGAACAAAGCCCGCAGACGAGGCCCCGCTTCCGGGTTCACACCCCACCGCCGAACGCACCCGCGAACGGCGCCCGCCCCGTCCGCCGCTGACGCACACGCATGACAACCCTGACCGGAATCCTCGAGTGGCCGCAGCGCGCCGAGGGCCGGGTTCGCCAGATGAGCGAGTCCTTGGTCCAGAGCGTCGACGACCCCTTCGTCCCACTCGCCCTCGGCGAGCAGTACAACCTGCGCAACGCCCTCGAGGTCACCGTCGAGGTCGCCGCCCGGAAGTCCCGCCGCCGCCGGCGCGGCCCCCAGAAGGGCGACCGACCCGTCCGCCCCATGGTCGAGCAGTTCGTCGCCATCGAGGGCCTCCCCCCCGACGAGTTCGCCCGCCGCAAGCCCTTCGAAGACCTCACCGTCATCGATCCCCAGCCGCGCTACACCCTCGAGTTCCCCGGCTGCTCACCCTCCTGCCGCCTCATCGACCTCTTCTGCCCCATCGGCCGCGGCCAGCGCGCCCTCATCGTCTCGCCCCCCAAGGCCGGCAAGACCACCCTCCTCAAGGACATCGCCGGCGCCATCGCCCGCAACTACGACGACGCCGAGGTCATCGCCCTGCTCATCGACGAACGCCCCGAAGAAGTCACCGACTTCCGGCGCAACGTCCCCTGCAAGGTCCTCGCCTCCAGCAACGACCACGACAACGAGAAGCACATCGCCCTCGCCCTGTGGACCCTCGACCGCGCCAAACGCATGGTCGAGGCCGGCAAGCACGTCGTCATCCTCCTCGACTCCCTCACCCGCCTCGGGCGCGCCTTCAACGCCTCGCGCCGGCACGCCAACTCCGGCCGCACCATGTCCGGCGGCCTCGACTCCAAAGCACTCGAAGTCCCCCGCCAGATCTTCGGCGCCGCCCGCAACACCGAGGAAGCCGGCTCCCTCACCATCATCGCCACCTGCCTCGTCGACACCGGCAGCCAGGCCGATCAGGTCATCTTCGAAGAGTTCAAGGGCTCCGGGAACATGGAGCTCATCCTCGACCGCAAGATCTCCGAGCGCCGCCTCTTCCCCGCCATCAACCTCGCCGCCAGCGGCACGCGCAAGGAGGACCTCCTCCTCCCCGACGCCGAACTCAAAACCGTCACCGCGCTCCGCCGCCGCCTCCTGAGCATGCCACCGCCCCAGCAGGTCGAGCAACTCCTCGCCGCCCTCCAGCGCTTCCACACCAACTCCGCGCTCGTCGGCTCCGCGGGCTGAGCGCCGCCGCATCCCTCCCCAGCAAAAACAACAACGCCCGGCCGAGCGGCCGGGCGTTGTCTCATCGTTCAAGTGGAGCTGATCGGGATCGAACCGACGACCTCTTGCATGCCATGCAAGCGCTCTCCCAGCTGA
>RECZ01000061.1 GCA_007693765.1 Phycisphaerales bacterium | reverse complement strand
CGATCGCGGTGGTCGATTTTCGGATCGGCGACCGCGAGATCACGCGATGGGTCTCCGACTTCCCCGAGGTGACGCGCGACTTCGTCAACGCCGACGAGCACGACCCGATGGCCGGGCACCCGCTCAACGAGCCGGACCCCGCGATCGACGCCACGTACCAGCCCGAGCGTCCCACGCCCCGTTTGCGCTTCGTCGCCGGCCCCCCCAGCGAGGTGGGGCTGCTGGCGCTGATCGGCGAGGAGGACGGCACGGCGCGGGCCGTGCCCGTCCGCGTGGGCGAGCGCACCCCGCTCGACGAGGGGCTGACGTTTGTCGTCACCACGTACTCGCCCACATCGCGCGCCGAGTCGCGCCCGCAGATCGTGCCGCCGTCGATGCGCGACAAGGATGCGCGCACCAACTACGCGATGGCCAAGGTCGAGATCGAGGTCGGCGGGCGCACCGAATCGCGCTGGCTGATCTACAACCACTACGCCTTCCCCGACGAGACGTACGCTTACGGCGGGCGTTTCCGCTTCGCCCCCGAGCGCATCCGCCTCGCCGACGGGCGCGAGGTCGAGGTGCTCTTCTCGCGTCAGCGCAAGCTGCTGCCCGACCCGATCATCCTCGAAGACTTCAACCTCATCACCCACATCGGCGGGTTCACGGGCTCGGTCTCGAGCATCCGCGACTGGGAGAGCCGCCTGCGCTTCGTCACCGAGGACGGCCTCAGCGAGCCCGTCTACATCCGCACCAACGCCCCGGCGCAGCACGCCGGGCAGCGGTACTTCCAGGCGATGTGGGATCCGCCCGACCCGCCGCGGTTCGCTGGCGACATCGGCACCGCGGGCCTGAACTTCACCGGCGTGGGCGTGGGCAACCGCGACGGCGTGGTGACGCAGCTCGCCGGCTGCGCGCTGGCGACGCTGGGCATGATCTACGCGTTCTACTTCAAGCCGGTCATCAAGCGCCGCCGGCGCGAGAACGTGCTGCGCGAGCTCGAGGCCAAGGGCGTTCTGCCGCGTGCGGCGAACCCCGCCGACGCCGACGAAGACGGATCACCGATGCGTGAGCGCGACGCCGTTGGCGCCGCGTCCGGAGCCTGAACCATGAAGCACCCCACCCGCGTCTACGTCGTTGTCGCGATCCTGCTCGGGGCGCTGTCGTACTACACGGCCCAGCGCTTGAGCGACCGCCCGTCGCGCCCCACGCCATCCGAGTTCGCCCGCGCGGTGGACCTCTCCCCGCTCGACCGCGTCGCTGTGCACTCCGACGGGCGCCTGCGCTCGTTCGAGTCGCACGCGCACGTCTTCATGCGCTACGTGAGCGGGCCGCATCAGGTGCTGGGCCAGCGCCGCGGCTTCACGTACCTCGACATGATGTTCCGCCCCGAGCGCTACGACGGGCTGGACGTCATCTTCGTCAAGAGCAAGCCGGTGCGCATGTACATGGCGCAGCGCCTCGGCGAGCGCGGCGACCTCGACCCCGCCCGCCTCGCCCGCTTCGAGTCCACGGGGCTGATCTCCTCTGAACTCATCATGACGGACCCCGGTGTGCGCGAACTGATGGCGCGCCTGGGGCGCGACGCGATGCGCGCGGCCCGCGCCGTCGAGGAAGTGCAGTCCGCCATCCACGTGCGCTCGCCGGCGCTGCTCGTCGATCGGCTGCGCATGATCCCCCCGCCCCGCGGCGACGAGAAGTCGGCGTGGATCAGCATCGTGACGCTCAGCCAGAGCGGCGTCGCCCCGATGGACGCCACCCACGGCCACGGGCACAGCCACGGCCACGGCCACGTTCACGTGGGACACGACCACGACCACGACCACGACCATCACGGGCACAGCCACGCTGCCCACGCCGGCGCCCCCGGAGCCCCCGTCATCCCCGGGCTCGACCCGGCGCTGGGCGTGCGCCTCACCAGCGCGTGGACCGACCTCATCGGCGCCTGGCGCGCCGAGGACGCCGAGCGCGTCAACGCCGCCGTCGCCCGCCTCGCCGAGCAACTCCCCCAGGTCAACGCCGCGATCTACCCCAACCAGAGCCGCCTCGCGTGGGAGAGCCGCTACTTCCACCTCAACAACATGACGTGGGTGTGGCTCGTCTACCTCGTCAGCGTGGCCCTGCTGCTGATGGCGGTGGTGTACCGCTGGCCGTGGGCGCGGCGTGCGGGCGTGGGCGTGTTCCTGATCGCCTTCTCCCTGCAGACGGTCGCCTTCTTCCTGCGGTGGTACGTCTCGGGTCGCTTCCCGAACTCGAACATGTTCGAGGCGGTCACCACCGCGGCGTGGTTCGGCGCGCTGGGCGCGTTCGCGTTCGAGTATTTTGCGCGTCAGACGCCCATGCGCAACCTGTTCTTCCTCACCAGCGCCGTGGCCTCGATGGCGGCGCTGATGGCGGCGCACTTCCTGCCCGTGCAGCTCAACCCGACCATCGGCAACATGATGCCGATCCTGCACGACGTGTGGCTGTACATCCACGTCAACGTGACGATCTTCTCGTACGCGCTCATCGGCATGGCCGCGGTGACGGCGACGATGTACCTGCTCTACCGCTTCGGCGGCGGCCCCCCGGACTTCGCCCGCGTCGGCGGCGCCGCTTCGATGATCATGCGCGACGGCGGGCGCAAGAGCGGCGAGAAGGCCACTCCCGGCGAGGTGCTCGACGGCGCCACGATGGTGCTGATGGAGCTGGCGTTCGTGCTGCTCTGGGCGGGGCTGGTGATGGGCGCGATCTGGGCCGACCATTCCTGGGGCCGCCCCTGGGGCTGGGACCCGAAGGAGGTCTTCGCGCTGGCCACGTTCCTCGTCTTCGCGGTGCTCATCCACGTGCGCTTCAAGGTGCGCGACAAGGGCCTGTGGACGGCGATCCTGGCGATCATCGGCTGCGCCGTGATGCTCTTCAACTGGACGGTGATCAACTTCGTGATCACCGGCCTGCACAGCTACGCGTAAGCCGCGGCGGCGCGGCTCCTCGTGCGACGCCGCGCGTGGACCCATACGCGGCGGTGTCGCGCGCTGGTCAGACCTGCACGGCGGCGCCGTCGGCGTAGTCCTGCAGGGCCGCGACGGACCAGTCGCCGGCGCGCAGGGCCTCGATGGCCCGCACCGCGGCCAGCGCGCCCGTCGCCGTGGTGACCATGGGCACGCCCAGCCGCACGGCGCTGGCGCGGATGCGCCCCTCGTCGGTGTTCCAGCCGCTGCGCGTGGGGGTGTTGATCACCAGTTGGATCTCGCCGCTGAGCAGCATGTCGAGCACGTTGGGGCGGGCGCCCTCGGCGATCTTCTTGAGGCCGTTGGTGCGCACCGAGTGGCGGGCGAGGAACTCCGCCGTGCCGCTGGTGGTGAAGACCTCGAACCCCATCGAGCGCAGTGCGCGGGCGACCTCGACGATGCGCTGCTTGTCCGCCTCGCGCACGCTCAGGAAGACGTTGCCGCTGGTGGGCAGGTCCATCCCCGCGCCCATGAGCGCCTTGGCGAAGGCGACGGGCAGCGAACGATCGATGCCCATGACCTCGCCCGTGGAGCGCATCTCGGGGCCCAGCACCACGTCTACGCCGGGGAACTTGGCGAAGGGGAAGACGGGGCCTTTCACGGAGTAGTAGCCCGAGTCGGGGATCTCCACCGCGTTCTGTTTCCGCAGCGTCATGCCCATCATCGCCTTGGCGGCGATCGCGGGCCACGACACGCCCTTGGCCTTGCTGACGAAGGGCGCGGTGCGCGAGGCGCGGGGGTTGACCTCGAGCACGTAGATCTCGTCGTCCTTGATGGCGAACTGCACGTTCATGAGGCCGCACACGCGGAGCTCCTTCGCGAGGCGTCGCGAGGTTTCGCGGATGCGCTCGACGAGCCTCGGGTGCAGCGCGTAGGGCGGGACGGTGCAGGCGCTGTCGCCGGAGTGGACGCCGGCCTGCTCGATGTGCTCCATCACGCCGCACACGAGCGCCTTGGCGCCCTCGCGGGCGGCGCCGGAGGGATCGAAGTCGGCGACGACGTCCACGTCCACCTCGGTGGCGTCGCCCAGGAACTTGTCGATGAGCACGGGCGCGTCGGCGAGGTCGGAGATGTCCACGGCGCGGGTGACGTACTCGCGCAGGCTCTTCTCGTCGGAGCAGACCTCCATGCCGCGCCCGCCCAGCACGTAGGAGGGGCGCACCAGCACGGGGTAGCCGACGCGCTTGGCGACGAGCACCGCCTGTTCGAGCGTGTACGCGATGCCGCTGGGCGGTCGGTGCAGGCCCAGGCGTTCGAGCAGCGCGTCGAAGCGTTCGCGGTCCTCCGCGAGGTCGATGGAGTCGAGCGTGGTGCCGATGAGGGGCACCCCGGCCTTGTCCAGCCCGTGCGCGAGGTTGAGGGGCGTCTGCCCGCCGAACTGCACGACGACGCCCCGCACGGGCCCGCCGGCGCCGTCGCGCCCGCCGCGACCGCCCCCGTTGAGGCGCTCGACGACGTTGAGCGTGTCCTCGAGCGTGAGCGGCTCGAAGAAGAGCAGGTCCGACGTGTCGTAGTCGGTGCTGACCGTCTCCGGGTTGGAGTTGATCATCACCGACTCGAAGCCGAGCTCCCTGGCGGCGAACGCGGCGTGGACACAGCAGTAATCGAACTCGATCCCCTGCCCGATGCGGTTGGGGCCGCCGCCGAGGATGACGACCTTTTCGCGCTCGCCGATGCGGGCCTCGTCCTCCGCCGGCACATGGCGCGCGACGCCCCGCTCGTCCACCTCGACGAAGCCGGTCTCGTACGTCGAATAGAAGTAGGGCGTGGCGGCCTCGAACTCGGCGGCGCAGGTGTCCACGAGCTTGTACACCGGGCGCACGCCGCGCGACTCGCGCCACGCGCGCACCTTCAGGATCGTCTCGGGGTTGATGCGACCGAGGTACAGGTTGGCGAGCTGCGCATCGGAGTAGCCCAGCTCCTTGGCGCGGCGGAGCGTCTCGTCAGGGACGTCCTCGAGGCGCGTGTGGGCGCAGAGCTCGTCCTCGAACTGCACCAGCTGCTGGATCTGATCGAGGAAGAAGGGGTCGATCTTCGAGAGCTCGTGCACGCGCTCGATCGTCCAGCCCATCTTGAACGCGTAGCGGATGTAGTACAGCCTCCCTTGGCTGGGCGCGGCGAGTTTCCGCACCAGCTTGTCCTCGGGGATGGGCCACTCCATGGGGCCGCCGTCGGAGTTGCGGAGGCGCTCGCGCTCCTCGGGGCTCTTGGCGCGCTGGGGCATCAGCCACTGGTCGTTGCGGTCGAGGCCCAGGCCGAAGCGCTTGACCTCCATCGAGCGGATGGCCTTCTGGAAGCTCTCCTTGAAGGTGCGCCCGATGGCCATGCCCTCGCCCACGCTCTTCATCTGGGTGGTGAGCGTCTGGTCGGCCTCGGGGAACTTCTCGAACGTCCAGCGGGGGATCTTCGTGACGATGTAGTCGATCGCCGGCTCGAAGCACGCGCTGGTGGTCCCGGTGACCTCGTTGCGGAGCTCGTCGAGGGTGTAGCCGACCGCGAGCTTGGCGGCGATCTTGGCGATGGGGAAGCCCGTGGCCTTCGAGGCGAGCGCGCTGGAGCGCGAGACGCGCGGGTTCATCTCGACGACGAGCATCTCGCCGTCCGCCGGGTTCACGCAGAACTGCACGTTGGAGCCGCCCGTCTCCACGCCGACGGCGCGCATGATGGCAATCGCCGCGTCGCGCATGCGCTGGTATTCCTTGTCGGTGAGCGTGAGGATGGGCGCGACGGTGATGGAGTCGCCGGTGTGCACGCCCATGGGGTCGATGTTCTCGATGCCGCAGACGATCACGCAGTTGTCGTTGCGGTCGCGCACGACCTCCAGTTCGTACTCTTTCCAGCCTAGCACGGACTGGTCGATCTGCACCTGCCCGATCATCGAGGCGCGCAGGCCGCGGGCGACGATGTCCTCGAACTCCTCGCGGTTGTAGGCCACGCCGCCGCCGCTGCCGCCGAGCGTGAAGGCGGGGCGGATGATCGCGGGCAGGCCGATCTCTTCGAGGAATTCGAGCGCATCGTTGAGCGTGGTCACCGTTTTCGCATGCGGCAGGCGCAGGCCGATGCCCGCGCACACGTCGTGAAAGACGCGGCGGTCCTCGGCGCGGTGGATGACCTCGCGCGTGGCGCCGATCATCTCGACGCCCAGTTCCTGCAGCACGCCGTCGTCCCACAGGCGGCAGGCGCAATTGAGCGCCGTCTGCCCGCCGAGCGTCGGCAGCAGCGCGTCGATCGGCTCGCCGCGGGCGCGCTCGAGCTCGATGATCTTGCGCACCGCCTCGGGCGTGATGGGCTCGATGTAGGTGCGGTCGGAGAACCCCGGGTCGGTCATGATCGTCGCGGGATTGGAGTTGACGAGCACGACGCGGTACCCCTCGTCGCGCAACGACTTGCACGCCTGCACGCCGGAGTAGTCGAACTCGCAGCCCTGCCCGATGACGATCGGGCCGGAACCGAGGATCATGATGGTGCGGAGGTCCTCGCGCTTGGGCATCGTCCGTCTGGCTCCTCGGGGGGTTGAAACGCGCTCCGTCCGTCGCCCGCCCGACGCCGCGTCGGGCGGCGCGGGCGGCGCAAACCCGGGCCACGGTAGCCGACGCACGACACGCGGCAAGGCGCGGGGGGTGACTCGCCATCATACCTAGCGAGTGCTAACCTATGGCGTGCTCCTCTGGTACTGGGTCATCCCGGCGATCATGTTGTATACGGCGCTGCTGGCGTTGACGCGCGCTGTGCTCCGCCACGCCCCGGACCCTTCCGACCTCGAGGCCGGCATCATCATGTTCGTTTTCCGGCGCTACTCGTGGGCGATGCACCGCCTTCGGATAATCGACGCCGACAACATCCCCCGTTCGGGCCACCCGGGGCCGCTGATCGTCGTCGCCAACCACACCGCGGGGGTGGACCCGGTGCTGATCCAGGCGTCGTGCCCCTTCCCCATCCGCTGGGTGATGGCCGACGACATGGCCGTGTCGATGCTTCAGCCGTTGTGGGACATCGGACAGGTGATCCGGGTGGACCGGCGCCGCAACGAGTCGATGGGTGTGCGCGAGGCGTTGCGGCACATCCGTTCCGGGGGGGTGCTGGGCGTGTTCCCCGAGGGGCATCTGGAGCGTCCGCCCCGGGCGGTGCTGCCGTTCCTGCCCGGCGTCGGGCTCTTCATCCAGCGCACCGGCGCGCGGGTGCTGCCGCTGGTGATCGACGGCGCCCCGCAGATCGATCCGGCGTGGGCCAGCCTCTGGCGTCGGAGCCGATCGACGGTGCGGGCGCTGCCGATGGTCGACTACACCGACTCGGAGTTGTCGGCCCGCGACATCGCCAAGGACCTTCGCCGCCGCATGATCGAGGCCACCGGCTGGCCGGAGAACGACGCCACGCCGCGGCTGGTGGGCGATCAGTGGGTGCAGGTGGACGTCAGCGGGCGCTGGCCCGACGGCGCGCCCCCGGCCGGAACCCCGGCCGGACCCTCGACCCCTCGTTGACCCACGCCGCGATCAATCGCACTCGGCGCCGTACCCGCTGAGCACGGCGTTGAGGTCTTCGAAGTTCACGACGTCGTCGTCGGGGACGCCGTCGCCGTCGGCGTCGGGCGCGATGTTGCCGGGGAGGTCCTGGCCCGACTGGCCGAAGACGCCGAGCACGATCGACAGATCGCCGAAGCCCACGAAGCCGTCACCCGTCGCGTCGCCGACGCAGGGCAAGGCCCACGCCGTGACGTCGTCCGCGTACAGGATGGAGCCCGTCGGCGCGGCCGCCTCGTCGCCGGAGGAGAAGGAGAGTCGGCGCAGGTCGCTGTGGGTGCGCACCGTGTTCGCGTCGTCCACGCTCCGCAGCGACCGGGCGAACACGACCGCGTCGCTGGCGTCGCGCAGGAGCCTCCCGTTGACACGGAAGGTGATCCCGCCGTCGAGGTTCTGGTGGATCGTCAGGCGGAACCACTCGTGGAACCCCACGCCCGCCTCCGCGAGCCCGGCGCCGGTGTCGATGTAGATCGGCTCGTGCACGACGGGCGGGACGGCGTCGGGGTCGTCGTCGGGATGGGGGACGAGCACCCAGAACGTCTGCGTGACGGAACTGAACACGAGGCGTGTGACGATGAGCAGCGTGCTCGACGAAGGGTCCTGCCCCGACGGCGACCACACGCGCGTGGTGGCGCCGTCGGTCATCATGAAGCGTCCCCCCGCGACCCAGCCGCGCGTGTCGGAGCCCTCCACCTCGGGCAGCTCGGTGCTGGCCTGCGTGAAGAAGGCGAAGCCGGGGCCGCCGGGCGTCGCCGCGTCGGTGTCGCGGCGGACGTTCTCCATCTCGATCACGCGCGTCGATGCGCCGAGGTCGCGCACCGCGACGTGCGACGCGGACGACCACCGTGTGGGCGCGGCGGGGTCTTCGACCTGCGCCCCCGGGGGGACGTTGGGGATCGCCCACTCCAGATCGTCGAGGTACACCAGCGTGAGGTTGGGGTACGTGACCAGGGGCAGCGGCTCGCACATCAGCACGACGTTGTCGATGCGGAGTTCGTCGTTGAAGCCGCCGCTATCGTTGCGCGACTCGAAGCCCATGCGGACAACGCCGGTGCGGAACGCCGCGAGACCGGCGCCGTAGGGCACGCCGTCGACCGTGACGATCATGTTGTGGTGGTCGTCGATCTCGGTGCAGACGGTCTTGAAGGCCCCGCCCGAGGGGAACGGGCCGATCTCGATGATGTCCACGCCCACCTCGGCGATGTTCTCGAACGGATTGGTCCCCACCGGCGTGTAGTCGAACGCCGGGTTGATCTGGGTGTACAGGCTGGGCGTGTAGAAGGGGTTGCCGGGGTCGTTGGGATCGGAGTGCCCGATGAAGTGGCGGAACGCGAGGTTGTCGGCGCCGATGACCGACGAGTGCGTCGCGCGGGCCGAGACGCCGCGGATCACGCGGTTGTTGGACGAGACGTGTGCGTCCACGCAGAGCGTGAACGGCATCCCGGGGATGGCGTGCGTCGGCGGCAGCGACGTGCGGAACTCCTCGCGGAAAAAGTAGTCGAAGAAGATATTGCGCTGGCGGATCCACTTGTTGCCGCCGGATTGAACGACGCTGGCCTTGGAACTGAGGGCGTCCGTCCAGCGCGGGCTCTGGGCGCTGAGCAGGCCGGTCTCGAGCCACTCGATGTCGTCGGTGTACGACCCGCCGCAGCACGCCAGCGGGGGCGGGGTCAGAAGCCGCTCGTAGCCGATCGCGAAGACGTTGTCGACGTAGTGCGTCTCGCCCTGGATCTCGAACGTCGCGTTGCCGCCAACGCTGTCGAGGTACGGCGTCGTAAGGATGGCGTGCTCGCCGATCAGGAACTCCCCCTGCCCGTCGAGATAATCGATGTAGTACCGGATGGTGTTGTCGGAATCGAACTCGTGGATCAATCGGTGCCACGCGCCGACCACCACTGGGACGGGGTCGCCGACGTTGAACCCCGCGGGGGCGCTCCCAATGAATTTGGTCTGTGTGAACAGCGGTCCGCCGGGCGGGCCGAGCCAGTAGTAATGGTCGATCGGTCCGAGTGGCAAACTGCTGTCGGGGTTCGTGTTCGTGCCTCCCCAGAGCAGGCGCGTTGAGATGAACCCGCTGGACGTGGAGACAGTCTCGCTCGACCACGTGGAGTCCGTGCTGTTGATCCACGATTCGTGCCCGCCGCGCAGGGGCTGCGACGCGTCGGGACGCAGTACGAGTCTCGTGAACTCCGACGGGCCTGTGTTCTCGCGGATGAGGACTGTCCTCCACCCGAAGTAGAACCCGCTTGACGGTGAGAAGTTCGCGAACAGCCGCACCTTGCGGGTGTCGTTGTCGCCGAGCACCTCGTCGCTGACGCTCGAGAAGGGCGCGCCCTGGCCCGCCCAGCGGTTGAGCGTCCCGTCGCTGACGGGGTGGTTCACCCACATCGGCGAGGAGAACTGCCCGTCCAGAGGCTGCATCGGGTCGAGCGATTCAAGCGTGTCGTGCATCTCGATCAACTGCGGTGTGGGCGTCGTGGGCGAACAGGGGTCGTCCGTGCGCGCCCCGGCCGCGACGCCCGCCGACCCGCGCGAGAGCCGCCCGAATGCGCCGTGGGTGCCCAGCATGTGCGCATCGCGTCCCCGCAGGCCGCGGCCCTCGGCGCCCGGTCCGGGGGCGCCCGGCCCGGGGATGACCATCGCATCGCGCGAATCGAACGCGCGCACGCTGGTCAGGGACGGGGGCTCGGCGCTCGCCGCGGACGACGCCGCGATACCGACCGGCAGCGATGCAGCGAGAACGTACGCGAGACGGGAGTACGGGCGCATAGAGCGACCTCCATTGAGGCCCGTGGGCGTCTACGCCCACGCGGCCGAGCACTCGGTTTCTCCCGGCTCCGTGCGACGGCTCCGCAACCGTCGCGAGCATGTGACAGGCTGACCTCAAACCGGGGAGGAGACAAGGAAAATCTGATGATTATTTGACGAAAGGCGCCGCGACCCCCTCACGGGCCTTGAAACACATGCTTCGCGGCCAATTTCATGGCGCGTCGTCGGGCGACGGTGGCTCGTGGGCCTCGTGCAGCGTTTCCCGCAGTGCTCGCGCCCGTTCGAGCAGGGCGTCCTGGTCGCGGTCGAGGGGCTCGAGCTCGAAGCGCCAATGAATGTGATTGCGGAAGGTCATGGGCAGGGCGGCGGCGACGAGGTCGAAGCCGGGCCATTCGTAGATCGGTGCATCGGCGCGGGCGGTGGTGCGCAGCGGCTCGTGGCCCTCGAGGGTGAGCAGCACGTCGTAGACGCCGTGCCACTCGAAATCAATCTCGAGCGGCGTGCGCCCGACCTCGACGTCGTTGAGCTGCACCAGCGCGCCCGCGGGCTCGGAGGTGATGAAGATGCGGCGCTCCACGCAGCCCGCCGCGAGGACGGGCAGCGTCAGCAGCGCGCAGGCCGCGGCCAGTCGTGGGGCGCCGCTCATGCGCGGGTCTCCGTGGCGGCGCGGGTGATGATCGGCTCGTCGAACTCGTCGCCGCGGAACATGGAGCCGAGGTACGCGCGCCGGACGAGGTCGTCGTTGATGAGCGCCTTGGGCGTGCCCTCGCGCAGCACGCGCCCTTCGTTGATGATGTACGCCCGGTCGCACACGCGCAGCGTCTGCTGCACGTTGTGGTCGGTGATGAGCACCGAGATGCCCATCGAGGAGAGGCGCGCGATCTCTTTCTGCAGGTCCTCGACGGCGAGCGGGTCGACGCCGCTGAAGGGCTCGTCGAGCAGGATCAGCCGCGGCTCGGTGACGAGCGCCCGCGCGATCTCGAGCTTGCGGCGCTCGCCGCCGGAGCAGGTGCGGGCCTGGTCCTTCGCCTTGTGGGTGAGGCCGAACTGGCGGAGCAGTTCTTCGCAGCGGTTCGCCCGCTGGTTGCGCTTGAGGGGCGTCGTCTCGAGGATGGCCAGCAGGTTCTGCTCGACGGTGAGGCGGGTGAAGACGCTGGGCTCCTGGCTGAGGTAGCCCATGCCCAGCCGGGCGCGGCGGTACATGGGCAGGGCGGTGACGTCGCGGCCGTTGAAGGCCACGCGCCCGCCGTCGGATTCGATCATGCCGATGGCGATGCGGAAGCTGGTCGTCTTGCCGGCGCCGTTGCGACCGAGCAGGCCCACGATCTCGCTGGGGCCGACCTCGAAGGACACACCGTTGACCACGGCGCGGCCCGAGTAGCGTTTGAGCAGGTTGGAGGCCTGGAGGAGCGCCATCAGGCTTGGAGTGTATCGGCGCGGCCGGGCGGACGCCCCGCCGCCCTCACGCCCGGGGGGCGATGAAGCGGAAACACATCGGGTAGCGGTAGTACCGCCCCTGATTCGCGGCGATCGCGCCGCGGACGCACCCGACGACACGCAGCACGGCGATCAACAGGTACATCACCGGCAGCATCAAGATCCCCACGCCGAACGTCACGAGCACGAAGGCGCCGAACATCAGCCAGTAGACCACCAGCGTGATCTGGAAGTTCATGGCTTCCCGGCCGTGGTCGTCGAGGAAGGGGTCCTCGTTGCGCTTGATGAGCCACATGATCAGGGTGCCGAAGAAGCTGATGAACGCCGCGTCCACCAGGCTGGCGATGCCGATCGCGTGCAGGAACGTCCCGTAGGTGCGATCGCCGGCGGTCAGGCCGCCGTTGGCTTCGTCGATCCCCGGCCCGAGGGTGACGTTGTGCTCCATGACGAGGGCTCCGCGAGAGGGGGGAGGAAACGTGCGCAACCGACGCTCCGTGCGCGCCGCCGCCCCCGGCATGATTGGGCGGAACGGGGGGACGATTTCGCCCGACCCGGCGCCGCCGCCCGGGCGCGTACCATTGTGGCTATGAGCGACGCGCGCCGTCCAGTCATCGCGGTCTCGATGGGCGACCCCTGCGGGATCGGCCCCGAGGTCGTCGTCAAGGCGCTGGCCGACCCCGCCCTGCGCCGGTGCGCCCGCTTCCACGTCTACGGCGCACAGGAGCCCATGCTCGCCGCGGCCGACCTCGCCGAGATCGAGCCCTACTGGTGGCGCGTCCAGCACGATTCGCCGCTCGCGGAAACCACCACCACCCACCCCGTCGTGGTGCTCGACTACGACGAGCACGCCACCCCCGCCGCGGGCGCCGTGCGCGAGCCCACCCGCGCCGCCGGCGAGGCGTCGTTCCGATACGTGGAAGACGCCATCGCCGCCGCGCGCCGCCCAGAGAGCGACCCGCTGCGCGCCGACGCGATCGTCACCGGGCCCATCAACAAGCGGGCGTGGGCGCTCGCCGGCCGCGGCAAGCACCGCGGGCACACCGAGCTGCTGGCGATGCGTTTCGGCGCCAAACGCGTCGGCATGTTCTTCGACTCACCCAAGCTCCGCGTCATCCTTGCGACGATCCACCTTCCGCTGATGGACGTGCGCAATGTGCTCACCATCGGGCGCGTCTTCGACGCCATCGACCTCGGGAACGACGCGTGCAAGCGGCTCGGCGTCGCCCGCCCGCGCATCGGCGTATGCGGCCTCAACCCGCACGCCGGCGAGGACGGCCTGATGGGCGACGAGGAATCGCGGCTCATCGAGCCGGCCATCCAGCACGCCCGCGAGCAGGGCATCGACGTCCGCGGCCCCTTCCCGGCCGACACGATCTTCAACCACGCCGTGGGCGGCGCGTTCGATCTCGTCGTCGCCATGTACCACGATCAGGGGCTGATCCCCGTCAAGCTGCTCGGTTGGGAGGAGGCGGTGAACGTCACCGTCGGTCTGCCGGTGCCCCGCACCAGCCCGGACCACGGCACCGCTTTCGACATCGCCGGCAAGAACGCCGCCGACGAGCGATCCATGCGTCGCGCGATCGAACTGGCCGTGCGACTGGCCGCGCCCGCGGGCGTGCCGGCGCCCGGTTGAGGGCGCATCGCGTGATTCAGTTGGGGATGTGCACCCACTCCGCGGCGTTCGACGCCGCGAGTTCCTGCAGGAAGGGCGCGAGCAGGTGCACGTTGTTGTTGTAGTTCAGCCAGTGCGCCGTGAGGGCGAGCATCCCCGCGACGCACACCCATGCGCACAATTCGGCCTGCACGCGCCGACGCAGCGAGAGCAGGATGCCCACGCACAGCGTCACGCTCAGGAGCTTGAAGATCGTCAGCCCCGGCACGCCGCCCTGTTCGATGACGGCGCGGGCCAGCGGGTTGAGCTCGACCATGCCCACGGAGCGGATGTAGCTGAGCGTCTGCGAGAGGTCCGACCAGGCCATGAGAACGATGGCGACCGAGAGCAACGCCACACGCCGCGCGCGGGCGTCGGCCCGGCTCTCGGCGCGATCTTCCGCGGCATCGAGGCTGATCGCCGTCGCCTCGGGCTCGAACGCCGCCGGGCAGGCCGGGGAGAGAGTCTGGTCGGGGTGGGAGAGCACGAGGTCAGACATCGGCGGTTCTCGGGCGCATCTGGAGCGGCCAGCGGATCTATCCGACCCTAGACTGCGTCGGTTCCAGCAGCGTCATCCCGCGAGCGCACGATCCTCCCGGGGACGGGCCGCCCTCGCGATCCGTGACCCGCCCGCAACGGCTCAGGCAGGCCCTCGGGGCACATCGGGGCGAACATTCTCGGGCTTCGGCGGTATGGAAACAAAGACGTTGGTACACCGGAGACGCATGACCCCCCGAACGCACCGTTACCGCCGACGCCCAGCCCCGGCCCGGTTTCTCGCGGCGATCTGTGCGGCGGCGGCCTTGGTCGCGTCGGGCGCTCCGCCGGTCGCCGCGCAGAGCGCCAACCCCGTGTACGTGGACGACTCCCCCGGCGCCAGCGAGGCCGTGAGCCGGGCCCGTGAGTTGGCGGCGTCGGGCAACGAGTCCGAGGCGGTTCGCGTGCTGCAGCGCCTCCTCGACGAAGATGGCCTGCGCGTCATCGCCACGCCGGGCGACGCCGACATCTACATCAGCGTGCGTGAGCGCGTGCAGAACCTCCTGCGTGAGTCGCCCTCGCTGCTCATCCGCTATCGAGAGCAGGAACACAACGCCGCGGCGCGAGCGCTCGAGCGCGGCAACGCGGAGGGCGTCGAGCGCACGCGTCTGCTCACCACACCCGGCTTCGAGGCCGCGCTGCGCGTGGCCCAGCGCCGACTCGAACGCGGGAAGTTCTGGAGCGCCTTCCACACCCTCGAACAACTCGACCGCCACCCCGACCGCACCGGCGAGCGTGCGCACGACGCCGCGGCCATGCTGGGGCTCGTCGTCCGCTACCTCGACGACGCGGACGCGGTGTCGCTGGCGCTGCGGTGGCAGCGCGACGCCGACGGCGACGCCCCGGCGCATCCGCCCGAACCGGTGACGCCGCCGCACATCGACGAGGGCCTGAACCCGTTCGACCTCCTGCGCCCGATCTCGCTGGAGGGGATGCTCGCGCGTCCGCTCTGGTCGGAGACGCTCTCGGGCGAGGCGTTCGACGCGGAGGAGATCCTCGACGCCGCGGTGCGCCCCGACGATGCGCCCTCGCCGCTCGCCCAGCGTCTGCACGTGCAGCCGACGGTTGCGGGCGACACGATCTACGTCAACACCGGCGCCGCACTGCACGCGTGGGACCGCTTCACCTTCACGCCGCGATGGCCCGCGCGCACGTTCACCGACATCTTCGAAGACCGGCGTCTGGCCCTCGCGCCGCAGCGCCTCCGCCTCGACGACACCAACACCGTCGCGGCGAGCGGGCCGTGGGTCGTCTGCACCACCGGCGTCTCGCGCAACATGCGACGCGAAGGCGACGCCCGCGTGCACGGCTTCGACGCCCGCACCGGCGAGCCGCTGTGGTCCGTCAATGTGGCGACGCTCGACCCCGTACTCTCCGACTCGTGGGTCCGCGGGCCGGCGATCATCGATCAGGGCGTGGTGGTGCTCGCGGCCGTCAAGCAGGCGGCGCAGCGCCGGCTCACCAGCGTGTACCTCGTCGGGCTCGACGTCGCCACCGGCGAGTTGCTGTGGCGTGTGCTGCTGGGCAGCGCCGGATCGTCTCCCTTCGGGCCCTCGACGGATGTCGCCGACGGCGCCGCCGTCCACCGCGGCGTCGTGTACCGCATGGACACCCTCGGCGTGATCAGCGCCGTCGAAACGGCCACCGGGCGTCTCCGCTGGGTGCATCGGGCGAGCCCCGAGCCATTCCGTCGACGTGAGATGAACGTCTGGGAATCGCACACGCCGCTCGTGCACGACACGGGACTCTTCACACTCTCGCCCGACCGGCGGCTGATCATGCGTCTCGATACGCGCACCGGCGCACGGCGCGGCGTGGCCAACGCCGAGACGCTGGGAAACCCCAACTACCTGCTGCTGAGCGAGGACACGCTGCTGGGCGTCTCGAGCGAGGACGTTCACGCGGCGACCGTCGGTGGCGACGAGCTCGAAGACATTCGGCGGCTGCTCCGAGTCCCCCGCCCCCATCTGCGCGGGCGCGTGCTCGTCGCCGGGCGGCGCGTCATCGCTCCCGTCTCCGACGGCCTGCTGAGCATCGATCTCGACGCCCGCACGGGCGCCCGGAGCGCCACGCCCGAGCACATCGCGCTCGACCGCCCGGGCAGCGTCCTTGCGCTGCCGGATCAACTCGTGGTGGTCGACGATTTCCAGGTGCACACGTACCTGCTCTGGGAGGTCGCCGAGCGCATGCTCACGGAGCGCATCCGACGCGACGACGCCGACCCCACCCCCGCCGTCACCTACGCCGAACTCGCCCACCGCGCCGACCGGCACGAGTCCATTCTGCCCGCGGCGGATCTGGCCATCGCGGCCATCGCCCGGGCGCCGGGCGAGCCGCGCAGCGAACTGGCCCGCGAGCGGTTCTTCCAGTCCGCCCTCGCCATGATCGACGCTCGCGAGCCGTTCCGCCCGCTCAAGGATGAGATCGCCGCCGGCCTCATCGACCGCCTCGGCGTGATCGCGACCGGCGCGGAGGAGCGCGTCGCCCACGGGATGGTCGCCGGCGCCCACGCCGAGCGACGCGGCGATTACGCACGCGCCGTCGAGGCCTATCAGGCGATGCTCGACGACCCCGAACTCCGCACAGCGATCTACGCCCGCGCCGGCGTCACGCTGCGGGCCGAGGTCGAGGCGGCGCAGCGGCTGCGGCGCGTGGTCCGCACCGCCGGCCCCGGCGTCTATGCGCTCTTTGAAGACGAGGCCAGGCGCGCGCTCGAGGCCCTCGCCGCGTCGCCCGTCGAGGCCGGTGCGTACGAGCGTGTCGCCGCCCGCTGGCCTGTCTCGGGGGCCGCGGCGGAGGCGATGCTGCTGGCCGCCGAGACGCACGAGCGCGCCGGCGAGCCGGAGCGCGCCACCCGTGCGCTCGAGGCCGGCCTCCTCGCCGCTGAGGATGCGCTCGTGGACGACCCCAGGCTGCTCGGCGAGTTGACCGGCCGGCTGGTGCTGGCGCTGGACCGCGCCGGGCAGGCGCGGGCCGCGTTGCAGACGTTCGAACGCCTGCGCGCTGCACACCCCGAACTCGCCATGCGTGAGCGTGGCGAGACGATCGACGCGGCCGCGCTGCGCGCTGCGCTGTCGCGGCGTGTCGCCGATCTCGATCGGCGCGCGAGCGTCGGCGCACCGCGCACCGACCGCGATGCCCAGTTGATCCCCGGCTGGCGGTTGGCGCACCCGCTCGCGCAGAGCGCCGATGCTCCGCCAACGGGCCACATCGTGCTCACCGGCCCCGCCGATGAGCTGGCGCTCTTCACCGTCGACGATAACTCCGGCCTGCGCCACGCGTGGACGCTGCCCAGCCCCGGCGCGCGTCACGTGCGCACCGACCGCGACTCGGTGTTCGTCGCCGAAGCCACGGACACCGGGTTCTCCGGCGGGATGCGCGTCACGCGGATCGGGGTCGGGCGCGGCCCCGATGCGCCGCTCTGGTCCACCCCCGCGTTCCGATCGCTCTTCCCCGACGATCCCGGCGTGCTCGACCCCCGCGTCATCGCCACGCTCGAGGGGCGCCCCGTGCTGGTGCACACGCCGCTCGCCGGGCCCCGCGCCGTCACCGAGCTGGTGGTGGTCTTCGATCACCGAACCATGGCCCTCATCGAGCGCTCCGGGCGGGCCGCGGGCTTTGACCTCGAAACCGGTGAGACGCTCTGGACGCTCGACGCGACGATCGCGCGCGTCCACGACGCCGGCGCGGACGCGGGCGTGCTCGTCATCGGGGGCGCCAACGAGCGCGCCGGCGCACAGAGTGAACGATCCCCCGGCGACCCCGCCCTGTACGCCATCGACCTTCGCACCGGGCGCATCCTCCACCGCGAGTCACTGCAGTCCGGGCAGGTGCGGTGGGTGCGCGTGGGCTCCGACGGGCGCGCGTACGTCGGCATGGACGGCGGCGTCGAGTGCATCGACGTGCACCGGCGCATGGTGCGATGGCGCGTCGTCTCCGCCTCGATGCGTCTCACCAGCGAGGCGTGGCTGGCGCGGGGCCGTCTGCTCGTCATGGACGGGCAGGACTCGCTCTGGCAGATCGACACGAACGAAGGGCGCGTGCGCGACGAACCGCTCGATTCTCGCTCGCGCGTGCTGCGATCACTACCTATCAACGCCTACGTCGTGGACGACCGCGTGGCCTTCGCCACGCCGCTGGGCGTCGTGATCTTCGGCGCCGGCGGCCAAGTCGTCGGGCGCGACGTGCGCACCGGCGTGGGCGAGGTGCTGCCCGCTGCCCTCGCGCGCGACGCGTTCATCACCATCGACGCCGACGGCGACGGCACGGCCCACGTGCTCCGCTCCTACACCCGCACCAGCGCGGCCCTGTCGTTGCAGCAGCCCGTGCGGCTGCCCTCGAGCCCCGTCGCGATCGACGTGCTCGACGGGCGCATCGTCGTCAGCCTCGCCGACCGCACCCTTGTCTACGACGCTCCGGCGCCGCGCCCCCCGGCCCCCTCCCCAGATCCAGACGAGGGCGCCCGTTCCGACGACGCGCCAGACGCCACCGACCCCAACGCAGACACCACCGACGCGCCGTCGGAGCCCGACGCCGTCGAACCCAGCACGCCGGAGCATCCATGAACCGTTCGCCGCTCGTCCGCTCGCTCAGCCGTCGCACCATCGCACGACTCTGCGCTCTGGGCGCGTGCGCAAGCCTCTGCGCCTGCGCCGCATCCCTAGAGCGCGATGACGCCGCGGCGGCGGCGGGCGCGGCGAGCAACGGGGTGCAGAACGGCGCGCAGCACGAAGCGCGGCACGCGCCCGAGGCGCCCACCTCGCGCACCACCGAGGACGGCCTTGTCATCGAGGACGTGCGCGTGGGTACGGGCGCTGTCTGCCCGCCCGGAGCCACGGTCACCGTGTTCTACAGCGGCGCCCTCGCCGACGGCACGGTCTTCGATTCCACCGACGCCCGCGGCCGCCCCATGACGTTCGAGCTCGCCAGGCTGATCCGCGGCTGGCAGGAGGGCGTGCCCGGCATGCGCATCGGGGGTGTGCGTCGGCTGACCATCCCGTACCCGCTGGCCTACGGCGAGCAGGGGCGCCCGCCCCGCATCCCCGCCCGGGCGGAGCTCACGTTCGAGATTGAACTCATCGACTTCGAGCCTCCGACGCGCTGAGGCGACGCGGGCGATGCCCGGGCGGGGATCGCGCCCGCCGCGCCGGTACACTGTGCCCATGCCACTCCCCCGGGAACCCAGGCTCGACGCGCTCGATCGGCTGCGGGCGCACCGCGTGCGCGCGGACAAGGACGTCTCCATGCGTTCGTTGCTGGAGCGAGAAGCGGTGGAGCTCCGGCGGACGCAGAAACGCCTGGGCAACGCCGCGGCGGTGTGGGCGGAGACGTGCCCGCCCGACCTTCTCGGCCACACGAGCCTCGCGGGGCTGCTGCGGGGCGTGCTGACGATCCGCGTTCGCGACGCCTCCACCCGGTACGAACTGGATCGGATGCTCCGCTCCGGCGGTGAGGCCGCGATGGTGCGGCGGCTCAATGCCCCGGTTCGGAAGGTGAAACTGGTGGTGGCCCCCCCCGGAAGCGCCCCCGGAAGCGCCCCCGACAGTCCCCCCCGAAATCCCCCTCGGTAGCCCGGCAGACTTGCTCCGAACACCGCATGGGATTCCGGCGCCCCTCTGCGCTGTTGGTGCAATCCGCCGATGCCCTTGGGTGTTGTCTGGCCGCCCAAAACCCCGTGTAGCGGCCCAAAAACGCCGGCGCCCGGCGTTAACCGGGCGTTGGCGTAGACTCCTCCGTAGAGGTGTGGCAGCAAATGTAAGCGTAAGTCCGGGGGACTCACGGCCGATTCCCGTGGCAAGATAGCCAAGGGTATCGTTTCCAACGGTGAACAAATACTTCGTGCGGCAGCCCTGTGCGACGCCGCAGGGGCAATATAGCAACCCTGCGCACCCCGTCAAGGGGTGTGCGCGCAAGAACAACTTTTTTTTCGCGGTCCTCGTGGCGAGGGGAACCAAGCCTGAGCGAGACGCGAAAGGCTACCTGATCCTCAACGAGGGGCGTTCCCCCTACGCCCGTCGGGGAGGAACCGCTTCACCGATGCGTTAACACCGGCGAAGCGGGCACAGGGAATTCCGTGGTTTTGCCTTCGCCGCGGGACCCGGCATTGCACCGGACCACAGCGATAACCACGGAGGAGTCAGCTCTCTCCGCTGCGGCATGCGCATTGACAACGCCGCAGTGTGGGTCCAAATCTTGAGTAGGATGGGTTTGCTTCCCTACTCGTCTCTTTCCGTCCACCATCCAGCCGGTAGGCCGGGTGGCTCGTACTCAACTCAACGTTGTGAATGTAGCAGTCTCCCCGGCTCCGTCAACCCTATTTTTGGCCAATCTGTCTATTTCTTTCCCTCCGCCGCGTTCACGGGCGGCAAGAGCCCGAAAAGACACCCATTCAGGGCCCCCACGGGTAGATTCCTAGCGTTTGGGGTGATTCAGGGCATATTCCTTGCTTACTGCTCCGTGAGGATTACGGGGTATCCCTGGGCGTGCCGGCGATTGTGTCGAGCCTTACGCGTCCGTCGCGGCCCTGATGCGGCAGCAGGTCCGTGCGGGCGTCCCGCCAGGCGGGGAACTCCTCGCGCCACGCCCGCACCGACGGCGCATCGATGGCAACGCTGTGCACGCCTTCGCTCTCGCCCGCGTCGCAGAGCGTCTCGCCCCTTGGTCCGACAACCATCGAGGCGCCGTCGTAGGCGAGGTGGGGGTCGCTGCCGCAGCGGTTGACGCCGATCACGTACGCCTGATTCTCGATGGCGCGAGCCACGAGAAGGGCGCGCCAGTGCGAAGTGCGGGCGCTGGGCCAGTTGGCGATCACGAGGATGAGTTCGGCGCCCGCGCGCCGACCGGCGCGGTAGAGCTCCGGAAAGCGGAGGTCGTAGCACACCGTGGGCTGCACGAGCAGCGGGGGGGCTCCCTCGGCGTATTTCCAAGGGAAAACCACGATGCGCTCCCCGCCGACGAATCGCTCACCCTCGCGGCCGTAGGAGAAGGGGTGCAGCTTCTCGTACTGAGCGAGCGTCTCGCCGTTGTGGCCGACGCAGAGCGCTCGGTTGCGTCCCATACCGATCTCATCGCGCACGGTCAGCCCCCCAACGACGCAGGCCTTGTGCGAGCGCGCCAGATCCGAGAGCCATCGCGCCCCGTCGCCCTCGTCGTGTGTTTGGTCGACGTTGAGCGAGAAGCCCGTGTCGAACATCTCGGGGAGCACGATCAGATCGCCGGCGTCGATCTCGACGCCGTGCAGCATGGACGCGGCACGCCGGCGGTTCTCGGGCTTGTCCTCCCAAACGATGTCGGTCTGCACCAGGTGTGCGCGCATGGTCCACCTTTCTACTTGACCGCAGGATAGACGCCCGCGGAGGCGACGTTTTCGGACGCTGGCAAGTTCTTGTAATCCAAGCACTTAGGGCGATTGACGAGGCAACCATTGGCCCGTGCTTTGCGGATAGTTCTCCGTCAGAGCGCTTCAAGCACAGGAAGCTCCCGGGGGGGAGAGAGTCAGGTGGTAAAATGCGGCATTTGTTTCTTTCAGCGTGGATCGTCCTCGTCGCGGCGGGTGTCTGCCGCGCGGAGAGCCAGGTTATCGATCCCGACCGCGCCCTCTACCCGGTGACCGGCGTCGACATGAATGTTGACTCCGCGATGCTCGCCGTTGCGACCGGCATCACCACCCCACACGGCACGGTGGCCATTCGGCCCGCGGGCACGCTCGTCTCCGTGCGCTCCGAGACCGCCACGCCCTCGACGCGTGTGCCCCGCTATCTGACCGATCCGAATTTCGGACGGTTCCCGGAGTCGCCGGTGCGCGGCGACACGAACGAGGCCCGCATCTCGCTGCCCCGCGGCTACCGCGACCTGACCGCCGGCCCGGACATCTTCCTCTTCGACACCTCCGGCAACGCCAAGGGCGTGACGATCGCCCCCGTGTACAGCATGCCCGACAAGTCGCTCGCGGAGGGCCCGGCGCTGCGTTTCGATATGGGCACGCGCTCGGGCGCGCTGCGCTTCGAGGGCACGGCGATGTACGGCGTGGGCATCGACCTTGACCAGTGGGCGGTCGCGGGCGTCGCGCCCGCGGGCGCGGAGCTTGTGGGCGCCGTGGTGCGCCACGACGGCGATGGTGATTTCTCGCTCACCAAGGTGTTCCTCGCCGACGCCATGCCGATCAGCGACCTGGTTTTCACTTACGACGCCGAGCCCAGCAAGCAGCGTCTGGCGTTGGGCGGCGGGGGCGGCGTGCGCGGCGGGGGCGGATCGCGCGGCGGCTCGGGCCGCTCCTCGCCCTTCGACGATTTTCCCGACAACGGCAACGACCCCGACGATTCGACGCCGATCCCCGCGCCGGGCGGCGCGCTGCTCTTCGGTCTGGGCGCGATGGCCTTGGGCCTGCGCCGTCGCCGCTCGACCCCGGTCACACGTTGAAGTACTTCGCCTCGGGGTGGTGCACGATGATGGCGCTGGTGCTCTGCTCGGGGTCGATCTGCCAGTTGTCGGTGAGCACGCACCCGATGCGCGAGGGATCGAGCAGGCGGAAGAGCTTGTCCTGATCGCTCATCTCCGGGCAGGCGGGATAGCCGAAGGAGTAGCGTGAGCCGCGGTAGTGCTGCGTGAAGAGCTTGCTGACCTCGGGGGCGTCGTCTCCATCGACGCCGATCTCCTGGCGCATGCGCTTGTGCCACAGTTCGGCGAGCGCCTCGGCGCATTCCACGCCCATGCCGTGCAGGTAGAGGTACTCGGCGTACTCGTTGTTGTCGAAGAGCTGCTTGCAGCGCCGCGAGACTTCCTGCCCCATGGTGACGCAGTGCATGCCGACGGCGTCGCGCTCGCCCGAGTCCGCGGGGCGGAAGAAGTCGCTGATGCACAGACGGCGGCGGTCGCGCTGGCGGGGGAAGGTGAAGCGTTCGATCTCGCGGTCGTGATCGACGGGGTCGTAGAGGACGAGGTCATCGCCGTCGCTGTTGCAGGGGAACCAGCCGTAGACGAGCTTGGGGTGGAGGATGTTTTCGCCGACGCACTGCTCCTGCAGGCGCCGGAAGAGCGGGTCCACCTCGTCCTTGATCTGGCGCTGGAAGTCCTCGTCGCTCTTGCGGCCCTTTTTGAACTGCCACTGGCCGCGGTAGAGGGCGACCTTGTTCACGTAGGGGAAGACGTGCTTGAGGTCGATGCCCTCGACCACGCGCGAGCCCCAGAAGGGGGGCTTGGGCACGGCGACGTCGGTGGCGACGTCGGATCGGGCGGGCGCCGCGACGGTTGCGCCGCCGGTTTCCCCGGCATCGCCGGCGCCCCCGGATTCCGCCGCGGCCTGCTCGGCCTCTTCCGCCTTGCGCACGCGTGAGCGTTCGATCGTCGCGGTGGCGCGGGCGCGTTTCTCGAGGCGCTCGGCGATCTCCTGATCGAGCGTCTCGGACTTGCCCGCGGAGATGAGGTCCATCAGGCGCAAGCCCTCGAAGGCGTCCTTGCCGAAGTAGACCTTGCCGGTGGTGTAGCGTTCGCGGAGCTCGCTCTCGCAGTAGTGCCGGGTGAGGGCGGCGCCGCCGAGGAGCACGGGCACGTCGATGCCCTGGTCGCTCATCACCTCGAGGTTCTCGCGCATCACGCCGACGGATTTGACGAGCAGCCCGGAGAGGCCGATCGCGTCCGTCTTGTGCTCGCGGAAGGCGCTGACGATGTTCGAGACCGGCTGCTTGATGCCGATGTTGTGCACCGTGTAGCCGTTGTTGGTGAGGATGATGTCCACGAGGTTCTTGCCGATGTCGTGCACGTCGCCCTGCACCGTGGCGAGCACGATGGAGCCCTTGCTGCGCTTGCCCTCAACCTTGGGCATGTGCGGCTCGAGGTGGGCGACGGCCGCCTTCATCACCTCGGCGCTCTGGAGCACGAAGGGCAACTGCATCTCGCCCTTGCCGAAGAGGTCGCCCACGACCTTCATGCCCGCGAGCAGGTGATCGTTGACGATCTCCAACGCCTCGTACGACTCGAGCGCCTCGTCGAGCGATTCCTTGAGGTTGCGCGTCTCGCCGTCGATGATGTGGCGCTGCAGGCGCTCCTCGATGGGCAGGTCCTCCATCGCCTGCTTGGGCTCGGCGCCCTCGTCCTCGTCGGGGAATAGCCCCACGTAGCGCATGAGCGGGTCGCCCGCTTCGGTGCGGTTGTAGATCAGATCCAAGGCGGCGTCCCAGCGTTCGTCCTCGATCTTGTTGCGCGGCAGGATCTTGGACGAGTGCGCGATGGCGCCCGTGAGGCCTGCTTCGAGGCACTCGTGCAGGAACACGCTGTTGAGCACCGCGCGGGCGCTGGGCTTGAGGCCGAAGGAGATGTTCGAGAGGCCGATCACGATGCCGCACTTGGGCATGGCCTCGTGGATGCGCCGGATGCCCTCGACCGTCTCGAGCCCGAGGCGTCGGTCGGCCTCGACGCCGGTGGTGATGGGCAGCACCAGCGGGTCGAAGAGGATGTCCTCGGGGTCCAGGCCGTGCTGCTCGACCGCGAGGTCGTGGATGCGCTGGGCGATCTCCACCTTGCGCTGCGCCGTCTTGCCCATGGCCTCCTGCGGGTCTTCGTCGATCGTGCCGGCGACGACTGCGGCGCCGTAGGTGCGCGCAAGTCGACAGATCTCGGCGAGCTTCTCCTCGCCGTCCTCGAGGTTCATGGAGTTGATGATGCACTTGCCCCCGGCGTGCTTCAGGCCCTCCTCCATGACATCGACCTGCGTCGAGTCGATCATGAGCGGGGCGCTCACCTGGCGCACGAAGCGCTTGACCACCTCGCGCATGTCGCGCACGCCGTCGCGCCCGACGAAGTCCACGCAGACGTCCAGCACGTGGCTGCCGTCGCGGAGTTGTTCCTTGCCCATGGAGACGAGGCCGTCCCAGTCCTCCTCGTTGAGCAGCCGCTTGAAGCGGCGCGAGCCGTTGGTGTTGGTGCGCTCGCCGACGATCAGGAATGAGTTGTCCTGCCGGAACTCGACGGCGGAGTAGAGCGAGGTGCAGGCGCGGGGTGCGGGTGATTTCTCGATCTTGGCGGGGGCGCGGTCGCCCAGGGCCTTGACGAGGGCCTCGATGTGCTCGGGCGTCGTGCCGCAGCAGCCGCCGACGATGCCCACGCCGTCGTGCTCGACGAACTTCATGAGCGACTTGGCGAAGGGCTCGGGCTTGAGCGGGTACTCGGTGCGGCCGTCGACGAGCACGGGCAGGCCGGCGTTGGGCACGACGCAGACCGCCTTGTCCCAGTGCCTGCCCAGCCAGCGCACGTGCTCGGCCATCTCGACGGGGCCGGTGGCGCAGTTGAGGCCCAGCGAGAAGATGGGGAAGGAGCGCAGCGCCTCGGCGGCCGCGGCGATCTCGGTGCCCAGCAGCATCGTGCCCGTCGTCTCGATGGTGACGTTGACCATGATGGGCACGTCCTGCGCCGTCTTGCCGCGCTCGTCGAGGGCCTTGAGGCAGGCGTTCACAGCGCACTTGACCTGCAGGATGTCCTGGCACGTCTCGATGATGAAGGCGTCCACGCCGCCGTCGAGCAGGCCGCGGGCCTGTTCGGTGTAGGACTCGAGCATCTCCTCCCATGTGGTGTTGCCAAGCGTGATGAGGCGCGTGCCGGGGCCCATGGAGCCGAGCACGAAGCGGGGCTTCTCGCTCGTGGCGTGGGCGTCGCACGCGGCCCGCGCGATCTCCGCGGCCTCCTTGTTGAGCGCGCGGGTCTCGTCGACGAGGTCGAACTCGGCGAAGACGAGCTTGTTGGCGCCGAAGGTGTCCGTCTCGACACAGTCGGCGCCGACGCGCAGGAACGATTCGTGGATCTCCTGGATCACCTCGGGGCGCGTGCGCACGAGGATCTCGGTGCAGTTCTCCTTGCCGAGGTAGTCGCGCTCGAGGTCGCAGTCGCAGTTGTGGATGGAGGTGCCCATGGCGCCGTCGATGACGAGGACGCGCTGGCGGGCGTGCTGGGCGAAGAGGCTGGTCATGGTCGGTCGCCGGTCCTGTTCGTGGGGGTTCGGGGCTGGGCGCCCGGGGCGAGTTCTATCCATTCATCCGGATAAACGGATGATAGCACGCCCCGCCCGGCGACGCCAGAAACCGGGCCCGGCGCTTTCCCAAACGGGATGCAGCCCGTTCCACACGCGGATGTATCATCCGACGCCCGAGGAGTGCCACCGCCAGAACCCCTTTCCGCATCGCTTTCTCCTACGCCGTGGGGCCGTCCGGGGGCCCTGCAACCCCGGAGGAAGTCCCGGCGCCGCCCGTGGGGGTCGCGTGGCCGGATGCATCAACGAACCGAGACGCCCATGCACGAACACGACGCCGCCATCGAGATCCGGGGCGTGACCAAGCGCTTCGGCGCCAAGTCCGCCGTGGACAACCTCGACCTCATCGTCCCCACCAACAGCGTGTGCGGCTTTCTCGGGCCCAACGGCGCCGGGAAGACGACCACCATCCGCATGATCATGTCGATCTTCCTGCCCGATGAGGGCGAGTTGCGGGTGCTCGGGCGGGGGAGCGCCATCGAATCGAAGGACCGAATCGGCTACCTCCCCGAAGAGCGCGGCGTCTACCGCACCATGCCCGTGGGCAACTTTCTCGCGTACATGGCCCGGCTCAAGGGCGTGGACGGGCGCGGCCTCACCAAGAAGATCGACGACTGGCTCGAACGACTCGCCCTCCCCGGCGTGCGCAAGAAGAAGTGCCAGGAGCTCTCCAAGGGCATGCAGCAGAAGGTGCAGTTCGCGGCCACCGTCATCCACGAGCCCGACCTGATCATCCTCGACGAGCCCTTCTCCGGCCTCGACCCGGTGAACGCCCGCATCCTGCGGGGGCTCATCAACGAGCAGCACGAGGCGGGGCGCACGATCATCTTCTCGACGCACGTGCTGCACGCCGCGGAGGAGCTGTGCGACCGCGTGTTCATGATCAACCAGGGCAAGAAGATCCTCGACGGGCCGATCGAAGAGATCCGCGCCTCGTTCGACCCGCGCACCGTGGTGGTGTCGCCGGACGATGTGTCGGCCGACGCCGCGACGATGGAGCGCATCCGCGGCGTGCGCCGGGTGGCGCGGGCGCCGGGCCGGCGCGTCGCGTACGAGCTGCACCTCGAAGACGACGCCGACGTGCGGGGCGTGATGCGCGACGCCGCGGAGACGCTGTCGCTGCGGTCCATCGAGCGGCGCGACGCCTCGCTGGAGGACATCTTCGTCCGCCTCGTCGACCCCGCCGACAGCGAGGACAGCGTCCGCGGCGCCCTCCGCGATGAGACCCAGACCGAGGAGGCCCTCGCCGATGCGTAACCCGCTGCTCAAGATCGTCGACGTCGCGGCCCGCGAGTACCGGGCCACGGCGATGACCAAGGCCTTCATCTTCGGCACGCTGGTGGTGCCCGTCATGGCGTGGGTGATCATCGCGCTTGTGATCCCGCTCTTCGACAGCCCGGACCAGTCGCTCGAGGGCTCGATCGCCGTCGTCGACCGCACCGACGCCGCGGCGCCGGTGGCGAGCGCCCTCGCCCTGCATTTCGATACCGACCGCCTGCGCGCCGAGCACGACCGCCAGCGGGCGGAGCATCAGCGCGTGCTGGACATGGACGACGCCCCGCCAGCGCTGCGCAAAGCGTCGGAGCGTGCCCTCAAGCGGATGCCGCGCTCGCCGCACGAGGTGGAGGTGCAGCGCATCGACGCCGGGGCGGACGACGAGACGGTCGAGGCGCTCAAGAGCGAGGTGGGGAGGGGGGACCTGCTGGCGCTCTTCGTCATCCCGCCGGAGGCGAACGTGCCGGGGGGGCGGTACGAGATCTACACGGGGCGCGACCTCGACTTCGAGCGCGCGTTCGAGCTGCGCGACGTGGTGAACCGGGCGATCGTCGACACCCGCATCTCCCGCTCGGGCGAGAACCCCGCCGACGTGCGCGCGCTGGTGGCCAACCCCCAGCCCGACATCCGCACCATCACCGACCGCGGCGAGACCGACGCCAACCCCGCGGCCCAGTTCATCGTGCCCATGGCCTTCATGATGCTGCTGTGGATCGCGGTCTTCTCCAGCGGGCAGTACCTGCTCACGACCACCATCGAGGAGAAGTCCACGCGCGTGATGGAATTGCTGCTCAGCGCCGTCTCGCCCATGCAACTCATGACCGGCAAGATCATCGGGCAGGGGCTGGTCGGGCTGACGATCATGGTGATCTACGGCGGCCTGGGCGTGGTCGTGGCCAATCAGTTCAACGTGATGGGGCTGGTGCCCACCGAGGCGCTGCCGTGGCTGGTGCTCTACTTCGTGATGGGCTACTTCCTCATCGGGTCGTTCATGGCGGCCATCGGCTCGGCCGTGAATGAGCTGCGCGAGGCGCAGTCGCTCATGGGCACGGTGATGATCGTGATGATGATCCCGTTCTTCCTGTGGTCGCTGATCATCCGCCAGCCCAACTCGACGTTCAGCACCGTGGCCTCGTTCGTCCCGCCGCTGACGCCCTTCATCATGATCCTGCGGCTGGCCCAGACGACGGAGCCCATCCCGATGTGGCAGGTGGTGGCGACGACGCTGCTGGGCTTCGGGGCGGTGGTGGCCGCCGTGTGGTGCGCCGCCAAGGTGTTCCGCGTGGGCGTGCTGATGTACGGCAAGCCGCCGACGCCGCTGACGCTCATCCGCTGGATCCGCCACGCCTGAACGGCGCTGGTCGCGCCCGCGTGCGCCTGCCCGGCGGGCGCACGTCCGAGTACTCGTGCGCAATGCGCGGGCTTTGCGCCGAACTCGCGTTCCGGTTCGGGTGTACGTGTTATCTTGCGGATCGGCGCCCGGCGTCGCCCCGTCCGAACCGATAGACACGTGAGGAGGCGATTTCTGTATGGAGTGGTGGCAGGCGATCATTCTCGGCGTGGTGGAGGGCGTCACCGAGTTCCTCCCCGTCAGCTCGACGGGCCACCTCATCATCGCCGCCGACCTCATGGGCCTCTCCGAGGACGAAACGGTCAAGGGCGCCGTCGACGCCTATCTGATCGTCATTCAGGCCTTCGCGCTGCTCGCCATCGTCGGCCTCTACTTCCCGCGGCTGCTGCGGATGCTGCGCGGCCTCTTCGGCCAGGACCGCGACGGCCTGCGCCTCGCCCTCCACATCCTGCTCGCCTTCGCGCCCATCCTCGTGCTGGGGCCGCTGCTGCACTCGCGCATCATGGCCCACCTCTTCAGCCCCGCGCCGGTGCTGCTGGCCCTGCTGCTGGGCGGGGTGTGGATGATCTGGATCGACCGCCGGCGCGCGAAGCGCGGCGAGTTGGACGCGGGCATCGAGCTCGAGCAGATGACGTGGAAGCACGCGCTGGGCATCGGGCTGTTCCAGTGCGTCTCCATGTGGCCGGGCACCTCGCGGGCGATGATGACCATCGTCGGCGGCGTGATGCTGGGCCTCAAGCCGGCGCGCGCGGCGGAGTTCTCGTTCCTGCTCGGCCTGCCCACGATCCTCGGCGCCACCGTCTACGCCATCGGCAAGGACCTGCTCGACGCGCAGGAGTCGGACGCGGCGAACATGTTCGAGATCATCGGCGTCGGCTCTGTGGTGATCGGGTGCGTGGTGACGGTGATCTCCGCGGCGTTGGCCGTGAAGTGGTTCGTGGCGTACCTGGGGCGCAGCGGCCTGGCGCTCTTCGGCTGGTACCGCGTGGGGCTGTGCGCTGTGCTGGGCGTGCTGATCCTCACCGGCCTCGTGCAGATCGCGTGACCGGCCCCGCCCCCCGGCCCCGCCCCCGCCCCCGGCGCGGCGCCCGGGGCTGGGCGGACCATCGATGCGTGAGCGTGTCAGTACGTGAAGTTCGCGTAGGGGTTGGTCGTGCCCGGCGACAACCCGCCGGCGTTCCCGGTGAACGCGGCGCCGGTGGTCGCGTTGACGACCAGGCACACGTTGCCCGCCGCGATGCTCCAGTTCGTGCCGTTGCCCCTCGCGGTGTTGCCGATGATGATGTTCCCACCGGTGATCGCGTGCACGCCGATGCCGCCGTTCGACCGCACTTCGTTGCCTTCGACGCGGTTGTTGCCGACCGGGAGCACGATGCCCGGAGCGCCGCCGCTCAACCCGTTGTTGCTGATCACGTTGTGCCGGATGATCGAGTTGCCTTGTGAGTTCACCCCGGCGCCGGTGTTGGCGCTGACCACGCTGCTCTCCAGGAGTGAGGATACGGAAAGCCGGACCCCCTCGCCGGAATTGTTGGTCGACGTGATGTTCGACAGCATCGACCTGACGGCGACAAACCCATGGGAGGTGTTGCTGCGGGCGACCGAGTTCGAGACGGACGCCGACGTTTCGACCGAGAACCCGACGCCCCGGTTGTGCGTCGCGCGGCAGTTGGAGATCACGACAGCGCCGCTGGCGAAGATGCCGCCGGCGGGCTCGGCCGGCAGCCCGTTCGAGAACGCGCCGCAATCGGTGACCGTCGCCCCGAAGGAGCCGTCGGTCACCCGAATACCCCACGAATTGTTGTTCGAAGCGTAGATGTTCTGCACCGCGCCGTTGTCGATCGCCGCGAGAACACCGGATTGGCCCCAGCCGCGCACGGTCCCGTTGCGGATGACGACGCCGACCTGAAAGCTCGGCATGTCGATGCCGTTGAGCGAACCCGACCCGCCCGTCATCGTGAAACCAGAGAGGTCGAGCGTCACGTTGCCGGAGGCGATCGTGATGCCGTGCCGCCCCGGCTGACCGCTGATGTTGCCGGTCAGGTAGTACGACCCCGGCTCCGTGATGCGGAAGACCGAGTTCACGTCACCGGGCGTGTTCTGCGCGTTGACCGCGGTGCGCGGCTCGACCTCGCCGATCGTCTTGCCCGTGGGCGCGACGGGGCCCGCGGG
>RECZ01000134.1 GCA_007693765.1 Phycisphaerales bacterium | reverse complement strand
TGCTCCGTCCGCATTCACGCTGGGATAGTCCGATCAAGGGCGCTCAAGCAAGCAGCACGTGCCGCGGCTGGAGTCGTCGTTGTCTGTGTGGGGCTCCAGATCGCGTCGGCCGCCGTGACGGCCACTCTACGCTTGTTCGACCATGAGATTCGCGTAACGGCGTGCGAACACTGCAGGCTCGGCGGCATGACCCGAGCGGAGCGAGACGCCATGACGACGAGCATCGATGAAAATTTCCGGCAGATGATTGAGAAGCGGGAAGAGATTATGAAGCAGCTCGAATCAAAGGTCCAAGATCGTGCTGCGCCTGATGTCGTTGCTCCAGATCGCGAGTAAGTTATCGATATGGGGTGAAGCAGTTTCCATCCCGCCGTGGCGACCACAGACCCACGAGGGCGCAGATGCGCCGCAAGGCTTCCTCTCCCGTCGCAGACGGGAGAGGTCAGGAGAGGGTTCCTGCATCGCTTCCTCTACTACCAAGCCTCGTGTGTCTTTGCGGCGCCGGGACCGCGCGGGCGCACACGGAACGAAGATCGCTATGCGGTGCGCATCTGATGTTTGCGCGGCGGGCGTGTCGATGTCGTGCTGCGTGCGCTGTTGCACAGATGAGGCTGAGTAGGTTGGGGAGCGAGGCGGGAGCCCTCTCCCGGCCTCTCCCAACTCCGTTGGGAGAGGTGGCGGAGTGACCGACCTCACGCCGTGCTGCGGTCGCGCTTCACGTACGGCGCGATCATCGGCCAGTCGGTGCGCGGCGAGCCGGAGCAGCGAATGAAGGGCAGGCCGACCTCGGCGAGGGTCTCGTCGAGCAGGCGATCCGTCTGCATGGAGTTGACGCTGCGATCGGGGGTGTCGATGAGCACCGCGACCACGGGCTCCCAGTCGGGCATGCGGCAGATGACGAAGTCCACCGCGCGCACGCGCACGGGCTGGCGCCATTCGCGCCAGTCTTCGACGGGGCGGTCGTCGGGGGGCAGGGGGGTCAGCAGGGTGTCGAGGCGGACCTTGGGGCAGATCACGAATCCGGAGGGCAGCTTCACCGAGATCGCCCGCGCGTACCAGCGCTCGCGCGAGGACATGATCGACGATCGCAGCGTGAACGGCGGCGAGGTGAGCTCCATCGGGCCGTTGGGCGTCATCACGCGCCGGGAGGCGGGCTTCTCTTCCCGCAGCATCCACGCGAGTTCCTGCTCGCTCCACTCGCGCATCCGCGAATCGGCCATCGGCGGCTCGACGGACCGCGGCCCGACCACGCCGAGCACGGGGTCGCGCGAAGCGTCGTTGGGGTCGTTCGAGCGGGGGGAGCGCGCGGGGGCGGCGTCACGCATCGGCAGCCGCGGGCCGTCGCGGTCGAACGATGCGGCGGCGGGGGCGGGCGGCTTGGCGGCGCGGTTCCGGCGGGCGATCAACGCGCTGCGGGCGGCCACAACGACAGCCCACACCGCGGCCGCGGTGGCGATCGTCGCCAGTGTCCAGAGCCAGATCACCATCCGAGTCGTCCTCTCCGGGGTTCAGTATGCGTTCTGAACGGGTGTCGGGCCAACTCAAATCCCTCACTTTGTGCCGATATCTTCCGAATCTGCGGGTCGGAATCCCGGTTTTATTCGTTCCGGGGCCGCGTCCGGTTCTGGCGGCCGCAGGCCCAGCCGCCGGCAGACCCCGATCAGGTCGTCCGGAAGCGGTGCGACGACGACCATCGCGGACCCCGTCGCGGGGTGGTGGAAGCCCAGCCGCCATGCGTGCAGCGCCAGCCGCGGCGTCCGTTCCCGGGCCGCTCCTCCGCCGTACATCGTGTCGCCCAGCACCGGGCACCCGATGGCCCGCATGTGCACGCGGATCTGGTGCAGCCGCCCCGTACCCGGCTTGCACTCGACGAGGGAGTGGGCGCCCTTGCTCTGCAACACGCGGTACGCCGTCACCGCCTCCTTGCCCGCCGACGACACCCGCGCCGTCTTCTGCCGCCCGACGACCTCCTCAATCCCCATGCGGATCACGCCCGTTGCCTTCGCGGGCGCGCCCTCGACGATCGCCCAGTACCGCTTCGAGACGCGCCGGCGCGCGAACTCCTCACGGAGTTCATCCCAAACGTGCGGCTTGAGCGCCACCAGCACCAGGCCGCTGGTCTCGCGGTCGAGACGGTGCAGCAGGCCCCAGTCGCGGGCTGCGCCGACGTTCTGCAGCGCGGCGCCGTGGGCCGCGAACAGCCCGTTGAGGAGCGTGTCGCGGGCGTGCCCCTTGCCGGGCTGCGTGGGGACCATGCCCGGCTTCTCGACAACCATGAGGTCGTCGTCGGCGTGACGCACGGTGAAGGGGATGCGCGGGTTGGGTTGGACGCTGAACTCGGGCATTGCCGGTGCATCATCGCCGAGAGAGCGACGCCCGCCAGTCGCCCCGCGCCGGTTACCGAGCGCGGCGCCTTGACCTCATGGATACACGCCATATCTTTCTTGCGAATCAGTCTCAACAAATCAGAGCGAAATCCGACGCTGGAACCGGGGTGAAACCCCGCGGCGTCTGGGGGTACGGTGAAGGGCTTGCTCTGGCTCGTCGTTCCGGGCATCCTCGTCGCGTGGGCGGCCACGCGTGAGAGCGACGCCCCTCCCAGACCCGACTGCCGCCGTGACGCTCGACACCCCCGCCCAGCCCGTTCCGGAGCCAGACCACCCATGACCAACGCAACACCCACCGTGATGGAACGCCTCAAGGCCGAGACGCAGGACCTGCACGACGCCGCGGAGGGGCACGCGTTCCAGCGGGCGATGTTCTCCGGGCGTCTCTCGCGCGAGCAGTACGCGCGGAACCTCGAGCAGCTTTTTCTCGTCCACCGCGACCTCGAAGCCCGGATGCGCTCGCTCCGCAACGAGCACCCCGCCCTCGCCGCCGTGGTGAAGGACGAGCAGTTCCAGGAAGCCCGTATCCGTGAGGACCTCGCGTACTACGGGGCCGCTCCCGACGCCGCACGGCCCACGCCCGCGACGAAGCGGTTGCTCGGGCAGATCGAGACCGCCGCACGGGAGCGCCCGCTGGCGTTGCTGGGCCACTGGTACGTGCTCGAGGGCAGCAAGAACGGGGCTTCGTTCCTCGCCAAGGCGCTGCGGAAGGCGTACGACCTGCCCGAGGGCAAGGGCGACCGGCACATCGACCCGTACGGCCCCGAACTGCGCGCCAAGTGGCAGTCGTTCAAGGACGACATGAACGGCGTCGGCTTCAGCGACGACGAGGCGGACACGCTGGTCGAGGGCGCCCGCGAGATGTTCGAGGCCATCGCCCGCATCGGCGACGACCTCCTCGAACCAGCCACGGCCTGATCACTCAGCGTTCTTGATCGCGTGGGGGATCGCGCGGGGGAGGCGGATCATCGTCGGTCTTGAAAGGGTCGTGCGCGCTCGCGCCGGGGCGGGAGTCGCCCCGAGCGAGGGCCGTGCCGATGAACGCCACGCTGCCTAGCAGGCACACGACGCCCAACAGAGCGAAGAAGATGGCCATCTCGGGCGATCGGTACGCCGGGTCGCCGTCAGTCCAAATGTGGATGCCTGCCCCGAGCATGGCGACGCCGATCGGCGCCAGCACCACGCCGAGCAGGGCGTTGCCGGGCGGGCTGTTGGGCAGCGGGTCACGCTGCTCATCGTCGTCGTGCTTGATGAACGGGGGCATGGTGGGCGGCCTCCGCGACGGGGTGATCGCTCTTGAGCGCGGGCGGGGTCAGCGTTTGGCCGCGGCGTCGGCCTGGGCGCGGCGGCGGCGCTGGAGTTCGGCGTCGATGAAGCCGTCGAGGGCCCCGTCGAGCACGGTCTGCGGGTTGCCGACCTCGTAGCCGGTGCGGTGGTCCTTCACGCGGTTGTCGTAGATGACGTACGAGCGGATCTGCGTGCCCCAGCCGCGCTCGACGTCGCCGCCGGTGGCCTCATTAAGCTCCTTGGCGCGCCGCTCTTCTTCGAGTTGCTCCAGCTTCGCCCGCAGGATGCCCATCGCCTGCGACTTGTTCTGCGGCAGTTCTTTGTAGGTGCTGGCGACGACCATGATGCCGGTGGGCTTGTGCACGATGCGGCACGCGCTGGCCACCTTGTTCACGTTCTGCCCGCCGGGCCCGGACGAGCGCGCGAAGGCGGTGATTTCGAGGTCCTTGTCGGGGATCTCGACCGCTTTCTCTTCGATCTCTGGGACTACATCCACCGTCGCGAAGGACGTCTGCCGCTTGCCTTGGGCGTTGAAGGGCGAGACACGGGCGAGGCGGTGCGTGCCGCGCTCGCAGGCGAGGTAGCCGTACGCGTAGGGCCCGGCGACTCTGAGCGTCACGGAGTCGAGCCCCACTTCGGGGCCGTGCTGGATGCCGAGTTCCTCGATCTTCCACTCCGGGCGCCAGTCAAAGTACTTGAGGTACATGCGGAAGAGCATCTCGGCCCAGTCGTTGGCCTCGGTGCCGCCGTCGCCGGCGCTGATGGTGACGAAAGCGTTGCGGTGATCGTGCTTTCCGGAGAGCAGCGACTGCAGCTCGATCTTGCCCATCCGCTGCACGAGGTCGTGCAGTTGGGAGTCGGCCTCTTCGAGCAACTCCTTGTCTCCGGCCTCTTTCGCGAGCTCGTAGGCCACCCGGGCGTCGCCAAACTCTTCCTCGAGGGTCAGCAGCGGCCCGATCTGGGCCTTGAGGAGCTTCATCCTGGAGACGGTCTTCTGGGCCTCATCGGGCTTGTCCCAGAAGTCCGTGGCGCCCATGCGCTCCTCGAGTTCTTTCAGTTGGGAGGATTTGCTGGGGAGGTCAAAGAGAGTCGCGGATGGTCAAGATCCGCGCCTCGAGATCGTCGATCACGGGCTGGTGGGCGTCGTAGTGCATGGGCTGAAGTATAGAGAGAGAATCTTCCGCCGTCCGGCGCGAAACCGGTAGCGTGGCGGCGTTCTGGGAGTAGGGGCCCGCCGGGCCCCGCACGCGCCTTCACAGGAGACACCCCATGCCACGCCCGACACGATTCCTCCACCTCGCCGCGGCCTGCCTCGCGCTGGCCGTGGCGCCCGCCCTGTTCGCTCAAGAGGTCGAAGCGAACCAGCAAGCCGGCCGCGACGGTGCGGCGGGCAACCAAGCCCGTTCGGGGCAGGGGCAGCCACCGGCCGCGGCAACCGGGCCTGCTCGCTTCGATCTCGACTTTCCCGGCGGAACTGTCGAGGAATACGTCGCGGCCATACGTCGGGCCCATCCACCGGCGAACATCGTCGTTCTCGCTGGCGCCGGCGCGTGGGGGTTGCCGCCCGTGCGGCTACAGAACGTGACGGTGGCTGCGTCGCTCGACACCATTCAACAGGAGGTGATGCACCCCGACGGGGGTATGTCCCTGCTGACTATGAGAGAGAGCCGGGTGCTCGGGGGCGACGAGCCGGTGTACACCATGAGTTTTAACTCTATGGGGCGGGCACCCAAGGTGAGGACCCGGGTGTGGACCATCTCGAGCCACATCGCCGCAGGCATCACGCCCTCCGCACTGTTGGGCGCGGTGGAGGCGTCGCTGGAGCTCGACCCGAGCGCATCGACGATCCGCTATCACGAGCCGACGGCGCTGCTGATCGTGCGTGGAACGGAGGACCAGCTCGACGTTGTCGAGCATGTGCTGGTGGAGGTCATCAACACCTGGGCGACCCTCGGTGAACACGCCGACGATCTCGCCGACTAAGGGTCCGCCCGACGCCGCAGCCTTTCGGAGCGAAGCGTGGATGATGCGCGAACGCTGACGGCCGCGATCGTCGCCGGGGACGGCGCGGCGTTCGCGCGGTTGTACGAAGCGAGGTTCGAGATGATGTACAGCGTCGCCAGACGGAGCGCGGGTATGGACGAGCACGCCTGCCTCGACATCGTGCAGGACGCCATGCTGCGGGCGGTGCGATCCATGCGGGTGATCGAGGACTGGGATGCGCTCGACGCGTGGCTCGCGTGCGTCGCGCGCAGCGCCGCGCTCGACCGGCTCCGGCGCGAACGTCGGCTCAAGGCGCGCGAACGCCGCGCCGCGGCGGATCGGGCGTCCTCCCACGGGGAAACTGGCGACGATGACGACCTCGCGCGGCGCATCGCGTGGCTGCGCGAGGAACTGGCGGCGTTGGACCCGGACGCCGCCCGGATGCTCGAACTCCGCTACCGCATGGGCATGACGCTCGAACGCGTGGGGCGCGCGTTCGGCCTCGCCCCGGGCGCGGCGGACGGGCGCATCCGGCGCACGCTCGGCGCCCTGCGCGAACGGGCGAGAGAGGACGATCGATGAACGAACACACCCGCCACGACGACAACACACCGCGTCTCTCGCCCGAGGGCGTGGCGCGCCGGGGCGCCATGCTCGACGCGCTGTGCGCCGAGACGGTGCGCATAGGGAGGGCGCGTCGTGTGCGCCGCCGCGCGACGGTCGGCGTCGCCATCGCGGCGCTGCTCGGCATGGGCGTCTGGGCGGCGACGCTCATCCCGACGACGCGCGCGCCGATCACGCCCCACGGCGCCGGGGAGATCGCCGCCGCGCCGGAAGCGCCCGGCGACACTGACTCCGCGCCGTCGTCGGTGCGGGTGGACGTTGTGCGGTCGGGGATGGCTGCGGACAGGGTCGCGGCGCTGACGAGCCGCGTGGTCGTGCCGGTGGAGCGGGTGTCGATCGACGACCGCGAGTTGCTCGACATCCTTGAGGAGGCGGGCCGACCGACGGGCCTCGTGCGCACGGCGGACGGTCGCGTGTGGCTGACGTCGGACGTGACGGGGTCGTTTCAATGACGACCGCTTGCCACCTCTCCCATCGCTCGCGATGGGAGAGGTCGGGAGAGGGCTTCTGCATCGCTTCCTGACCTCCCATGCCTCATCTGAGCAACGGCGCACACACCCGTGAGGATGCACGCGAAAGACCTTCGTCGTTTTGCTCGTGTTGGCACACGTAGGCAAAGATGAGGCGCGATAGATAGGGAGCGAGGCAGGAGCCCTCTCCTGGCCTCTCCCGTCTGCGACGGGAGAGGGAGCCGAACGTTTGCGAGTTGTTATTTCAGCGCCGCCACAAACTCCCCCAGCCGCGCCATGCCCTGCTCGATCTGCTCATCGGAGCACGCGAAGGAGATACGGACGCAGCGCTTGCCGCAGCCGCCGAAGTCCTCGCCGGGGACGAAGGCGACCTTGGCCTCGTCGAGCAGGGCGTCGCAGAACGACGCGGCGCTGTTGATGGACTTGCCGCCGGGGGTGGATTTGCCGAAGTGGGCGGAGACGTCGGGGAAGAGATAGAACGCGCCGCTGGGCTTCGGGCACACGAAGCCGGGGATCTTCGTGATCAGTCCGTGCACGAGCTCGGCGCGCGACGCGAAGGCCTGACGCATCGTCTCCACATCGCCGCCGCACTGCGTGAGGGCGGTGCGGATCGCGGGGTAGACAAAGGACGTGATGTTGGTGCTCATCTGCCCCTGCAGCGTGGCCATCGCCTTGGCGACCTTGAGGCCGAACTCGCCCGTGCCCGCGGCGTAGCCGATGCGCCAGCCGGTCATCGCGTACGCCTTGCTCAGGCCGTTGACGGTGACCACGCGCTCCGCGATCGAGCCGATGGAGCCGATCGACATGTGCGAGGCGCCGTCGTAGACGATCTTCTCGTAGATCTCGTCGGAGACAACCACGAGGTCGGGCGTGACGTCGCGCGCCGCCTCCTCGATCGCCTCCGCGAGACCGACGATCTCCTCCGGGGTGTACGTGGAGCCTGTGGGGTTGCCGGGGGAGTTGAGCACGAAGACGCGCGTGCGCTCGGTGATGGCGTCGCGCAGCGGGTCGGGGGGGATCTTGAACTCCTGATCGGGC
>RECZ01000152.1 GCA_007693765.1 Phycisphaerales bacterium | reverse complement strand
AATGGGCAGTCCCGGACTTGAACCGGGGACACCGGCATTTTCAGTGCCGTGCTCTACCAACTGAGCTAACTGCCCGAACGTGCCCGCCGCGTTTGGTGCGGGGGGCGGGAAAGGTAGCACCGGCGTGCGGGGGGGGTCAAGGGGGCGGCGGTATTGGGTTGCGTCGGCTCGGGGCGGGATGATGCCTATAGGGGAGCGACGGCCCGATAGGGTTTGGGGACGCCGGCGCGTGGGGAATGCGTGCAATACGCGTCTATCGGCGGCGTTTCCCAGGGGCATGAGGCTCATGCGTGAACCACAGGTCGGCGCCCGGGAACCCCTTGACGACGCGGGCGATGCGCCCGGCGCGCTCGCGGCGTTGCTGGCCCGTGCCGCTCGGGGCGAGGAGGAGGCGTGGGTGGAGATCGTCCGCCGGTACGCGGGGCGGCTCTTCGCGCTGGCCCGGTCGCGCGGGATGAGCGAGGAGGGGTCGGAGGAGATAGCCCAGAGCGTGCTGGTGCGCGTGGCCGAGCGGCTTCGCGATGGCGGGTACGAGGAGTCCGGGCGATTCGAGCCATGGCTCTTCCGCATCGCGATCAACCGGGTGCGCGACGAGGCCCGGCGCCGCTCGCGTCAGGCGATCCCGACAGACCCCGCCTCGCTCCGGACGCTCGAAGTCACCCGCAGCGATGCGGCGACGGTGGGCGCATCACCCGACCGCTACGCGCTCCTACGGGCCGCGATCGAGACGCTATCCGAGGCTGACCGCGAAGTGATCTCGCTCCGCCACCACGCCGGGATGACCTTCGCGCAGATCGCCGCGGCGCTCGGCCAACCGGTCGGCACCGTGCTGGCGCGGCACCACCGGGCGCTGCGCAAACTCAGAGACGAAATCGCCGGGCCTGACGCCCACGGAGACCCCCTATGACGCCCTCCCCTATCCCGAATGAGCACGAGCGGTTCGCGATCCCTGACGATCTCGCGCCGGTCGACGATGCGCTGCGAGAAATGGCGCGGGCCGACGCCGACGCCGCGTCGGAGCGGCTTGCGCGGCGTGCCCGAGACGCCGGGATGGCCGCGCTCCGCGCCGAGCCGGCACAGGTCGAGCCGCTGGTGGTCGAGACCCGGCCTCTCTGGCGTCGTCTCGCCCCGATGGCGTCGGCGGCGGGCGTCGCCCTGGCGTTGGGCGCCGTGCTCTGGACGACGTTGCTGCGCTCGCCCTCGCGCGATGATGCGCACTTCGGTTACACCGAGATCGGCCTGCTTCTTGAGGTTGATGATTTCTTCTCGCTCGCAATGAACCCCACGATCGACGCGTTGGAGTGGGAAGACATCGCGATCCTCGAACTCGAGATCGCGGCGCTCGAAGCCGAGCCGCTCACGCTCTGAAACACCGACGACCTATTCCTCACCGTAGGAGACCTGTAATGAACCGCATCACCGAGATCCGCCGCAGCAGAATGAGCCCGATCGTGACGGCCGCCCTGGCGTGTGTCATCGCGTCGCCGCTGTTCGTGGCCGGCGTCGCCGCGGCGCAGACAGGCGCCGAAGCCGAGGCGCAGGGCGTCGAGCGTGAGGCACGCACCGATCGCACCGAACGCCGTGGCCAGCCCCGCCAGCGCGGCGAGGCCGGCGCCCGCGAGTTCTCCACCGAGGTCATGCGCGAGCGTCTGACGAAGCGACTGAACGACATCGACGCGGAGCGTGCGCGCATCACCGATGCGCTCACCTTGATCGACGACGGCGCCCCTGCAGAAGAGGTGCTGCGCAGCCTCCGGCCGCAAGCGGATGCGGAGGCGGGCGAGCGTCCGCGTCGCTGGCAGCGCCCCAACGGCGCCCACGGGATGCGCGGCCACGATGGCGCACACCGTCCCGTGCCGCCGCACGTGCGCGAGCGCATGATGGAGGTGCTCAAGGAGCGCAACCCGGACCTGCACCGGCGCATGTCCGAGATGCGGCGCAACCGTCCGGAGGCGGCCGATCGCATGACCGAGTTCCTCGCGCCGCGGATGCAGGAGCTCTCCGAGCTCAGCGAGCGCGACCCCGCGTTGTTCGAGCTGCGGATGCAAGCGCTGCGTCTCGATCTCTCGTCTATCGAGGCCGCCCGACGCGTCGCCGACCTCCGCCGCGCCGGCGACGCCGGCGACGGCCTCGCCGCGGCCGAGCAGGAGCTCCGCGGCCTCGTCTCCCAGCGCATCGACCTGCGGCTGCAGGAGCGTGCCCATCAGGCGGAGCAGCTCTCGAAGCGCCTCGAGCAGGCTCGCGACGGCCAGCGGCTCGACGCCGAGCGACGCGAGCAGTTCGTCAACCGCATGACGGAAGAGTTCGTCCGGCGCGTCGACCGCGACACCCGGCGCAACTGACACGCTCCACGAACGATCCACGGGCCATGACGCCCGCGGCGCCGGCTCCGGCCGGCGCCGTTTTCTTTTGCGCAGCGGTTTCCCGAGCCGTCACGACGGTGCGAGCACGTGGTCCGTGCTCAGGGGTATCCTGCTGCGAACATGGCCGCGACACCCACCACCCCGCCCGCGCTCACCGCCCCCCGGCGAGACAATCCGCTCACGCGATCGCTCGCGGGGATGATCGGCTTCGGCGCACTGGTGGTGATGATGCTGGCGTGCGTCGGGTCGCTGCCGTGGACACTTGGTCCCGACCCGACAACGGGCGTGCCGCGGTACCGGGCGTCGAATCTCGACGCCCACCGCCTGCCCCCGCTCTGGGCCCCCCACGACGCGGACGAACGCGAACGCCTGCACATCGTCGCGACGCGGCGCGCGACGGCGATCCTTGCACGCGAGTTGGGGGTCGAGGCGGAGGAGGCCCCGTCGCCGACGCCGGAGCAGGTCCGGGCGGCTCGCCCACGCTTCCTGCTTGGTTCCGACGCCCTGGGGCGCGATCTCTTCGTGCGGGTGCTTGCCGGCGGCGGCGTGTCGCTGGGCATCGGCGTGGCCGCGGCGGGGATCAGCGTGGTCATCGGCACGATCTATGGCATGATCGCGGGGTACCTCGGCGGGCGCGTGGACGCGGTGATGATGCGGATCGTCGACGTGCTCTACGGGCTGCCGTACATCCTGCTCGTGGTGCTGCTGGCCGTCGCGGTGGACGCGGTGGCCGATGCGCGCCTCACCGCGGCCGTCGAGCGGGCGCAGGTCGGTCGGGTGGCGTACGTGGAACGCGCGATGGACGCCATGCCGGATGTCTCGCGCGAAGACCCGGACGCCGTGGCCCGCGTGCAGCGCGAGGCCGAGCGGGCGCACCCCCTGCCCGCAGAGTCGACGCGCAACATCGTCAACATCGTCACGCTGCTCGTGGCGATCGGGGGTGTGTCTTGGCTGACGATGGCGCGCGTCATCCGCGGCCAGACGATGAGCCTGAAGAACCAGCCCTTCACGGAGGCGGCGCGCGCCATCGGCGCGCGCACACGCCGGATCTTCCGGCGGCACCTCCTGCCCAACCTCGTGGGGCCGATTATCGTGTACGCCACGCTGACCGTGCCGCAGGCGATCCTGCAGGAGTCGTTCCTGTCGTTCCTCGGCATCGGCGTCATGCCCCCGATGCCGAGCTGGGGCAACCTCGCGGCGGACGGCCTGAACGAGCTCAACACCGTCAAGGCTCGGTGGTGGCTGTTGCTCTTCCCGTGCCTGCTGCTGGGCGCGACCCTGCTGGCGCTCAACTTTGTGGGCGAGGGCCTGCGCGAGGCGCTCGACCCCCGGAGGGCGCGCCGATGACCGAGCCGGCGCGTACCGACGGGCCCCTGCTGCGCATCGAGGACCTGCGCGTCTCGTTCGCCAACCCCGGCGGGCCGCGACTCTTCGCGGTCAATGGCGCCGGCCTGAGCGTCTTCCCCGGTCAGACGCTGGCGGTGGTGGGCGAGTCGGGCTGCGGCAAGTCGATGACGGCGCTGAGCGTGCTGGGCCTCGTGCCCCGTCCAAACGGGAGAATCGACAGCGGGCGCATCCTCTACAACGACGGGCGCAGCGTGCGCGACCTTCGCACGCTCGATGAGCGCTCCATGCGGCGGATCCGCGGCGGCGAGATCGCGATGATCTTCCAAGAGCCGATGACCTCGCTCAACCCCGTCTTCACCATCGGCGAGCAGATCACCGAGGCCGTGCGGCTGCACCAGCGCGTGGGCAGGGCCGAGGCATTGGCCATCAGCGGCGCAGCGCTGCGTGACGTGGGCATCCCCGACCCCGAGCGGCGCATGCGCGCCTACCCGCATCAGTTCAGCGGCGGGATGCGGCAGCGCGTGATGATCGCCATGGCGCTGGCGTGCGAGCCGCGGCTGCTGCTTGCGGACGAGCCCACCACCGCGCTCGACGTCACGATTCAAGCCCAGATCCTCGAACTGCTACGCGCGATCCAGCGCGACCGGGGCATGGGGATGATCCTCATCACGCACGCGCTGGGTGTCGTGGCGGAGAACGCCGACGCGGTGTGCGTGATGTACGCGGGGCGCGTCGTCGAGTACGCCGAGGTGCACGAGCTCTTCGACCACCCGATGCACCCGTACACCCGCGGCCTGCTCGCCTGCATCCCCGGCGTGCACACCCGCAGAGAACGGCTGACGACGATCCGAGAGACCGTCGAAGCGCCCGGCGCCTTCGCTCCGCTGGCCGAATGCCCCGACGGGGCGTGCCCTTGGTGGCCGCACACCGGGGGTGGAGCGCCCGACGATTCGCGTACCGGGCCTGCCGAGGGCGGCTACGGGTTGATCGAGGTGCGGCCGGGGCATTGGGTTGGCGTCCGCCGCGAATCGGGGTCGGAGGCTCGCTCCGTTCTAGCCCCGGAGCTCCGTCACCGGCGTGACGGGGCGATAGCCGGCCCGTTATCGATCGACTAGGTCGCCCCCCTCGCCGCGGACACGGCGGTCCCTACGGCGAGGGAGGCCCTGGAGCGTGTTCGAAAATTACCCAGACCAACAGGTACGTGCCGCGGCGCCGTTCGCCGCCCTCTTTCCACCCGACCAACTCCCTTGCAGGGTGGACGAGGTACCGTTCACCTGTCGCCGTGAAGGCCCGAGAATCGACGGCTCTGGTAAACGGGGCTGCGGGTTGAGCTGGGCGATGCCCTCCCCGGCAACTGGGAGCCTGTCGATGCGGCGATCGCCACGGGCTGGACCCAAGAAAATAACGTCCAACTGGGACATCTTTGCTTGTCAAGAAGAGGATTTTGGGATAGGTTAGAGTCTGATGGCGTGGATTGTCCGCGCCCGGATCCCTGGGGCTACGGCCCCGAAGAAACACGTCGCATTCCGGCCAGTGTCCGCGAATGCACCCACCTGTGGTGTTTGATCGCCGCAGATGGGAAGAGGAGGATTGATCAAATGAAGAAGATGATCAGCGCTTTTGCCGTCATGGCTGTCGCCGGCGCCGCCGTCGCGACCGCCGCCCCCGTCAAGGACTACTCCGTTTCGGTGTACTCCCTCGACCGCGGCGCCTTCAGCCCCCGTACCGGCTTCACCGGCACCGGGTTTGAGGCTTCCGAGGGCTACAACCTCGGCAACATCAACGGCCAGAACGGCTGGACGGTGTTCTCCGCCGGCGCCGGCGCCGGCAACGCCGTGACCGACCTCCAGAACAAGGGCCGCGTGCTCGGCATGTTCAAGGACACCTCCGTGGGCCCCAATTCGCTCCGCGGCGGCTTCTCCCCCACGTTCAAGGACCCCGACGCTGGCATCTTCAACGTCGACGTCAAGATCGACGACGACGCTGGCGCCGACTACCAGATCATCGGCCAGGCTCCCTCTGAGGGCTTCCTGACCTTCCGCGTGAACTTCGCGTTCACCGGCGACATCCTGATCCTCGACGACCAGGGCCTCGGGCTTCAGTTCATCAACACCGGCGTCAGCTGGGCGCAGAACGAGTGGCGCAACTTTGAGGTTCGCTACAACGCCGCCGCCAACACCATGGACTACTTCTACGGCGGCTCGCACATCTACACCAGCGTCGCCGGCATGTTCGCCGGTTCGCGCGTTGAGGAAGTCATCCTCGCGCACGACAACTTCCAGGACTTCGGCGATGGCTCCTTCAGCGGTGGCCCCGCTGCCGGCTACTTCGACAACGTCAAGCTCGTCCCGACCCCCGGCGCCGTCGCCCTGCTCGGCCTCGCCGGCATGGCCGCCGCTCGCCGTCGTCGCGCCTGATCCGATCACGCAACTCCAGGGACCGCAGACCCCTCTGAGTACGCGAGATCGCCCCGCGATTGATCTCACGCCGGACGCGAGATCGCCCCGCGATTGATCTCACGCCGGGCCGCCCTTCGGGGCGGCCCGGTCTTTTTTTGGCCCCGCCGACGCGCGCGGCATGCGTAGCATCACTCGCCCGCACAGGATCCCAGCACGAGGAGAGTAGAGATGCCCCGCACACCCTGTTGCATCGCCGCGACGCTGGCTCTCGCCGGCGCCGCCCACGCCGGGTTCAACGGCACGGATTTCGAGCAGTACGCGCTCGGCGACATCGACGGGCAGGCGGGGTGGACCGTGTTCGAGGAACAACGCAAGACCGGCCTCGGGGCGCACATCGTCGACCGCGACGGGTCGCGCCAGCTGGCGCTCTTCAACGACAAAGACTCCCCGCCCGGCACGCTGACGGGCGCGTTCAGCCCCATCTTCAAGAACCCCGATGCGGGCAGGCTGCGCGTCGCCATCACGATCGACGACGACGACGGCGCCGACTACGACGTGGTCGGGCAATCGACGGACGAGGGCCTGCTGACCTTCCGCGTGCGCTTCGGGTTCGAGGGCTCCATTCTCGTGCTCGACAACATCGGCGCCGGCCTGCGATTCATCGACACCGGCGTCGAGTGGGCGCAGAACGAGCGGCGGACGCTCGAGGTGCGCTACGACAGCGCCGCGAACAGCATCGAGTACCGCTACGACGGCGCCCTGGTGTACACCGGGGTCGCGGGCCTTTTCGCGGGCACGCGGGTCGATCAGGCGGTGGTGCTGCACGACAACATGCAGAACTTCGGCGTCGGCTCGTTCAGCGGCGATCCGCTGGCCGCGGCGTACGTGGACAGCGTGTTCCTCATCCCCGCCCCGGGGGCCGCGCTGGCGCTCGGCGTGGGGCTGCTGGGGACGCCGCGGCGTGGGCGACGCGCGCCGGGGCCCGCCGACGTGTAGGATCGTGGCATGCGCGTTCTGCTGATCGCCGATCGGTCCTTCGCCGCCCGCGAACGGAGCATGCTCGACCGCCTCGAGATCGGGCTCGCCGACGAGGGGGCTCGCATCGTTCGCCTCTCCCCCGAGAATGAATCGCACGACAACGAGCGCTCCCTCAGCGCGCGGCTGCACTACCACGACAAGGGCGGCGCCCTTGTCGAACTCACCCGGCTGCGCCCGCTACTGCGCGACCTCGCCGACCTCAACATGCCCGCGCCCGAGGGCGTCGACGCCTCACGCCCGATCGACATCATCCACGCGTGGGGTGACGGCTGCTGGGACCTCGCGACGGACCTCGCCCAGGAGACGGGCGCCGCGCTGGCGATGGACGTCTGGTCGCTCGACGCGCTCGCCGTCGCCCGGCGCTCCGCGGCGGATCGGCCCGGCGCGCGGGCGTCGGAGGGTGTGGCGCCCACGTGGTTCGCGCCGGACGCGGCGATGCACGCCGAGATCCAGCGGCAGATGCCCAGCGCCGCGTCGCGGCTCACGCCGTGGGGCGTGCACCTCGGCGAGGAGCGCACGCCGTTGTCGCGGCTGCCCGACTCGTTCTCGATCGTCATCACCGGGACGGGGCGCGACGCGAGCGCGTGCACGCAGGCGCTCCGCGCGGTGGGCGCCCTGGGCGCAGAGTTCCCGCAGATGCTCGTCTTCCTCGACGCCGCGATCATCCGGCGACGGCACGCGGTGTGGCGTGAGGCGCAGAGCCTCGGCCTGCTCGACCGCCTCTCCGTGCTCGAAGACGTCGAAGGCCGGCGGGAACTGGTGGTGCAGGCCGACATCCTGCTCCAGCCGGAGGGGCCCGCCGAACACCGCACCCTGCCGCTGGACGCCATGGCCAACTCGATGATCGTCATTGCGCAGGCGGACCCGGCGATCAGCGCCCTCGTGCATAACGAGACCGCGCTCATCGTCGATTCACGCTCGCAGGGCGCGTGGCAGAGCGCCCTTCGGTCGGTGCTCGAGCACCCCGAGAACGGCGTCGCCCTCGCGCAGAGCGCGCGGTCGTTCATCGCCCACGAGCGGCTGGCCAGCGCCCACGTGCGGTCGGTGCTCAGCGCGTACGAGTGGATGATGGGCGCTCGCCCCATCGCGTTCGGCGATTCGCAGAGCGGCAAGGTGCACTGAACCGCCGCCCCGCGGCCCCCGCAAAGCCCCCGTGCAACGCAGCCCGCCCGCAAAAGAGACGGGTTGTATTTTCCTGAATTCGCGCTTGCATCACGCTGAACTCGGGGCATGCTTCCCCCTAGAGCCAGCCACTCAGGCCCGCTCAACGTCGGAGGAGAGAGATGCGCTGCGCCTTCACCGCGCTCGTCGTCGCGACGCTGATGACGGGCGCAGCGCGCGCGCAGACCGCGACCGTGCGCGACCGCGAGGGGCTGCTCGACCGGGCCCCCCACCCCGCCAACCGCGTCGTGGACCCGCTTTCCCGCCCCGAGATCGGCCGCCTCTGGGACGGCCGCGCCCCGGTGGGGTCCCGCACGCCCATCCCCGAGCAGACGCGCTCTGAGCCGGGCCCCGCGTTCTACGGCGCCGCCGCTGACGCGCCGCCGCGGGTGATCTTCGCGCGCGTCGGAACGAACGCGATCGCCGTGGAGCCCTGGACGCGCATCGAGGGGCGCGGCGATCTGCACACGCTCGAACGCGCCCGCGGGCGCTGGCTGCACGAGCAGGGGTACACGGGCGGCGTGCGGACGCACGTCAACACGCACGCTCGGCGCGAGGGGCGCCGCGGCGAGGCGCCGCCCCGCGCGGTCATCGACGTCTCCGAATCCGTCGAGCCGGAGCGTGTGGCGCGATTCTCAATGCCGCCGGGCGCTGCGCCGCGTGGCCCGGTTCGCGTTCTCGCGGCGGACGAGGGCATAGACCCTGCGCCGAGCGCAACACTCGCCGTCCGTGAGTGAGATTCGACCCCCAGCCCCCCCCACTCGTCCGCGCACCGCTCGATCAGCCGCTGCGCTTGCTGCGAATGCGTTCGAGCAGCGCGCGGGCGTCTTCGTGGCCGAGGCCGACGGCGGCTTGGGCGTAGATCTCCGCGTCGTTGAAGCGTTCGGCGCGTTCGAGCCACACCGCGGCCAGGTACGCCATGTCGGCGTCGCGCGTGCGCCGGGCGGAGGCGGTCATGTACAGGGCCGCGGCGTCCTCGGGGCGCCCGAGCATGGCGTAGGACTTCGCCAACTCGTCGAGCAGCACCGGGTCTTCGAGGATGAGTTCGTCGTCGAGCGAGCGGAGCACACGCGCTGCGCCCTCGGGGTTGTTGTCGCGGCGCAGGATGCGCGCTTCGAGGATGCGCCAACTGATGGACCCCGGCGCGATCCTGCGGGCACGCTCGATGTGCATCCGGGCGATGGAGAGGTTGTTCTCTTCGAGGGCCATGTCCGCCAGCACGCCCCACCCGATGTCCAGTGATGGGTCCAGCGTCACCGCGCGCAGCAGGCTGGCCTTGGCCTCCTCATCGCTGCCGAGCTTGCGCTGGATCTGCGCGAGGTAGAGCGGGTGCTTGGGGTTGGTGGGGTCGGCCTCCTGCGCCTTCACGTAGTGCGCCTCGGCGATGTACGGCATGCCGATGGTGTTGGCGACGGTGCCCGCGGCGAAGGCCAGTTCGGCGTGCACGGGGCCGATCTCGATCGCCTCGGCGTATTGCTCGTAGGCGTCGTTGGGACGCTCGAGCAGCAGGTACGTCTCGGCGAGGAGCATCCGGGCCTCCTGGTCGCGCGGCGCCTTCTCGAGCAACGCCACGAGCACCGCCTCCGCCCGGCCGGGCTCCTGTCGGTTTAGGTAGGTCCGGGCGGAGTCGAGGGCGGCGATGATTTCCGAGGCCGCGGCCGGCGTGCGGGGCTTCTCGGCGGTGGTGGCGACCCGTCGCTCGCCGGTGCTCAGCGCGTGCAGCGACCACCCGATCGCCGCGAGCACCGCGGCCAGCGCCAGCGCGGTCAGCGCGGCCATGCGGCGGCGGTGTCGGACTGTGCTGAGACGTTCGTTCATGTCCTGACATCATCGGCCCGACGGGGCCCGCTGTCGAGGTACACTCGTCGGCCCATGCCCACGCCCTCCACCCAGCCCCCGGCGCCCGGCGCCGAGATGCCCCGCACCTACCGCCCCAGCGACCACGAAACGCGCATCCGTGCCGCGTGGGACGAGCGGGGCGCCTTCCGCGCCGATCCTGCGCGTGTGGATCGGGCCACCGCCCCCACCCACGAGCCCGGCGCCCCGCGCCCGCCCTACGCGGTCGTCATCCCACCGCCCAACGTCACCGCGGCCCTGCACCTCGGGCACGCCCTGAACAACACGCTGCAGGACGTCCTCGTGCGGGTGCACCGCATGATGGGCTACGAGACGCTCTGGATGCCCGGCACCGACCACGCGGGCATCGCGACGCAGACCGTCGTCGAGCGCCGGCTCATCAAGGACGAGGGCAAACGCCGCACCGACTACCCGCGCGAGGAGTTCGTCGCCAGGGTGCAGGCGTTCAAGGACGAGTACGAGGCGATCATCACCGACCAGCTCAAGAAGATGGGCTGCTCGTGCGACTGGTCGCGCCAGCGCTTCACGATGGACGACATCTGCGCCCGCGCTGTGCGCGAGGCGTTCTTCATGCTCTTCAAGGAAGGCCTGATCTACCGCGGCAAGCGCCTCGTCAACTGGGACCCCGTCACCCAGACCGCCCTCGCCGACGACGAGGTCGAGATGAAGGAAGTCGACGGGTTCTTCTACTACCTGCGCTACCCGCTGATACACAAACCGAAGGACTTCAAAGAACCTCAGAATGTCGAGTTCGTGACATGGTCGGAGCTCGCGGCGCGCGGCTACCCCGACGTAGAAGACAAGCCGGGCGACAAGCCCGCGTACATTACCGTCGCGACGACACGACCCGAGACGTGCTTGGGCGACACCGGCGTCGCCGTGAACCCCAAGGACCCACGCGCTCCCTCGCTGCGCGGCCTATGGGTGCAGTTGCCACTCGTGAAGCGCCCCATCCGCATCGTTGAGGACGACTATGTCGTGCTCCCGGCGCACATGCAGGCGGACCCCGAGGCCGCGGCGAAGGACCCCAAGGCCCAGTACGCGACGGGCTTCCTCAAGGTGACCCCGGCGCACGACGTGAACGACTACGAGATCGGGCGCCGCCACGATCTGGACGTGATCAACGTCATGGCGCCGGACGCCTCGATCTCCGACCAGCACGGCTGGCCTCCGGAGGACGTCAATGGCGCCCACGTCTTCGTGGGCAAGAGCCGCGAAGATGCGCGCAAACTGGTGGTGAAGGAGTTCGAGGCGCGGGGCCTGCTGGAGGACAAGAAGCCCTACCGACACAGCGTCGGTCACTCCTACCGCAGCCACGCCGCGATCGAGCCCTACCTGAGCGACCAGTGGTACGTGAAGGTGACGGACGACCGCCTCGTGGGTTCCGCGCAGCGGGCGCTGTCTTCTCCCCTTCCCCCTACCCCACCTAGTGGCACGGGCGTCCCGCCCGTGTCCTCCAAACCTACTCCCCCAAGAGGCACGGGCGTCCCGCCCGTGTTCTCAAAACCTACTCCCCCTAGTGGCACGGGCGTCCCGCCCGTGTCCTCCCAATCTCCCTCTTCCTCCCCCACTCCTACATCCAAGGGCATCCCCGACGCCCTCACCATCCATCGGCGCAACCTCCCCCACTGGCAGAAGGGCGGCAGCGCCTACTTCGTCACCTTCCGGCTCGCTACAAGCACGCTCACGGACGCCGAGCGGCGCACCGTCATGGACGCCTGCGCTCACTGGCACGGCGACCGCGCCCGCATCCACCTGATCACCGTCATGCCGGACCACGTCCACATGATCCTCTCACCTGTGGAGCGATCGCCCGGCGAGTGGTGGTCGCTGCAGGAGATCATCCACAGCGTCAAGAGCTTCAGCGCGCACGAAATCCAGAAACTACGTGGCGAATCGGGTCCTCTCTGGCAGACAGAGTATTTCGATCGCCTGCTGCGCGACGCCGACGAGTTCGTCGAAAAGTGGAACTACATGCTGAACAACCCGGTGAAGGCTCGCCTGTGCGAGAAGCCGGGGGACTACCCGTTCACATGCTCGCCGGATCGGGAGTGTGAGAAAGGCAGAGAGGGAGTAGGAGACGGGCGGGACGCCCGTCCCACTAGCCTTGGTAGGGCCGACTGTGAATCGGACGCCGGCGACGGGGCGCTGCGGTTCACGCCCGAGCGGTACGCGAAGTCATACACGAACTGGCACGACAACATCCGGGACTGGTGCATCTCGAGGCAGTTGTGGTGGGGGCACCGGATACCGGTCTGGAGCATCGAATCGATCAACTTCATCAAACTCCCAGTAGAAGAGTTTCTTACGAAGCTCGACGCATTCCGCGGCACAGACCCACGCCATTCCCGGATTGCCGCTAATTCCTTGGATAGCGCCTCGTACCGAGAGGCCGCACATCTCCCGTCTGAACTAGGTGAGGATCCAAGCCAGTTCTACGCCATCGCCGTCCGCGACACTTCTGATCGCGAAGTCATAGATTTCCTCGAATCAGCGGGCTTCACCCAAGACCCCGACGTCCTCGACACATGGTTCTCCTCCGCGCTCTGGCCGCTCTCCACGCTCGGGTGGCCCGACCCCGAGCAATCCGTCGACACGCGCGGGCTGCTCAGCGCCTTCAACCCCACCGACGTCCTCTGCACCGCGCGCGAGATCATCACGCTGTGGGTCTCGCGCATGGTCATGTTCAACCGCTACCTGCTCGGGCGCGGCGATGAGGCCTCCTTCCAGCCCGGGCCGGTCCCGTTCCGCGACGTCTTCATCCACGCCATGATCCAGGACGGCGAAGGACGCAAGATGTCCAAGTCGCTCGGCAACGGCGTGGACCCGCTGGACATCATCGAGTCCCACGGCGCCGACGCCATGCGCTTCACCCTCTGCCACATGACCACGCAGACGCAGGACGTGCGCATGCCGGTGGAGCTCGACCCCACCACCGGCAAGAACTCCTCGCCCAAGTTCGACCTCGGGCGCAACTTCTGCAACAAGCTCTGGAACGCCTCGCGGTTCGCGATCTCGATCCTCGAGGCTGCCCCGTCCGAGGAAACCGGCGCCGATGCGGACGCGTCCGCCGCGCTCGCCGACCGCTGGATGCTCTCCCGGCTCCGGGCCAGCGCCGAGACCATCGATAGCGCGCTGCGGAACTACGAGTTCAGCGTCTACGCCCAGACCGTCTACGACCTGCTGTGGCGCGATTTCTGCGACTGGCACCTCGAAGCGATCAAGCCGACGGTGCGCGAGTCCGCCGCGCAGCGGGCCGTGCTGCGGGCGTCGCTGGACGCGATCCTCCGGCTGCTCCACCCCATCGCGCCCTTCATCACCGAAGCGATCCACGAGCGGTTGCGCACGCTCCTGGCGCCCGCCGTGCGCGGCCTGCACCTGCCCGAGAGCGACATGCTCTGCCTCGCGCCGTGGCCGCAGGCCGACGAGTCGCTGCGCGACGAGCACGCCGAGCGCGAGTTCGACCGTCTGCGCGACCTCATCGGCGTCGTCCGCGAGGCGCGATCGCTGCAGAACGTGCCCCCGAAGCGGCGCATCACGCTGCACCTCGACGGCGCCGGCGCCCCTGACCTGCTCGCGCTCGCGCAGCGCGAGCGCATCCTCGTCGAGACGCTCGCGGGGCTCGAGACGATCGAGGGCACGCTCCCCGGCGCCGGCGTCGCGGCCACCGCCCTCGCCTTCGAGGGACGCGAGCACGCCCTGAGCAATCTGACGGACGCCCTCGACACCGGCGCCGAGCGCGAGCGCCTCGAGAAGAAGATGGCCGACCTCGACAAATCCATCGGCGCCCTCGAGTCTCGCCTCAACAACCCCGGCTACGCCAACCGCGCGCCCCCCAACCTTGTGCAGCAGACGAGAGATCAGCTCGAGAGCGCCGTCAAGGAACGGGACGCGACGCGGGGCGCGCTGGAGCGGCTGTCGTGAGGGCGCTGGGCGCCGTCGGCGCGGGGCTGTCGCTGGTTGCGCTGCTCCTGCTGGGCGCGTGCGGCGGTTCTCGTGCGGAGCGAGCGGAGCTAGGCGGCGAGGTCGCGACGGGCGAAGCAACCACACCGGTGCGCACCGGCGGGGCGAACGTGGTCGAGTCCGTCGAGCCGTGGACGTTCGGCGGCGCCGAGGGGCAGATCATCCGCACGCGCCACTACCGCATCTACACCACCGAGACGAACGCCGTGCTGGTCAACCGTCTGCCGGGGTTTCTCGAGGCTGCGCTCGATCATTACCGCAACGCGCTGGGCCCCCTGCCCCCGCCGCCGATCCGGCTCGACACCTTCCTCATGGACAACCGCTCCCAGTGGACACGCCTCACCACGCAGCTCATGGGGCGCGATGCGCCGCGGTTCCTGCGCATCGGTCGCGGCGGGTTCGCCACCAACGGTCGCGCCGTGCTCTACGACATCGGCCTCTTCGACACCATGGCGATCGCCGCCCACGAGGGCTGGCACCAGTACACGCAGCGCACCTTCCGAGACCCCTTGCCGGTGTATCTCGAGGAGGGCATCGCGTCGTACATGGAGGGGCACAAGTGGGCGGGATCGACGCCCGTCTTCCTCCCCTGGGCCAACGTGGAGCGGTTCGATCAGCTCCGCGCCGCCGCGGCCCGCGACGAGCTGCAGCCCCTGCGCACCCTGCTCGACTCCGCCCCGCAGGATCTGCTCGATCACGTCGGCGACGGCGCGCTCACGTACTACGCGCAGGTGTGGGCGCTCGTCCACTTCCTGCACGAGGGCGCGGGCGGGCGCCATCGTGAGACGCTGCGCAACCTGCTCATCGACGCCTCACAGGGTCGGATGCGGAACGTGCTCGTCAACCGCTACGGGACCAACCCGGGAATGACGGCCCTGGCCTCCCGACGCGGCGCCGCGGTCTTCGTGGCCTACTTCGACGACCTCGAAGCGATCGAGGCGGAATTCGAGCGGTTCATGCAGGCTTTGGTGCGTTCCGGCTCGCGGGGGCCGATCGTGGCCGGGGAATCGCCCTTCGCGAGCGAGTGAGTGCGCACAAACCGCTGAATATCGCCGCCGGGTATGTAGAATGGGCGTCGTAGGCAGGACGCCGCATGACCGAGCACTCCACCCGGCAACCCGATCGCGCGTACACCATCCGCACCGCTTTTGACCTCGATCAGCCGGTGGTGATCGACCTGTACGAGAACGGGCGCCTCTCGGGGCAGACGCCCGAGGACGACCCCGATTCGGACATCCGCGACATCAACCGCTCCTACCTCGCCGAGGACGGCGGCTCAGCCCTGTGGGTCGCCGAATCGCCGGGGACGGAGGCCGAACTCCCTCGGATCGTGGGCATGATCGGGGTGCGGCACACCGGCGGGCATCTGGCCGAGATCCGCCGGCTTCGGGTCGACCCCGGCCACCGCGGCAACGGGCTCGGCTCCCGGCTCATGGAGACGGCTCTCGCCTTCTGCCGCGACCGCGGCTACCTGAAGATCAAGCTGGACACGCGCATGGAGCGGGAGCAGGCGATCGCCCTCTTCCAGAAACACGGCTTCTACCTGACACGCACGCGGGATGTCGGGGGAAAGCAGCACCACGAATTTTATCTGGACCTCTACCGCGACCCGGAGGGGTAAACGTGGGGTGGGGCCGTAAAAACCGTCCGAATGACGAGTTACGAACGGGATTTTACTTGCTCTGGGGGGTATCGTGACGTATTCTCTCACCTTGGGAGTACACGTCTACGTTGCGCCACCGTCTGGGGGCCGCGCAACTCTCCCGACAACGTCGTCTCCGTCGCCGCGGCGCGTTCGCTGCGTCCCGGCCCGGGCCAATTGTGCGCTCGTCGCACGGGGATTGACGAATAACCTTGGCTTCCCTCTTACTCAACGCCCCAGGCTTGCAGCGATGCAGGTCTGGGGTTGTTTTTTTCCGTGCTCAGGCGTCCACGCGCCGGGCCGCCCGCCACGCGACAACCACCGCCAACCCCACCAAGGCACAGGCGAGGGCCAGCGTGGCCCCTTGGCTGGTCACGCTCTCTCCGGAGAACGCCCGGGCCACGCCAATGCCCGATAGGCCCAGCAGTGGGCCCACGGAGTACCCGACCCCGATCAGGGCCTCGTGCACGCCCCCGGCGTCCACCTCGGCGGCCCCGACCTCCATCGCGTAGTAGAGGGCGGCGGAGTAGATTCCCCCAAGCCCGACCCCGAAGAGCGCCAGGCCCCCGATGAGCGCCGGCACGGTGGAGGCCGTCACGCACAGGCCGAAACCGACGAGAAGGGCCGCGGTCGTCCAGATCGGCGTCCGCCATCGCCCGTGCCAGCCCCCCCAGTAAGAGAAGAGGGTGAAGGCGCCCACGCGGCTCAGCGCCCACGTGCCCGCCAGAAGGGTCGCCCAACTCAGATGGACGCCCAGCCCGGCCGTGATGTCGGGCAGCATGGGCGCGAGGCAGTAGAGCAGCACGTAGCTCGCCGGCAGCAGCCAGCGGAAGACGGCCAGCAAACGCTCGTACACGGGCGGGTGCGGGTGCGACTCCTCCACGTGCCGTGCCGGGTACGGGGCGAACCACCGCAGGAAAATCGCGCTGCCCGCCTGCACCACGCCGGTGATGAGCAGGATCTCCAGCGGGTGCTTCTCGATCAGGGGCGCCATCAGCAGTGACGCCGCCACGATCGCGCTCGCCCAGCAGATGTTGAACGACCCCACGGCCCGGCGGAGCGTGTCTCCGCGGCGCCCGCCGCTGAGGTACGACTCCACAATCGGCCACTGCGCCCCGTACATGGCGCTGAGCACCGCGACCACCGGCCAGATCACCCACGCGCTGCCGCGCATGAGCACCGGCACGGCGCCCACCGCCCCCATCACCACCACCATCGCCAGCAGCACATCGCGCGTGGTGAGCCACGGCACACGCCGCGCCAGCCGACGCAGCGCCGGGCCGATCAGCAGGGCGCCGGGGATGTACGCGGCCCCCAGCGCCAGGCCCAGCAGCAGGTTGTCGACCGCGCCGAAGCCGTACGCCGACTTGGCGACGAAGTAGACGCCGTTCACCACCGTGCCCGAGGTGAGGCTGCACAGCCACGTCAGGACCAGCACCGACCACAGCGGCGTGCGCGCGGAGACGCGCGATGGATCGACAACGGGACCGGCGTGCGGCATTCGGCGGGCGGGCCTTCCGGGGCGAAGAACGCCGAACCCGCCGGCGCCGGCGAGGATCGACGTTTCGCGATGGTGAGGGTGGATGGGTCGGATCGTCGACGCGGGCGTCGTTGCCACGTCTGGGCGGGGATCGTACCATTGGCGGTGCGCACCATCAGATGCGCAGCGCCACACGGCGCACGCTGCGCCCGTAGCTCAATTGGATAGAGCGTCGGCCTCCGAAGCCGAAGGTTACAGGTTCGATTCCTGTCGGGCGTACTTCCCGTGGAGCCGACGCGGAGCATCCGGCGCCGCGACCCGGCTCCGCGGAGCGCTCACTCCGTCGCGAACATGGCTTCGACGAACGCGTCCGGCTCGAAGGGCTGGATGTCGTCGAGGGTCTCGCCCACGCCGATGAACTTCACGGGGACGCCCAGCGCCTCGCGCACACCGATGACCACGCCGCCGCGGGCGGTGCCGTCGAGTTTCGTGAGGAAGACGCCGGTGACGCCGATGGCCCCGGAGAACTCCTGCGCCTGGCGGATGGCGTTCTGCCCGGCGGTGGCGTCGAGCACGAGGATGACCTCGTGCGGCGCCCCGGGGATGCGGCGGGCCGTCACGTCGCGGATCTTCACGAGTTGGCGCATCAGCGGGTCCTGCGTGTGCAGGCGCCCGGCGGTGTCGAGGATCAGCACGTCGATCTTGCGGGCCACGGCGGCGTCGCAGGCGTCGAAGGCGACGGCGCCGGGGTCGCCCCCCTGCTTGCCGCGCACGACGTCGACGCCCAGCCGCTCGGCCCAGATCTCGAGTTGCCGCACGGCGCCGGCGCGGAAGGTGTCGCACGCGCCGAGGAGGACGGTGTTGCCCTCGTCGCGCAGGGCCTTGGCGAGCTTGGCGATGCTGGTGGTCTTGCCCGCGCCGTTCACGCCGGCGACAAGGATGACGGTTGGTGTGTGGGGGCCGCCCTCTGCGGGCGGCGCGAAGCGGAGACGCCGGTCCTCCTCGGGCCACAGCGCCTTGAGTTCGCGCTTGAGGTACTCGAGCACGTCCTCGCCCCGGCTGATCTTTCCGGCTTTGTAGTCGGCGCGCAGGCCGTCGATCAGGCGACGCGTCGGGGTGAGCCCGACGTCGGCGCGGATGAGGCGGGCCTCGATCTCGTCGATCAACTCGTCGTTGAGCGTGCGCCCGCGCAGCATGTCGACGACGCCGCCGAGCAGCGTCTCGCGCGTGGCCGTCAGGCCCTGGCGGATCTTCGAGAAGGTGGACTTGAACAGGCCCATCGAAAAAGCACGTGCTCCTGTGCGCGGCGGGGGTTACTCGGCGGGGGTCTCGGTGGCCGGGCTCGCCTGCGCCAGCACGCGCTTGAGGATCTTGTCCAGCACGCCGTTGATGAACGCGGGGGAGCGCTCGGTGCTGAACTCCTTGGCGAGTTCGACGCACTCGTTCACCACCGCCTTGGGAGGCGAACGCCCGCTCACCATCTCGTAGTGGGCGAGGCGGAGGATGGAGCGGTCGATCACCGGCTGGCGGTGCGAGGGCCAGTCGGGGGCGAGCACGTTGATCTCCTCGTCGGCGCGGAGGCGCTCGCGGAACGCGCCGAGGGCGAGGTCCATCGCCTTGTCGCAGTCGCGCGGGGAGAGGTCCGTTTCCTCGCTGATGGCGTGGAGGATGGCGTCGGCGTCCGCCTCGCCGCGGGCGTCGAGTTGGTAGAGCGCCTGCAGCGCGCGTCTTCGGATGTGCTGTGGTGTGGCCATGCGTATTCGATGAAGATCGCCCGAGGGGGCCCCGGCGTGATTCAGGATAATTTCTGTACGACGCGGAGCGTCTGCGCGGTCTCGACCGCGGCCCGCATGGCCTCGGCGCCCTTGTTGCCCTCTTTGCCGCCGGCCCGTGCCTCGGCCTGCTCCTCTGTCTCGACGGTAAGCACGCCGAAGGCGATGGGCACGCCGGTGGCGATGCTCGCCTGCAGGATGCCGCCCGAGACGGCCTGAGCGATGTGGCGGTCGTGCGAGGTCTCGCCGCGGATGACGCAGCCGAGGGCCACGACGGCGTCGTAGCGGCCGGTCGCGGCCAGCGCGTGCGCGATCACGGGCAGTTCGAACGCCCCCGGCGCGTGCACCATCACCGGCGCAGCGGGGCCGCCCAGGCGCGAATACTCCTCCACGGCGCCCTGCAGCAGCCGGTCGGTGATCCACGAGTTGTAGCGGCTGACGACGATCGCGACGCGCACCGAGGAGGCGTCGACCTCGGGCTCGCGCCGGTCGGGTCGGGGGTTCATGGGCGGGGATGGTAGGGCAACGCCGCGCCCCCGGCCAACCTCCATGCGGCGCCAACGGCGGTAGGATGCGCGCGTGCGCGCCCTCTTCGTCAGCATCGCCCCGATCCTGCACCTGACGCGGGTCACCACGGCGTTCGCGGCCGTCGCGAATATCTGGTTCGTGATCCTCTGGACACGCGCCTCGGGCGAGTTCGAGGGGGGGGACATCGTCACCGACACCACCCCCACATCGGCCCTGCTGGCGGCCGGGGCCGTGACGGCGGTGGGCCTCTTCGCCTTCGCCGCGGCCCTGAACGACATGCTCGACGTCCGACGCGACCGGGTGCTGCACCCGCTGCGCCCGCTTCCTTCGGGGAGTCTGAACATGGACGCCGCCGTCGGCCTGGTGATCGTGTCGTTGATGGTCGCCATCCTCGGGGCGGCTGCGCTGGGCACGCCCGCGGTGTTCATGTGCGTGCTGACGGCGGGCGCGGCGCTGTTCTATCACGGCGCCGCGAAGTTCGTGCCCTCGGTGGGGCTCGTTGCGCTGTCGTTGATCTACGGCGCGCACATGATGATCCCCAACGTCGAACTGACGTTCGTGTGGCCGGTGTGGCTGGTGATGACGCACGCGCTGCTGGTCGGCGCGGTGACGCATCGGCTCGGGCAGCGCCGCCCGGCGCTCTCGCCGCAGGCGATCGTGGCCGCGACGCTGGGCTGGGCGTTCTGGTCGTGCGTGCTGCTCTACGTGGGCTGGGCGCGCGCCGGCACGCTGTGGCCGGAGTTCGTGCGCCCGACGGCGGCGATCGGGCCGGCGTTGCTGGCCGTGGGGTTCGTCGCGCTGGCGTGGCGGAAGTCGCGCCGGTCGGGCAGCGGGGCGCGGGCGGCGGAGAAGATCACGCGGTACGGAGCGTTGTGGCTCTCGCTCTACGGCACGGCGTGGCTGCTGGGGCAGGGCTACACGCGGCAGGCGATCGTGCTCGGCGGGCTGACCGCGCTGGGGTTCGCGGGAATGACCGTGCTGCGCGAGCTCTACGCGCTGATCGAGCAGCCGCTGACCTACCGGCGATGATCGCTCGGATTCAGGTCCACCCGATGGTGTAGAACACCGCGGTGAAGACCAGATCGGCGACGATGATGGCCATGATCGACTCGACCACCGTGCTGGTGGTGGCGCGGCCGACGCCCGCGGCGCCGCCGGTCACCTTCAGGCCGTTCTCGCACGCGATGAGCCCGATGAGCAGCCCGAAGACGGCGGCCTTGAAGATCCCCGTAAGAAAATCGCGCAGGCCCACCTGATCGATCGTGTTCTCGAGGTACACGCTCAGCGGGATGTCCAGCACCGTGACGCCCATGACCGTGCCCGCGGCCAGCGCCACCACGTTGGCGATGATCGCGATGAGCGTGAGGCTGATCGTCGTGGCGATCAGACGCGGCACGACCAAGAAGCGCACCGGGTTGAGGGCGTGCGCTTCGAGAGCCTCGATCTCTTCGCCAACGACCATGGTGCCGATCTCCGCGGCGATGGCCGCCCCCGCGAACCCGGTGAGGACGATGGCGGAGATCAGCGGGCCCAACTCGCGCAGCACGGCGACGGCGATGATGTTGGGCACCAGCCGCACCTGCCCGAGGTCGTCGAGCGGGGGCGCCATCTGCAGGCCGAGGATGAACCCGACCGCGCCCGCGACCAGCCCCACGATGACGATCGACCCGACGCCCACGCGGACCATCTGGGTGACGATCGCGGACCGTCCGAGGCGGATGCGCTTGTTCGTCAACGCCCGCCAGAGCCAGTGCGTGGAGGTGAGCAGCAGGAACCAGATATTGCCGATGTGCGCGAGCGTGCGCCGGATGCGTGCCCCCGTCGCGCCGAGGAACGCCGAGAACTGCGGGATGCGTCGTTGGGCGGCGTCGGCCATTGCGGGTCGAGTTTACGCTTTGGAGGCGGTGTCCGCGTCGGGCACGATCTTGAAGACCATGTCGAGACGCGCGATCTCGAAGATTGAACGGACCTTGTCCTGCAGGCCGCACAGCACCAGTTCGGTGGACTGCCGACGCGCGATCTGCATCGCCTCGACGAGTGTCGCCACACCCGAACTGTCCATGTAGGGGACGCGGGAAAGATCGACGACGAGCCGCTTCGGCTTCGACGAGGCGAAATCCTTGAGCCTTGCGCGGAACGCGGGCGACCTGTGCAGATCGATGTCGCCCGTTGGCGTCACGATCAACGCGTCGCCGCGTTGTTCGGTGCTGACCTCGATGGAATCCCGCTCATTCATCGTTGTCTCACAGTCTACCGGAGAACGTGTTCGCTCGCGCTCGGGGCATCGGCGCCCTTGGCCGCCTCGGCCAGCCGTGGACGCGTGTTTCAGGACGATTCGAGGTTCCTCACCGGGAGGTCGCGTCCGCCCTCGCTGGGCAATCGCCGGGTGAGGGTGAGGCGCATACCACGATCGGCGCGTGGCTCGTAGAGCACATCGTCCATGATCTCTCGGATAATGTGCACGCCGAGGCCGCCGGGGCGGATGTCGGCCAGGTCGCGGCTACGGATCTTCGCCGGCTCGACCTGCCGCGCCTCATCTTCGATGACGATCCGCATGCCGACCGTCCGATCTTGTTCCTCGATGGTCGCGAGGCGCATCCAGATGGGCTGATCCGACTTACCCTCGTAGCCGTGGCGCATGACGTTGCACAGCGCCTCATCGATCGCCAGCGCGACCTGCCCGGCGCAGCGTTCATCGAACCCGGCCTGACGCGCAAACGCGCCGACCAGCGCCCGCGCGAGGCACAGGTACCGAGCGTCGCTGCGGATGGTGAGGATGACCGGCGCGTCGTTCGGTGCGTCGTTCATGGCCTGTGCGTCGTCCTCCCTGATCTCACGCGCCTTCACGGGCGCGTGCCGCTCATCGTCCGTGCCGGCGCCGGGTCGCCCTCGTTGGATCGCCACCAGGCCTCCCAACGGTCGATCGCCGCGCGGCGTTCGTGCTCGCGGGCGGCGTGATCGTAGCCGGCCGATTCGCCCGTCATCCGCTCGAGCGTGGCGTTGGCCAGCATCCGGATGCCGGGATCGTCGCTCTCGAGCATGCCGATGATTTCGGGGATGCGGCTCGTGTCGCCGCTCGCGGCGGCTCTCTGCAGGGCCAGCAGACGGGCCTGCGGGTCGGAGGACTCGAACCCGGCCTCCTGCTCGGGCAGCGCGCAGCCGGCGAGCAGCGCGCACGCCAAGCACACCCCGAGAAGCAGCGGCGACGTCGGACGGGCGGCCATGGGCGAAGATAGTAAGCGGCCCCCACGCCAACGCAAACGGGCAGGCGGAGGGGTATCCTATCCCCCCTATGAACGACGCCTCCCGCGCCTACCCCCACGACGAGATCGTGCCGATCCTCGATTTCGGCTCGCAGACCGCGCAGCTCATCGCGCGACGCGTGCGCGAAGCGGGCGCCTTCAGCGTGCTCGTGGCGCCGAGCATCACCGCGGAGGAGCTCCTCGCGATGAACCCCAAGGGCGTCGTGCTCTCCGGCGGGCCCGCGAGCGTGTACGGCGAGGGCGCCCCGCAGTGCGATCCGGCCATCTTCGAGCTCGGCGTGCCCGTGCTGGGCATCTGCTACGGGATGCAGCTGATCTGCAAGGCCATGGGGTCGGACATCCGCCCTGGCAAGTCGCGCGAGTTCGGTCGCGCCAGCCTGCTCATCGAAGACGAGCAGGCGAACGGGAAAGGCCTCTTCGCCGCCATCCCGCAGCGCACCACCGTGTGGATGAGCCACGGCGACCAGATCGGCGACATCCACGAGGAGTTCATGACGCTCGCCCGCACCGTCGCCTGCCCCCACGCCGCGGTGCGCCACCGGGAGAAGCCCATCTTCGGCGTGCAGTTCCACCCCGAGGTGACGCACACGCCCCACGGCGTCGACATCCTGCGCAACTTTCTCTACGAGGTCTGCGGCTGCACCGGGTCGTGGCGCATGGCGGATTTCGTCGACACCGCGGTGGAGCGCGTGCGCGAGCAGGTCGGGCGCGACCGTGTCATCTGCGGGCTCTCGGGCGGGGTGGATTCCTCCGTCTGCGCCGCCCTACTGCACCGGGCGATCGGCGACCAGTTGTCGTGCGTGTTCGTCGACAACGGCCTGCTGCGCAAGAGCGAACGCGGCCTCGTCGAGACGACCTTCCGTGATCACTTCGACATCGACCTGCACGTCGTGGACGCCTCGGACGCCTTCCTCGACGATCTTGTCGGGGTGTCGGAGCCGCAGACCAAACGCACGCGCATCGGCGCGCGTTTCGTGGATGTCTTTAAGAACGCGGCGCTCACCCTCACGCCGCGCACCGTCGAGGGCGCCGGCTCGTTCCGGTTCCTGGCGCAGGGCACGCTCTACCCGGACGTGATCGAATCCGGGCACGGGCACTCGGGGGCGTCGGCGAACATCAAGCTCCACCACAACGTCGGCGGGCTGCCGGCGGACCTCGGGTTCGAGCTCGTCGAGCCGCTGCGCGACCTGTTCAAGGACGAGGTGCGCAAGCTCGGCGAGGTGCTGGGCCTGCCCGACCAGTTCATCTGGCGCCACCCCTTCCCCGGGCCCGGGCTCGCGGTGCGCGTGCTGGGCGAGGTCACGCGTGAGAAGCTGGAGGTCCTGCGCGATTGCGACGAGATCCTGCTCGAAGAGATCGTCAGCGCCAACCTGTACCGCTCGACGAGCCAGGTCTTCGCCGTGCTGCTGCCGGTGCAGAGCGTGGGCGTGATGGGCGACGGGCGGACGTACGAGAACGTCGTCGCGGTGCGCGCCGTCGAGACGCAGGACTTCATGACCGCCGACTGGTCGCGCATCCCCTACGACATCCTGGCCACGATCTCCAACCGGATCATCAACGAGGTCCGGGGGGTGAACAGGGTGGTGTACGACATCTCCAGCAAACCGCCCGCAACGATCGAATGGGAGTGAACCCTCCCGCTGGAGCGGCGTACATGCCTGACCGATGCTCCCCCAGACACCCATGCGACTCGACGACGCTGTCTCCATCCCGGTGCCCCTCGCCGATCGGCCCTACGAGGTGCTCGTCGGGCCCCGTCTGCTCGTGCGCCTGGGCGAAATCCTCGCCGAGCGGATGAGCCCGCGTCGCGTCTTCGTGGTGTTCGACGAGGGCCTGCCGCAGGAGATGCTCGTCGACGCCACCCGCGCCCTCGCGCATCACAACTTCGTCGTGTCCTCCGCGGGCGTGCGCGCCGTGGAGACAGAAAAGACGCTCGACGCGGCGGGGCGCATCCTCGAAGACCTCGTCGAGTCGCGCCACGAGCGGAACGACCCGGTGATCTCGCTCGGCGGCGGTGTGACGGGCGACATCGCGGGGTTCGTCGCGGCCGTCTACCGGCGCGGCGTGCCGGTGATCCACTGCCCCACGACGCTGCTCTCCATGGTGGACGCGAGCGTGGGCGGGAAGACCGGCGTCAACCTGCGCACCGAATCGGGACTTCGCAAGAACATGGCCGGCGCGATCTGGCAGCCCTCGCTCGTCCTCGCCGACACCCGCGCGCTCGACACGCTCCCCGACCGGCAGCTCCGAGCCGGCCTGGCCGAGTGCGTCAAGCACGGCCTGCTCAGCGCCGACGCGGGCGACCCGGACCTGCTGGCGTGGACGACCCAGCACGCCGCGGGGGCGCTGCACCGCGACGCCGCGACGTTGCAGGAACTCATCTCCCGCAACGTGCGCATCAAGGCGCACGTCGTCGCTCAGGATGAGCGAGAAGAATCCGACGGCCAGAGCAACGGCGCGAGCAGCCGCATGCTGCTCAACCTCGGCCACACGTTCGCCCACGCCATCGAGACCATGCCGCAACTCTCCCCCGACGGCCGCCCCGAACACACGCCGCTGCAGCACGGCGAGGCGGTGGCCCTCGGCCTCGTCGGGGCGTGCGCCTGCGGCGAGGCGCTGGGGCTGACCGACGCCGACGTCCTGCCCGCCCTGCTCGAGGCGCTCCGGCGCGCGGGGCTGCCCACGAGCGTGCGCGACCTGCCCTCCACCGAGCGCGTCGTCGAGGCGATGGGGCACGACAAGAAGGTCGCCTCGGGCAAATTGCGGGTCATTGTGCCCACGGCGCTGGGCCGCGCCCGGGTCATCGTGGACCCCGACCGCGACGCCGTCGCGGCGGGCGTCAACGCCATGCGGGCCACCTGATTACCCGTTTTCAGGGGGGTCTTTGTCGCCGGTCATCCACTACCCGTGGACCAGCCCGGCCCCCCGTCCACGACGCATTGTGAAGCGCAGAAGTCGCGTCGCCCGATAAGTCGACTGAACACCGACACGGGCGTTCGCCGCAGCGGGCGGCGTACGCGCGACCTCACCCCCTCCACGATGAGGCCCTACGTGCGAGTCGTCGCGATACTCAACCAAAAGGGCGGCTGCGGCAAGACCACCACCGCGATCAACCTCGCGTCGGTGCTCGCCCGCCTCGACCACCCGACCCTCCTCGTTGACCTCGACCCGCAGAGCCACTGCGCCGCGGGTCTGGCCATCCCCGAGCACCGCATCGACCAGCACGTCGGGGACGCGTTGCTCTCCGACCCTGATGCGCCGCTGGACGCGACGCGCCTGCTCTGGCGCATCACCAAGGGGCTCGATCTGCTGCCGAGCACGATGCGTCTCGCGGGCCTCGAGGCCGCACGCGGCGGGCTCGCCGCGGTGGAAGACCGCGACCAGCGTCTCCAGAGCGTCATCCGTCGCCTCGCCGCGGGGCCCTCGGACCAGCCGGACGCGTCGCGCTACGAATGGGTCGTGATCGACTGCCCGCCCTCCATCGGACTGCTCACGTACAACGCTCTCCGGGCCGCGACCGAGGCGCTCATCCCCGTCGAGACAAGCTACTTCGCGATGAAGGGCGCATCGAAGCAGGTCAACACCATCCGCATGCTCGCGCGTCGGCTCGGCGGCGCCACCCCCTACCGCCTGCTCGCGACAATGCACGACGCCTCGCACCCGCTCGCGGCGTCGATCCTCAACGAGATCGGCGCACAGTTCCCCGAGTCGATGGCGCCCGTTGTCATCCGGCTCGATCAGAAACTGCGCGAGGCCACGTCGCTCGGCCAGCCTGTGATTGAGTACGCGCCGATGTCCACCGGCGCGCAGGACTACGCACGCCTGGGCACGTGGATCACCGCCAACCCGCCCGCACGCCGCGCAGCGCCGGAGCACGCCGGCATCGCGGTGTTCGAGACGCCCATGGGTGAAGCAGATCCGCAGACCGACGACGAAAACTCGCCGTCAACGGACGCGGGCGCCGCCGCCGCGCACACCGGCCTCAACGAACGCCCCGCACCCGCCGACGCGGCTGACCCGGTCCTCAGCCGCGCGGCGGAACTCGCAGCGAGAGTGCGCCAACTGGTGCACAAGAGCGAGACGCTGCAGACGCGTCTCGCCTCTGATCCGAATGTGACGCCGGCGCCGGATATCCTCGACGAGCCCAAACCCGTGTCCCCCGCGCCCGCCTCCCCGCCGATCAGCAACGAACGGGCGAGCGAACTGCGCAGCGTGCGGTTCGTGTGCGACGCCCCCGCCCACAGCCGCGTGTGCGTCGCGGGCGATTTCAACGGCTGGTCCCCGGACACGCACCCGCTGCGGTGGAACGAGGCCAGCCGATGCCACGAGACGACCGTCGCCCTGCCGCCCGGCAAGACGCATTACCGCCTGGTGGTGGATGGGAAATGGCTCACGGATGAACGGAACCCGGACACCGAGACCAACCCCTTCGGTCAACGCAACAGCGTGGTGATCGTGCGTCCGTCTTCGCCGGGTATGATCGATCCGACGCACGCTCCCGGCGGGTCCAACGCCTGAGCGAGAGAGACCACCCCCACCGCTTCGGGAGCGAAGCATGATGATGCGGTTCGGCAGTGAGCAGGAGGCCCACAGCGCGCACCAGTCGATCGGCGGAGACCACGCCAACGACTATGACGCGCTGGCCGATCTCTTTTTGAGCGATGAGGATTTCGCGGGCGATGACGTCCCACGACCGGCGCCCGCGCCTCCCGTCGATCACCCACACCTCGACGATGCCGCCGAGACGCCCGCCGCGCCGGCGACGAACGACCCCGCGGTGGTTGTCGAGGCGTTGCTCTTCGGGCATATGCCGCCGATGGCCGGGGCGTGGGCGTCGCAGTACGCGGCCCGTGTCGCGTCCGAACTCGGCGAACCCGTCGCCTTCATCCGTCTCCACGCCGGGCACGCCGCGGTGCAGGTCTTCGGGCTGCCCACGGGCGCCCGCCACGAACCGACCGGCGACCTCGCCCTCGCCGTACGCCGCGCGTGCGCGACCTGCCGGCGGCTCATCGTGCGCGTCGATGAAACAGACGAGCCCCTGCTCGCCCACTGCCGCGGCATCTCGCGTGTGACGCTGCTCGCCGGGGCGGATCAGGCCGCGACCGTCGCCGCGTACCGCACGATCAAGGCGCTCGCCGGCGCCATCGACGAGCGCGGCGAGAGCGTCGGCATCCACGTGGCGTTCACCGGCGTCGACAGGGCGAAGGCCGCGGAGGCGTTCGAGAAACTCTCCACCGCCGCGTCCACGTTCCTCGAAACGCCGCTCACGCTCGAGCCGGGCGTCGCACGCCTGAGCCCCGTGATGGGCGCTGCGCTGCACCGGGGCGAGACCGCGACCGACGCGGCCACGTTGCTGCGCCTCGTCTGCGATGTGGCCGGGTGCGAGGGACTCGGCGTCTTGGCGCCCCCGGAACCGATCATGCCCGCCGCGCCGGCGCCCGAGGCGGACGCTCGCGCTGATCTCTCCGCGCCGTTCGTCCGCGCCCGCAACGCCGAACCACACGCCGCTGCCCCGGCGTCGCACGTCCCGGCCCCGCGGCGCGCATCCACCGCGACGCGCATCTGCGCCGACAGCGGCCCGCTCGCCCTGCGCCTGCGCGGCCTCACGCCGACCGACCTGCGTTGCCCGCTCGCGCCCGGCGTGGAGATCGCCCTCGACGACGAAGGCGTGCTGCACCTGCTCGTCGACCGGCGCACCCGCGGGGCGATCAAGTGCCTGTTGAGCGTGCGCGACTGGGCCGGCGCCCACACATCGCTTCTGGCCGCGGCGTGCAAGGGCGAAGGGCTGCCGGCGCTGCGCGACGACGCTCCGCCAAAGCTGCACCTGTTCACCGACGCCGCGCCCAAGGTGCGGCCGTTGATCGACGGCGACATCCGCCTGCATCTGCTCGCGCCGGTGCGCCTCGACGGACGCGACGCGTGGGCGTGCGCCGATCTCAACTGAGCCGAACCGCAACAAGGCCGGACTAATCCTTTTGGCCGCTCCCCGTCGTGTGGGGCTCGGCCCCGCTTCGCGCTGATGCGCCGGCGCCGTTGAGCGACTCGGTCACGGGCTTCGTGGCGCTCGTCGCGACGACGGGCCCGGTCGCCGGCTCTCCCGGGACCGCCCGCTTGCCCATGATGCGCACGACCTCGCCGGGGTCCCACGTGCGGCCGAAGAGGCGCGACAGGGCGATGCGGCCGTCGATCGCGAGGCTCAGGAGCATCGGGGCCAGCACGAGCGTGAAGATCGAGGAGCAGAGGAGCCCGCCGATCACCACGGCGCCCAAGCCTCGGTAAAGCTCCGACCCGGCGCCGGGCTGGAGCACCAGCGGCGACATGCCCAGCACCGAGGTGCTGGTGGTCATCATGATCGGGCGCAGGCGGCTCTTGGCGGATTCAACGATGGCCTTGCGGGGCGGCATGCGCTCGACGTCGTCAAATTCGTTCTCGCCGAAGCCGCGCATGAAGTTCAGCGCTTGCGTGACGATGAGCACGGAATTGTTGACCACGATGCCCACAAGGATGACGAACCCCAGCATCGTGAGCGTGTCGAGCTGCTGCGTCGGGACGAATGTGTGCACGATGCGCAGGCCGAGGATGCCGCCGATGAGCGCCAGCGGCACGCTGACCATGATCACGAAGGGGTACATCCAGCTCTCGAAGAGGGCGCACATCAGCAGGTAGACGAACAGCAGCGCCAGGAACAGTCGGCTCGTGAAGAGCGAGATGAGCGACACGAGAATGCCGCCACCCCACTCGCCCAGCATCGTCTCGCGCACCTGCGTGAGCTTGCCCGCGGCGCCGGAGAGGTTCGTCAGGACCATGGGCGAGATCGCGCCCTGCTCGCGCAGCGGATCGATGAGGCGGTCGCGCACGACGTCCATCGAGGCCTCGAGCGGCGTGCCGGGAGCGGTGGTGATCGAGAGCGTCACGCTCCGCAGCGACTCGATGCGGTTGATCTGCTGCGGCGAATCGACCCGGCGCATCGAGGCGAGCGAGCCCAGCGGCACGACGCGTCCCGAGGGCGTGGCGACGGGCGTCGACGCCATGTCCTGGAACGAGAGGCCCGGGGCCCGCCAGTCGCGCTGTCGTTGCTCCATGACACGCAGATCGATGCGCTCGCCGCCGAGTGTGTACTCGCCCACGATCGCGCCGTCGCCCAGCGCCTGCACCACGAGCGCCGCGTCGGCGACCGTCATGCCCACTTCGCTGGCGCGGACGCGGTCGAGGATGACCTGCACCTCCTGCGCGGGGATGTTGAAGTTGCCGGGGTCGGGGCGGACAGACTGGAACACCCCCTCACCGACGAGCGCGAACGCCTCGCCCATGATCGCAGACGCGGCGTCGCGCACCTCGTTGAGATCGTCGCCGGAGACTTCCAGCTCGATGCTGTTGCCCGCGCCGAACCCGCCGACGTTGAAGAGCGGCACCTGAAAGGGCACGCTGAAGACGCCCGGCAGCACGTCCGGGCGTGCGGCGTGCGAGAGCAGACTGGCCAGCGGGGCGACGTTCGTCTCCTCCTGACTCATCGCGCCCATGAACATGCCGCCGCCGAAGGAGACGAAAAAGAAGTTGTCGATCGGGGGCGGCGTGACCTCGCGCATCCGGCCGCGGTTGTCGCGCATGGAGATGGCGGGCAGGGCGCGGGCCTCGGGCGTGCCCGCTTGCACCTCCCAGTACGGGCGCAGCGACTCTTCGACGCGCATGCCGAGGTCGATCTGCATGTCGAGGTTGTAGCCCGGCGGCGGGATCATGAACGCGAAGACGAGGTTGCGGTTGCCCGCGGGGAGGTACGTCGCCGGCGGTATCAGCAGGAAGGCGCCGACGGCGGACGTGATGGAGATCGTCGCCACCACGCCCGCGCGCATCGTCCACGATCCGAGCGTCTTGTTCAGCGTCGAACCGTAGAACTCGCGCGCGCCGGAGGCGCGTTCGGCGAGGCCGACGCGCATGCGCTCCCACGCCCGTCGCGGGCGAGAACGCCCGGAGACGTCCCGCCCCGTCGAGCCGACGGGCTTGCGCAGCAGGCGCGACGTCGCCGCGGGGATGATGGTGATGGAGGCGACGAGCGAGAGCAGCACCGCGGCGCAGATCGCCAGCGCGATGTCTCGGAAGAGCTGGCCGACCTCCTCCTCGATGGTGAGCACCGGCACGAACACAATGACCGTGGTGAGCGTGGAGACGAGCACCGCGGCCCACACCTCCGCGCCGCCGCGGTACGCAGCGACGGGGGCGTCGTCGCCCGCCTGCCGGCGCCGGTAGATGTTCTCGAGCACCACGATGGCGTTGTCGACGACCATGCCCACCGCAAAGGCCATGCCCGCGAGGCTGATGACGTTGATGTTTCGCCCCAGGAGCACCAGCACCACGAACGAGCCGATGATCGACACCGGGATCGTGACGCCAACGATGATCGTCGCCCGCCACGAGCGTAGGAACGTGAGCAGGCACAGCACGGCCAGCGCGCCGCCGATGTAGATGTTGTTGCGCACCAACTCCAGCGAGCTCTTGATGTAGACCGTCTGGTCGTACACCTGATCGAGGTGCACGCTGTTCTCGAGGCCGAGCCGGCGCGACTCCTGCTCAAGCATGCCGCCGGGGGCGTTCAACTCGTTGATGCGCCCTTTCAGGCCGTCCATGACGCGCAGCACGTTCGAGCCCGGCTCGCGCTGGGCGTTCATCGCCAGGGCCGTCTCGCCCTTGGACCGCACCACGCTCGTCGGCTTGCGGAGCGTCAGCACCGCCTCGGCGATGTCGCGCACCCGCGTGGGCACCGCGGCGCGGTCGGTGACGACGGTGTCGAGGATCTGTTCGAGATTCTCGTACTCACCGATGACGCGCAGGCGGACGTCGCGCTTGCCCTCGGCGAGCTGGCCCGCGGAGGCGTTCACGTTCTCGCGGCGCAGCGCGGAGGCGAGCTGATCGAACGTCACGCCGCGCGCGGCCATGGCCTCGGCGTCCACCAGCACCTGCACCTCGCGCTCGCGCCCGCCCAGCACGCGGATCTCGCTCAGGCCGTCCGCGCGCTCAAGGAAGGGCTTCACGCGGTCTTCGAAGAAGTCGTACATCTCGCGCACGTCGAACCCTGGGTTCGGGTTGCGCACGATGATCCAGGCGATGTAGTCGCGGTTTCGATCGTCTCCCGCGGTCACCACGGGCTCGTCGACGTTGTCCGGGTATCTCGATACCTCGCGCAGCTTGTCCGATACTTCGCGCAGGGCCGCCTCGCGGCTGGTCCCGACCGCGAACTCGAGATTGATCGAACCCTCGTCCTGCCGGCTGGCGGAGGACATTTTGACGAGATTCGTCACGCCGCGGAGCTTCTCCTCCTGCGGGCGCACGATCTCCGACTCCACCTCGGCGGGGCTGGCGCCGCTCCAGCGGGTGGTGACGGTGATGACCGTCTGATCGACGTTGGGCGTGAGCTGCACCGGCGTGGCGCTGAGGCTCAGCAGCCCAAGCAGCACGATGATGATCGCGCCCACCGCGACGGTGACCGGCCGTTCGATGCACAGGCGGAGCAGCCCCATTTACGCGCCCCCGCCCCGACGGGCTTCACCCGGCCCGTCCGCGGGCGCATCGGGGCGCGCGAGGTCGGCGGGGTTTGTGATGCGCAGCGGCTGGCTGGGGAACAGGATGCGCTCGTTGCCCTCCACCACCACCGGCGCCCCGGGGAAGAGCGGGCCAGAGATCACACGCACCGCGACTCGGCGCGAGCCGACCGTGAATAACTGCTCGACACGGGCGGGGATCGCCAGCATGCTCTCCACATCGGGGCCCGTGGCGGTGTAGACGAACCAGCCGGCGTCGTCGCGGAGCAGGGCGTCGCGCGGCACCAGCAGCGACGGGCCCTCCACCCCGACGGGAACGCGGGCGACGACGTTCATGCTCGGCCGCAGCGCCTCGTCGTCGCTGTCGAGGGTGAGACGGACGGGGAACGTCCGGGCGGATTCGTCGCCGACGGGCCCCACACCAGCGACGGGCGCCTCGAACGTGCGCCCCAGCGCGGGTGATTCGAAGGTGATCACAGCGCCCGCGCGCGTCGCCGCCGCGACGTGCTGCTGGGGGACGTCGAGCCAGACATCCACCGTTTCGGTCGCCACCAGCCGCACGATGGGCGCGCCCTGCGCGGCCCACTCGCCGGCGTCGATCAGGCGGGCGCCGACGCGCCCGGTGAAGGGCGCGTGGATGGTCATGTCGTCGATGCGCGATTCGAGCAGTTGCACGACGGCGCGATCGCGCTCGGCGTGGGCGCGGGCCTGATCGAGGGCGGCGCGGGCGCGCTCCACCTCGGTGGCGGCGTCGTCGTACTCGTTCTGCGATGCGCTGCGCGTGGCGCGGAGGGAGGTGATGCGGTCGAGGTCGCGCTCCGCCTTGCTGAGATTGGCTAGCCGCTCGGCCACGGCGCCCTCGGCGGCGCGGACGCCAGCCCGTGCGGCGTCGAGCTCGATGCGCAGGATCGCGTCGTCGAGGGTGGCGAGCACACCCCCCTGCTCGATCAGGTCGCCCTCGCGCACGTCGATTACCAAGACGCGCCCCGCCTCGCGGGCGGCGATGCGTGATTCACGCCACGCGCGCACGCTGCCCGTCACCACGGCGTGCTGTTCGACCGGCTCCATCGTGGTCATCGCGATGCGGACGTGCGCCGGCGGCGGGCCGCCCCCGGAGCCCGGCTGCGCCGTGGCCGCGATCGGGCACGCCGCGACGAGCGCCACGAGCGCGGCGAGATGCTGGATCTGTCGTGTCATTTCTGTTTCCCCGTCTTCGCCGCGCGGGCGTCGCCGGGGCGTCGCCCCGCGGGCTGTGCGGCGGTAGTCGTGCTGTCGAGTTCGTGCTCGAAGGATTCGAGGTTGGCGATGAGGTGGTCGAGTTGTTGGGCGAGCGCGGCCTGCGCTTTCGGCGTCACGCCGTGCAGGAATCGCGTGTCGAAGTGATCGCCCAGGGTGTGCAGCGTCTCCTGCGCCCGGCGGCCCTTGTCGGTGAGGCGCACGAAGACGGCGCGCCCCGCGCCCAGCTTGTTGAAACGCTCGAGGTGGCCCTCTTTCTCCAGCAGCGTGACCATGCGGCTCACGTTCTGCAGGCTCAGCATCGCGTCGGCGCTGAGTTCGGAGAGCGTGGGTGGTTCCTCACGCTCGCCGATGGTGCAGAGGATCATCCAACGCGCGCTGGTGAGGCCGTGCGGCGACGTCAGGCGGTCGCCGATGCGCATCGTCATGTTGTGGATCATGAAGAAGCGGAGGATGAGCGGCGCATCCTCGCGCAGCGCGCTGGCCGCGCAGCACTTCTGCCCGTTTTTCGTCTCTCGCTCGTGACCGGCGTCGCCCTGCATGGGCAACGGTAGCTGTGCGTCGGGCTAAGTCAACATGTTGATACGTGGCCTCGCGCCCCTTTTTCGAGGGGGCGGTTCGGACCCCGCCGCTTTGGCGGGCCGGGCGTGTCGGTCAGGCCGATTCCTTCCGGCGCACCCGCAGGTCGGCCAGGCGGACACCGCCGCGGCCGATGGCCTCGCCGTCCACGACGTACTCCGCGCCCTCGTTGTCGGCGTCGGGGAGGTCGTAGAGCAGGTCCATCATGATCTCCTCGAGCACGGCGCGGAGGGCTCTGGCGCCCGTCTTGCGCTCCATGGCCCGGTCGGCGATGGCGAGGAGGGCGTCGTCGGTGAACGTGAGCTTGGCGTTCTCGAGGCTGAAGAGGTGCTGGTACTGCCGCACGAGTGCGTTGCGCGGCTCGGTCAGGATCGAGACGAGGGCGCTGCGGGTGAGCGGCATCAGGGGCACGACGAGGGGGAGACGCCCCACCAGCTCGGGGATGAGCCCGAACTCGAGGATGTCCTCCGAAGTCACCTGCGAGAGCACTTCCTCGGTCTGCTTGGCGGCGTCGGTGGTCGACTGCTCGGGGCCGGTGGCGAAGCCGATGCGGCGCTGGCCGATGCGACGACGGATGATCTCTTCGAGGCCCACGAACGAGCCGCCGCAGATGAACAGGATGTTCGTCGTGTCCATCTGGATGTACTGCTGCTCGGGGTGCTTGCGCCCGCCCTGCGGGGGGACGTTGGCGATGGTGCCCTCGAGCATCTTCAGGAGCGACTGCTGCACGCCCTCGCCGGAGACGTCGCGCGTGATCGAGACGTTGTTGGACGTCTTGCCGATCTTGTCGATCTCATCGATGTAGATGATGCCGCGCTGGGCCGCTTCGAGGTCGTAGTCCGCCCCCTGCAGGAGCTTGAGGAGCAGGTTCTCGACGTCCTCGCCGACGTAGCCCGCCTCGGTGAGGGTGGTGGCGTCGCCGATGGCGAAGGGCACGTTGAGCATGCGGGCCATGGTCTTGGCGAGCAGCGTCTTGCCGGAGCCCGTTGGGCCCAGCAGCAGCACGTTGGACTTATCGAGTTCGACGCCCGCGGCCTCGTTGTCGACCTGCGTCAGGCGCTTGTAGTGCGTGTGGACGGCAACCGAGAGACACTTCTTGGCGAGGTCCTGCCCGATCACGTACTGGTCGAGGAACTCCTTGACCTGTCGCGGCGAGGGGATGGCGCCCAGCGCCGGGCGCGCCGTCGAGACGCGCCGCTTTTCCTGCTTGAAGATGTTCTGGCAGAGGTCGGTGCAGGAGGAGCAGATGTAGACCTCGCTCGGGCCCTCGACCATGGGGCCGACCTCGCGGGAGGTCTTGCCGCAGAACGAGCATGTGGTCACCTTGCGGCCGCGGAATCCACCGCCGCCGCCATCGCCGCCACCTCCCGGGGTGGTGGCGCCGTCTCCTCCGTCGATCCGATCTTTCGCCATGCGTTCCTCGCTCTCGCCGCGTCACATAAGGGCGCGTGCGACCCACGCAGCGCTCCTGCACAGTGTATCGGCGTCATGACCGTGAATCTCGACACGAGTCCGCCATCCACACGCTTTTGACAGTGTTTGGGTGGCGGTCAGCCCTTCCGACGATCCCCGGGCGGTTCTTCGGACGTTCCCTTTTTCTTGCCGCGGTCCGCGGGTGGCGGGAGCGGGTCTCCCGTCAGGTCGAGCCCGGGTGCGCCACCCACCACGTCCCGTCGCGGCGCTTTGGGTGTCGCCGACGCGCCGGCCTCGCGCAGGAGCACCTCGCGCGCCCGCGCGTACTCGGCGTCGTTGATCTCGCCCTTGTCGCGCATCGCCCGGAGGTCGGCGAGGGTCAGGACCGGGGTGTGCGCCGGGTCGTCCCCTCGATGGAGAAGCGCCCTCCGCAGCACCATCAGCACCGCCCCACCGACGAGCGCGAGGACGATCAGCGCCGCCACCCAGAAGACGGCGCGGCCGGCGTCGCTCAACGCGAGCAGCGTTTGGGGCTGTGCGATCTGCGTCCAGCGCATGCTCGGGCTCACTCGTTCTTGTGAACGACGCCCGCGCGCATCACAAAGGCGACATCCATCAGTTGCGCCACTTCGTCAATCGGGCTGCCGCGCGTGGCGATGATGTCCGCGGCCTTGCCGGGCTCGATCGTGCCGATCTCGTCGGAGAGGCCGAGCAGTTCCGCGGCGTTGACGGTCGCGGCGATGATGGCCTCGACGTGCGACATCCCCGCGTCGACCATGAGCTGGAACTCGCGGGCGTTGTCGCCGTGCGTCCCCACGCCGCAGTCGGTGCCGAAGGCGATGCGCACGCCGGCGGCGTGGGCGCGGGCGAGCATGCCCTGCATGCGGGGGCCGACCTCCATCGCCTTGGCGCGCACCGCGGGGACGAAGTACCCGTCCTGCTCCGCGAGCCGCGCCACGGTGTCGCCGGCGTGCAGCGTCGGCACGAGGAACGCGCCCGTCTCGAGGAAGAGGCGTATCGATTCGTCGTCGAGGTACGTCCCGTGTTCGATCGAGTCCACGCCGGCGCGGAGCGCGGCGTTGACGCCGTCGGTCCCGTGGGCGTGAGCGGCGACCTTGCGGCCCAGCAGGTGCGCCGTCTCGACGATGGCCTCGAGCTCATCCTCGAAGAACTGCCGGTCGGTGCCCGCCGCGGTGGCGCTGAGCACGCCGCCGGTCGCGGTGAGTTTGATGACGTCCGCGCCGCGCTTCACCTGCGAGCGGACGGCGCGCCGGCACTCGTCCACCCCGTCGGCGACGCCCTGCATCTGCGTGGGGATGTCGAAGATGTCGTGCCGGTAGCCGTGCGTGTGATCGCCGTGCCCGCCCGTGGGCGTGATGGCTCTCCCCGCCTCGAGGATGCGCGGCCCGGGAACGAGGCCTTGATTGATGGCGTCGCGCAGGGCGAAGCCGGCGTCGCCGCGTGAGCCGACGTTGCGCACGGTGGTGAAGCCGGCGAGGAGGGTGCGCCGCGCGTACGCAACGCCGCGCAGGGCGCTCATGGCGTCGCTGTCCTCGACGGCGCGGAGGCGGCTGTCGGGGGCGAGTTCATGGGTGAGGTGAGTGTGGCAGTCGATCAGACCCGGGAGCACGAACCGGTCGCGCAGGTCGATGACGCGGACTTCGCCGCCGCCGGGCGCCTGCGTCGGGTCGAGATAGCCATCGCGAACATCGACGATGCGCCCGTCGCGGACGATGACGGTTGCCTCGCGCACCGGGCGCTGACCGGGCGTGGCGAGCAACTCGCCGCAATGCAGCAGCAGCGTCTCCGCGAGAGCCGCGCCGCCGGAGGGCGCCAGCGCGACGAGGCAGAGCAACGCGACGAACACCGGACGCAGCCGGGCGATGCCGCGGGCGCGATTCACTTTTTCTTCTTCTTGGACTTGGCGTCGCCCTTGGCGGTCTTGGCGTCGGCGACGCCGTCCTGCTCGTCGAACGTCTCGCCGTCGACCTCTTCGATCGCGGCCTTGGCGAGGATCGCGTCCATGGCCTTGTGCTCGCGGATCTGCTGCACGAGGAAGTTCGCCTGCCCGGAGCTCACGAGCGCATCACGCACCTTCTCGGGGCGCTCGCCGCGTTCCTGCGCGATCTGGGTGATGCGCGAGCCGACCTCGCCCTCGGTCACCTGCACGCCCTTCTCGCGGGCGATGCGGTCGAGGATGAAGAACAGCTTGAGCTCGCGCTGCGCAACTTCGGACGACGCGGCCCGCATCTCGGCGACCTGCTCCTCGATCTTCACGGTGTTCACGCCGCGGTGCATGAGGTCCATGCGCCGACGGGCGAGGTTGCGCTCGGCCTGCCGCTCGGTAAGCTTCTCGGGGAGCTCGAGCTCGACGTTCTCGAGGAGGTAGTCGGCGATCTGGCGGCGCATCACGCTCTGCTGACGGACCATGACGCGGTGGTTGAGGCGGAGCGTCACGGCCTCGCGGAGGCGCTGCGCATCGGGCATGCCCAGACGCTCGCAGAGCGCATCGACCTCGATCGGGATGATCCGATCGACGCGCTGCACCTCGAAGGTGATGGTGATCGGTTCGCCGCGGATTGCCAGCGTCTCGTGGTTCTCCGGGCCCGTCGCCTTGATGGTGAGCGTGTCGCCGGGCTTGGGGGCTCCGACCTGCTTGGCGAAGTCGTCGACCATGACGCCCATGATGGCGCCGCGCCCGTCGTCGTCCTTGGCGGGGACCTGGATGACGGCGCCGTCGATCTCGAGCACCGTCTCGCCCTTTTTGTCCGCGATGACGCCGAGGCCGGTGCAGTAGTCGCCGGGCTCCGCCTTCTCGCGGGACTCGAGGTCGCCCTCATGGACCTGCAGGCGCTCGATCTCTTCATCGATCATCGCCTCGGTCGGCTCGTACTTGGGCTTCTTGACCGGCACGCCGTCGATCGAGGGCAGTTCGAACTCCGGTGAGACCTCCACCTCGATGGTGAACGAGATGGGCTTGGCGGGGTCGATGACCAGACCCTCGAGCTCATCCCCGCCCTCGGGCTCGCCCAGGACGCTGAGCTTGTTGGACTCGATCGCCTTCTTGTAGGCGTCGGCGACGAGCTTCTTCTTCGCTTCGTCGCGGGCGGCCTTGCCGAACATCCGCTCGACGAGCTTGCGGGGGGCCTTGCCGGGGCGGAACCCGGGGACACTGACCTGTGTGGACAAGGCGTCGAACGAGCCGCTCAGTTCGGCGCGCACAGCGTCCGCCGGCACCTCGATCGTGACCTTCTTGCGGCAAGGACCGATATTCTCGATCTTCACCTTGGGTTCGAAGGCCGTTTCCGTCTCGGGGGTCGTCGTTTTGGTCGCCATGCTCGGATCCGGGGGGTGAGGGCCCGAGGTCACGCCGCACACCGGCGGCGCGCCGGGCCGGGCCGCCCCCCGGCGCCGCCCGGGCCGGGGCGCGGCCGCGCCCCACGCGGGGACACAGTATCGTCCTGCGCGGCCCCGCGTTCAACAGGCGCCAAAAAGTCTCCCCGGTGAGGCCGGTTGCGCCGTGTTCGCCCCCTTTTCGGACCTGACAACACCCCGTCGTGGGGGATTTGTGAATTCGCTTCTCTTGTGTGGCAACAATCACCTTCCTGAGCCGAAAGTAGGGTGACTTACTGTACTCTATCTAAGGGTGTTCACGGATCCGCTCTCGCCGGTGTATCCGCCACAACAGGAGCAAGGTCTTGTCAACCCGATCCGTTTCTCGCGCGTGCACGACCGTAGGCGCTGGGCTGTTCTTTGTGCTCATCTTCGGCCACACCGCCGCCATCGCGCAGCCGGGCGCGGCCGGCCCCGGTGCGATCGAGGATGTGCGTTCACCTCGCGGCGTCGCGGAGCTCGAAGCGCTGCACCTCCGGGCGGGACGAATCCGCACCGACCGCGATGTGATCGCCCGCCTGAGCGACCTCGCCGAGCGTGCGCCCATTGCCGCCGGAGACCGGTTCGTCATCCAGCTCGACGGCCCCCTCACCTCGCAGCGTCGGGCCGCGCTCGAGAACGCCGGCGTGCGGATCGGGGCGTACCTTCCCGTCGACGCCTACATCGTGACCTTCGGCCCCGACGCCGACCCCGAGGCCATGCGACGCGTGGATTTCGTCCGCTGGGGCGACGCCTTCGACAGCTCGTGGAAGCTCGACCCGGACATCGGCGCTCGCCACGTGACCTCGCCCGAGCGGGTGATCCTGCAGGCGCTCAATTCCGCGCTGATCTGGGTGCACCTCTTCCCCGACGCCGACACCGACCGCGCCATCGACGCCATCGGCGCCCTCCCCGGGGTCGCCGTGCGCTCGATCGACGCCGTCGGCGGCCAGAAGGTGCTCACGCTAACCGCGTCCCTCGACGCCGTCGAGGCAATCACCCACATCGCCGACGTGCAGTATGTCGAAGAGGCCCCTGAGGTCACGATGCGCCGGAACAACACCGTGCGCGAGGTCGTGCAGAGCGGCGGTCTCGACAACACCCCCCTCTACAACAACGGGCTCACCGGGTTCGGACAGGTCGTCGGCATCATCGACGGCCGCATGGACATCAATCATTGCGCCTTCTCCGACTCCGTGCCCCCCGGCCCTGCGCACCGCAAGGTGCTCGCGTTCAACGCCAGCAACGGCTTCATCTCCACGCACGGCACGCACGTCGCGGGCATCGTCGCGGGCGACTCGGGGGCGTTCAACAACAACCGCGGCGTCGCCTACGGCGCCAAGATCGTCTTCAACACCGTTCCGGGCTTCACGGACGTCAACTCGGGCGCTTCGCTCATGATGCGCCTGCAGACGCATCACGACCAAGGCGCACGCGTGCACACCAACTCGTGGGGCGCCGACTTCCGCACCGATTACAACGGCTGGACCCGCACCATCGACGCCTTCAGCCGCGAGAACGAAGACTCGGTCGTCCTCTTCGCCATCAGCAACCAGAACTTCCTCTACACCCCAGAGAACGCCAAAAGCGTGCTCGCCGTCGGCGCCACGCAGCGTGCGCCCAACATTCACCAGCACTGCCTCGGCGGCATCGGCCCGACCGAAGACGGGCGCCGCAAGCCCGAGGTCTATGCCCCCGGATGCAACACGGTGTCGGCGCAGTCGCAGACTTCCTGCTCCACATACAGCGACTCCGGCACCTCGATGGCCTCCCCCGCGGTCGCCGGCGCCGCCCTGCTCGCACGCCAATATTTCACCGACGGGTACTACCCGACCGGCGTCGCGGCCGCGAACAGCCCTCTCATCCCCACCGGCGCCCTGCTCCGCGCCCTGCTCATCAACAGCTCGCAGAACATGACCGGCGTGCCCGGCTATCCCAGCGACCGCGAGGGCTGGGGGCGTGTCAACGCCAATATGTCGCTGTACTTCCCCGGCGATCCGCGTACGCTCATCGTGCGCGACGTCCGCAACGACAGCGCACAGGCACTGAGCACCGGTGAGACGTACTCGTTCACCTTCGACGTCCAGAGCAACGCAGAGCAACTCCGGGTCACGATGTCCTTCACCGATGTGCCCGCGACCATCGGCGCCGCGTTCGCGCCGGTCAACGACATCAACCTCGAGGTCATCTCACCCGGCGGAACGCTTTACCGCGGCAACGTCTTCTCTGGCGGCGTCTCCGCCACCGGGGGGCAACCCGACGCCATCAACTCGACCGAGCAGGTGCACGTGAATAACCCGCAGGTCGGGCAATGGACGGTGAAAGTCCGCGGCGCCGCGATCAACGCCGAGAAGCAGGGCTTCGCGGTTGTCGTCACCGGCGCCGTCTCGGATTCCCCGTCGGCGGGGGTGTGCGAGGGCGACGTCAACGGCGACAACGTCGTCGACTTCGTCGACCTCTCCGCCGTGCTGACGGGCTTCGGGCAGGTCGGACCCGACCTGCCCGGCGACCTCACGGGGAGCGGCTCGATCGGGTTCGCCGACCTCTCGCTCGTGCTCTCGAACTTCGGCGTTGTCTGCCAGGGGAACTGACGGACGCCGGGCGCGGCGAACAAGGCCGCTCCCGGTGGTCGCGCCTCAGCATTCGTTGCCGAAGTTGGACAGCACGATGCTCAGATCAGCGAAGTCCACGACCTCGTCGCCGTTGACGTCCCCGTCCAGACCCGCGCCCGTCAGGCCGAACTCGCCCAGCACCGTGCTCAGGTCGGCGAAATCCACGACGTTGTCGCCGTTCGTGTCCCCCGGGCAGTTGGTGGGGCTCGGATCTCCGAGCGTCACCACGACGCTGTCGGAGAAGATGTCCACGTCGAACGTGCGCCCGTCGGGCAGCGTGACGGGGATCACCGACGCGAACGATCCGGACACGCCCGTCGCGGTCAGCACGGTGTAGGCCCCGGCGGGGGGGTTCGCGTCCGGCGCGAGCACCACCTCGAGCGTCCCGTTCAGGCTGGCGGCGCCGGAGACGCTGAGAGACCCGTGGATCGGCCCGCCCCCGCCCGCGGTGTCGTCGAAGACGATGCGCAACGCGCCGCTCTGGGACTGCGTGTACGCCCCGGCGATGTTGAGCACCCCGGTGGGCGCGCCCGGCTCGACCACGCCGCGGTTTTCGACATCAGATTGCAGGACGCCGCCTTCGCCCGTCAGCATGCCCTGCTGGCCGATGATCGCGGCGGTTGGGTTCATCACGCCGCCGTTGAGCAGTCGGAGCGTGCCCGAACCGCCGATCGCGTTGTTCGGATCGAGCGCGATGCGGAGCGTGCCGCCGGCCGTCCACGCGGAGCCTGAGTCGGTGATCTCGACGTGCCCCATCGAGCCCGACTGGCGCCCGATGTAGGCATCGCCGGACACGACGCTCCCGCCCTGCTCGATGAACATCGCGCCGTCGCCGAGGAACCCGACGTTCATCGAACCCGGCGAGATCGTCCACGTGGAGCCCGCGCCGCGGACGGTCGCGCTGCCCACCCCGGAGGCGAAGCCGCCCACGATCCCACCGGAGAAGGACGCCGAACCGACGCCGCTGCTCGTCACATTGGCGCCGTTGGCGATCAGCATCGAGCCGACGCCCTCACGCCCGACGATGATCTGCTGGCCGACCTGCATCGCGGAGCTGGAGCCGCGCACCTCGAGGAAACCCTCGCTGCCGGTCAGGCTGCCCACGAACAAGTTCTGCGTGTTCTCCACGAGCCCGCCGTTCCGGACCACGAGCGAGCCCGTGCCCTGACGCCCGATCTGCAGCACCTGTCCGATCGACCAGCGGCTGCCGGCGCCCGCCACATCCCCCTCGCCCTCGCTCCCGGCGAACGCGCCGAGCGAGGCCCCGAAACTGTTGACCGCACCGCCCGCGGCGATGGTCAAGGCGCCGGCGCCGTCGGCGCCGATGAACGTGGAGACCGTGTTGTTGAACGCCGAACCGGAGCCGCGGACTTCGAGCTCGCCGAAGCCGGTGAACCCGGCCCCGAACGACGCCGAGTTTGAGGTCGCCAAACCGCCGCCCATCACGCGCACCGCGCCGTCGCCAATGAACCCGATGCTCAGGCCGGCCTCAAACACCGCGTTCGAACCACCGCCGGTGACGATGACTTCGCCGTTCGCGCCGCCATTGAAACCGACCGTCACATCGCTGAAGAACGTCGCCTTACCGCCGCCCGCGACGCGGATGACCCCATCGCCCGACAAGCCCACGGTCGTCGAGCCGGAGACGTCGAGCTCGGCGTCGGCGCCGTCGATCACGAGCTCGCCGGATGTGTTCGCGACGAAGCCGAGACGCAGCGTCGAGAGCGAGAACCTGCGGGTCGTCACGCGCAGCACCGAGGTCGCCCCGACTTCCTCTCCGATCACGGCCAGTCCCGTGACGACGTACCCCGGGTTGACGCCGAACTGGAACGTCACATCCCCGTCGCGCATCAGGAGGCCCGCGGTCTGCGCCGTCACCGGGAAGGTCACCGTGAACGTGCCGGGGACGCCGAAGATCGCGGTGTCACTTACGTCGGGGGCCGCACCCGCCCAGTTGCCGGCGTTGCCGAACTCGCCCCCGTTGGTGTTGGTCCAGAAGCGGTCCACCGCGGCGGCGTCGAGCGCGCCGACGCTCAACAGGAAGCCCGCAGCGAGGACGATGCGTGACGTTTTGATCGATCTGTTCATGGATCTCTCTCCGGGCGACGCCGCGGCTGCGGCGGATGGGTGGCGAGGCGGTGTTGTGGAGCGTATCGGCGAGTCTCGGGGGCGGCGAGGGTCCGGCGACGCATCGCCGTTTTCGGACGTCTCGTGCGTCTCTACGCCGCAAGCAATCGACGGGCCGCGACCGTGGGCATGTTCGCACCCCGGAGCGGTCTGGCTGCATCAATCGGGCCATGCCACGGCCTCGACGGGCCTTGGCAGCCGCGAAAACCTTCGAAAAACAACGATTCGGCGCTTGGAGACCCCCCCAGAATTCGTTAGACTGCGAGCCAGTGGGGTCTTTGCCCCAGCAGATACGTGAGTCCGGACGAGGAGAAAACACCCATGCGCACAAGCCTCATCGCCGCCACAGCCGTGCTCGCACTGGCTAGTGGCCACGCCGCGGCACAGAGCACGAACGTCTGCCCCGACGGCAAATTCGCATGGGCGGAGAACATCGGCTGGCTTAACTTCCGGGACGCCAACGCCGGCGCCCAAGGCGTCCGCGTCTTCAACAACCACCTTCGCGGCTGGGTCTGGGGTGAGAACGTCGGCTGGATCAACGTCGGTTCCGGCTCCGGCCCCTACGCCAACACCAACGGCACGAACTTCGGCGTGAACGTCGACCCCTCCACGGGTGAACTCAGCGGCTTCGCGTGGGGCGAAAACATCGGCTGGGTGAACTTCGGGACTACCGCGAGCGTGGGCTCGCAGGGCGCCCGTTTCGACTTCAGCGCCCGCCGCTTCCGCGGCTACGCGTGGGGGGAGAACGTCGGCTGGATCAACCTCGACAACAGCACCCACTTCGTCAAGGCGCTCATCGGCGACGCGAATGGCGACGGCGTGGTCGACTTCGGCGACCTCAGCCTCGTGCTCGCGAACTTCGGGCAATCCGGCGCCAACCTGCCCGGCGATGTCACCGGCAACGGCGTGGTCGACTTCGGCGACCTCAGCCTTGTGCTCTCGCTCTTCGGTCAGGGCTGCTGAGGCCAAACCCACACGGGTCGTAGACACACGGCCGCGCACAGGATCAGCGATCGCACATGCGACGGCTCACGCGGGTGAGGGCATCAGGCCCGGGCCCGTGTCTTTGCCGTCGTCCTCGGCATTTCGGCTGGACGGCGCCGGCGCATCCTGCACGCGGGATTTTCGTGCCTCCGCCGCCAGCAGGGCGCTGACCGAGGGGCGTGAGATCTCCTTGCCCTCGATGAGCATGCGCACCTCGTCGGCGTTGAGCGTCTCGTGGATCAACAGCGCCTGGGCGACGCGCTCCACCGCGTCCCACCGCTCTTCGAGCACGCCCTGAGCGTCCTTGTACGCCTCATCGGCGAAGCGCTTCACCTCTTCATCGATGATGCGCGCCGTCTCGTCGGAGTACTCGCGCTCGCGCATCAGCGACTCGCCGCCGCCGCTCTCGGCGTAGCGGACGAATCCGAGGCGCTCGCTCATGCCCCATTCGAGCACCATCGCCCGCGCCATCGCCGTGAGCTGGGCGATGTCCTGCGACGCCCCGGAGGACATGTCGCTGGTCTTGCGCTGCTCCGCGATGCGCCCGCCGCACACGACGCGCATAGTGGCGCTGAGCCACTTGAGCGTGTAGCCGTGGCGGTCCTTCTCGGGGATGCTGAACGTCGCACCGAGGGCCTGCCCCCGGGGGATGATCGTGACCTTGTGCAGGGGGTCGGCGCCGGGGACGATCGCCTGCAGCACCGCGTGCCCCGCCTCGTGGTACGCCGTCGCGACGCGCTCCTCTTCCTCGATCACGCGGCTCTTGCGCGAGCGCCCGTACTTCACCTTGTCCCGGGCCTCTTCGAGGTCCTCGTGCTCGATGACGTCCTTGTCGTGCATCGTGGCGCCGATCGCGGCCTCGTTGATGATCGCCGCGAGGTCGGCGCCGCTGAACATGGGCGTGCCCCGCGCGATGCGTTCGAGGTCCACGTCCGGCCCCAGCTTCACCTTCTTCGCGTGCACGCGCAGGATCTCGACGCGCCCCTTGATGTCCGGCAGCGGCACGTGCACCTGACGGTCGAAGCGCCCCGGGCGCAGCAGCGCGGGGTCGAGCACGTCCACCCGGTTCGTCGCCGCGACTACGATCACCTGGTCGGAAGTGTCGAAGCCGTCCATCTCCACGAGGATGGCGTTGAGCGTCTGCTCGCGCTCGTCGTGCCCGCCGCTGGAGAAGCCGGAGCCGCGTTTGCGACCCACGGCGTCGATCTCGTCGAGGAAGATGATGCAGGGTGAGGAATCCTTCGCCTGCTTGAACAGGTCGCGCACGCGGCTGGCGCCCACGCCCACGAACATCTCCACGAAGTCCGAGCCGGAGATGGAGAAGAAGGGCACGTCCGCCTCGCCCGCGATCGCCTTCGCCAGCAGCGTCTTGCCGCAGCCCGGCTCGCCCACCAGCAGCACGCCCCGGGGCACGCGCCCGCCCAGGCGGGTGAACTTCTTGGGGTTGCGCAGGAACTCCACGATCTCGCGGACCTCGTCCTTCGCCTCCTCGATGCCCGCGACCATCTCGAGCGTGACGCCCGTGGATTCCTTCGCCATCACCTTGTGGCGCGACTTGCCGAAGTTGCCCAGCATCCCGCCCCCGGCGCCCGCGCTGCGGAGGCCCCGCAGGATGATGAACCAGAACACCAGCAGCAGCACCAGCATGATCGTGAATGGCGAGAACAGCATGCGAACCCAGAGGCTGGGCCCGCCGGCGTCCTTGAAGCGACCTTCGGTGAGCTCGTTGACCTGCTGGACGTAGTACTCGCTCCGCCCGGTGCCGATCGGGAAACGAACGCTCCGCTCGGTGCCGTCGGGCATCACGCGGACCGCGACGACCGCGTCGTCGCGCATCACGATGCTGTTGTCCTTGATCTCGCCGTTGCGGTAGACCGTCTCGAACTCCGCCCACGTCTCGAAGGACTGCGTCTGTGCGCTCTGGGAATTGAACCACAGCGCCAGCGTGACGATCATCAGGAACACCAGCACCCAGCCGAAGACCCCGCGCCCCATGCGCGGCGGCAGGGGCCCGGAGGGGGGCTTTCCGTCCTTGCCGGGGGGGCCCTTCGGGGGCTTCTCGGATTTGTCGCGGCGCGGTTCGCGCCCGGTCTGTGGCATCGTGCGTTGTCCTCAACCGTGGTATTCGGTCTGAAGCGCGAGCGGGTTCGGGGTTCCTCGACGGATCACCGCGTGCACCCCTTTGATGGGCTGTGCGTAGGGGGTGTTCGCCGCCGAGTCGCCGACGGATTGCCGCGGCCGATCGTGCGTATTCGTGAAACGGGGGATCACTGTGCGGGCGTCGTCGCTGGATGGTAGGTCGTCTCGGAGGCTCGATCCCGGAGGGACGGGCTCACCACTGGGTCCGGAGCGAGGCAACGATGTCGCGCGCCAGGGCCTCCACAGCGCCTTGCGCACCGATGTCTATCCGCTCATTCACACCCAACGCGGGCACAAATGCGTCCGCGGCGCGGAAATTCCGACGGGCCGCGAGCACGCGCCCGGTGCGCCGGTCACGCCAGTCGTAGTCGGTGACGACCTCGTACGCCATCTCCTGCACCAGCCCGCTGCGGCGATCGCGGCTCACGCGCCGGAGCCGCACATCGGTGACCGCCCCACTCAGGACGGTCTCGGCGAGCTCCTCGGAAACCACACGCCAGGGCGTGGTCCGGTGGATCTCCTTCACGATCGCGTCGGTCAGGTAGACCTCGAGCCCGTGCTCGTACGTGGAGTTCTCGAAGACCCGGACGCTGATCGAGCGGATCTCCTCGTCGTACGCGCTGGCGGTGCTGTACCCCGCTCGCGGGTCGGATGCGCACCCGATCAGTGCCCACGCGACGGCCGCTGCGAACAGCGCCGACGCCCAGCGAACGCCTGTAGCCGGCATCAGGAACCGCCCCCCGCGTCGCGCTCCGCGCCCGTCGCATCGGCCTCTCCGGGGCCATCATCGGGAGTGGTTATTCCGGGGGCGCCGTCCTCCAGCCAGCCGCGAGCCTCGAGGATGTCCATCCCCCGGCTCGCCGCCACTGTCTGCGGGTGGCGACGCACGAGCCGGCGCAGGGTGAGCCTCGCGCTGGGATCGTCACGCGTCCTGAGGTACCACTGGGCGCTGTCGAGCATGTGGGCTGCGGCGGATTCCTCCAGACGCGACATCAGCGCGCTGTTGAGCCCCTGCCGCTCCGCCTCGGCGGGGAACTCCGCCGCGAAAGACTCGATCTGCAGCGACGCGTCGACCAGCCCCGAGGCGTCGTGCTCGGGACCGCGGAAGCGGGCGATCGAGGCGTAGATGCGCCGCTCCTTGGCGCGCATCCGGTTGGGGCCGTTGGGGAAGTTGAGCAGGTAGAGCTCGTACGCCTCCGCCGCCTCTTTCATCTCCCGCCTGCGGTAATAGAAGTCTGCGAGCTCGATCGCCGCACGCTCCGCCAGCACGCTGCCGGGCAGCCGCTCCTGCACACGGATGAGGATCTCGACGGCCAGATCGCTCGCGTCATCGATGCGGAGCCCGAGGAACTTGCGACGCAGGCCGAACGCGTACCGGATGGCGATCTCGAGCTCACGCTCGATGGCGATGACGAACTCTTCGCTCTGAGGGAACCGGCGGATGACCGCCTCGTAGTCGTACAGCGCGTTGTACTCGTCGTTGAGCGCCACGCGGGCGTCGCCGCGGAGCCGCAGGGCGAGGGGCAACTGCTCCTTCCCGGAGCGATCGTTCTCGCGGATCCAGTCGTTGAGGATGCGCCGAGCCAAGCCCGGGTTGTCGTTGGCGAGGGCGCGGCGGGCATCGGCCATCACGGCGTCGTCGCTGCCGGGCTCGGGCTCGCGCTCCAGCACCCATTCGTCGTCCGACATGCCGAAGGTCTGCGACTGCGACGCCGCCGGGGCGGTGAACGCCGCGACGATCAGCACCGCCGCCAGACACCGCGCGAGCTTGAACAATGGCAATCCTTGCACCATGCGGGCAGGATACACGCCCTCACCCGCGACGTGGGTTCCTCGCCGTGGACCGCCGCCCCGATCGCGACCCCCCCGCCCCCGGAAGCGCCCCCGCCCCCGGAAGTGTCGGAGCGCCCGGTGTCTCCTCCCCCACCCTCGGGATTTTCCCCGAGTCCCCCGCCGGCGCCGACGGCGCGTTCGGCGCAGCGGGCGCCCGCGGGGCCGCGTCGGCAGATTGCCCGGGGTGCGCGTTCGCGACGTCGTCGCCTACGCGGGCGTCGCCCGGCTGCGCATCGTCGCGGGGCGAACGCGGCGCCGGCTCGTCGTCGCGCGGCTCCTCTCCGCCTCCTTCGTTTTCGGCGTCCGGCGCCCTCGCGAAGGTGAGCCGGCCCGCGCTGGTCTGCAGCGCGCCTGTGACGACCACCGCCACCGTGCGCCCGATCAGCCCCCCGCCGTTCTCCACGACGACCATGCCGCCGTCATCGAGGTATCCGACCCCCTGCCCCGCCTGCTCGCCGGCCTTGACGATGTGGATGCGCAGCGTCTCGCCGGTCACGATCACGGAACGCATGGAGCCGGCGACGTTGTGCATGTTCACCACGGGCACGCTCTGCACGCCCGCCACGCGCTCGAGCCCGGTGTCCGTCGTGAGGATGATCGCCTGCTGCTCTCGCGCGAGTTCGACGAGCATCTGATCGACGCCCGCGCCCGCGGCGGGCCGCTCCTCGATGGTGATGTCCAGCGGCGACTCCCGCTGCAGGCGCGAGAGCATGTCGAGGCCGCGCCGGCCCCGGGAGCGCTTGAGTTTGTCGGAGGAATCCGCCAGCGCGTGCAGCTCGTCGATCACGAACCGCGGCACGATGATGGGCGCCTGCACCATCCCCGTCAGGCTGAGGTCGAGGATGCGCCCGTCCACGAGCGCCGAGGTGTCGAGCATCATCGGGCGCTGGCCGCGGATCTGCTTGGCGAACTCGACGTAGGGGATCACCAACCGGAAATCGTCCTGCGTCTGCAGCACCACGCTCACGCCGAGGTAGCAGAAGCACACCCCGAAGAGGATCTTGAGCGTGGTGATGATCGGCTGTCCCTCCAGCGCGTAGCCCTGGGCCAGCAGATCGAGCAGGAACGACACCGCGATCGCCGCCAGCACGCCCGCGAGCAGCCCGAGGAACACGCCCGAGAGGGTCGAGACCTTCTTCCGCGGCGTGAGCAGGTCGATCGCCAGCACGCCGGTCGCCAGCGCCAGCGCCAGCGCGACCGCCCACCACCCGCCGGTCGCGACGGAGAGTTCCCACGCCGGCGAGCCCGGCTCCACGCGCAGGAAGCTCACGACCGTGATGGAGATCACCACCACGTAGAAGATCACGCGCAGGATCAGGATCGGGCCGCGGACATTGCGGACCACGCCGCCCTCACGCGGATCGATGCTCGTGCTTCGCTGCTGCATACTGCCCACAGTGTAGGAATCGGCGCCACGCATCGCCCTGTCGGGCCCGGGCGCAGCGCGACGGCCCGGCGGGCGGGGGCCCCCGGCTCACTCCTCGATCGGCCCCGCCACGCGCCACACGCCGCCCACGACCTGGCGCACCACCAGCGTCATGCGCTCGAGGTCGAGCGTCTCGATGGTGTCCGAGGGTTTGTGGTAGTGCGGGTTCCGGAACTCGGAGCTGTCGGTGATCATCACCGCCTGCTCGCCGATGTCCCAGAACGGGGCGTGGTCGCTGCGGCGTGTGTCCGGCGCCATCGCCCCCACGCCCGGCAGGAAGTCGACCAACACGATGGGCATCGTGGGCTCCGCCTCGATCATGCCGTCGTGGAGCGCGTGGGCGAAGGGACGGCTGGGGATCGTCGCGACGAGCACGATGTCCTCGCCCGTGTCCGGGGGTTCGAACACGCCCGGGATCGGCGGGATCGGCGACGTCTGGCACCCCGGCTCGTCGCAGAAGTAGCCGATCATCTCGAGGCTGATCATGCCCACCAGCGATTCCTCGCCCGCCTCGATGCGCGCCTTCATCGCCGCGGCGTGCTGACGGGCGCCGATGAGCCCGATCTCCTCGAGGTTGAAGAACACGATGCGCACCGTGCGGCGCATGGGGCGCTCGCGCAGGATGCGCGCCACCTCCATCGCCCCCGCCACACCCGACGCGTTGTCGTCCGCCCCCGGCGACATCGGGACCGCGTCGAAGTGCGCCCCGACGATGATGACCTCCTCGGGCGCCTCGCGCCCGGGGATCTCGACGATCACGTTGTGCCACCGGCGCGGCTCGGGGTCGTCGACGACCACCCACTCTCCGTCGCGCCGCACGGGCACCTTCCCGCCCGTCGTCCAATCCAATTGCTCCAGCCGAGGCTCGTAGCCCATCGCGCGCAGTCGTTCAGCGACGATGCGCTCCGCGTCCGCAAGCCCCTGCTGCCGCTCGGGCTCGACGTACACGGCGCGCAGTTCCGGCAGGGCGCGGATGTGCGCCTCGATGAGGTCGCGACTGACCTCCGCCTCGGGATTGACGTTCGCCGGCGCCAGCAGCGCCGCGAAACCCGCGATGAGTTGGATCGAAGGCATACGGTGATCGTACCGCGGACCGTCGATCGGTTCCGGGACTCAGTGCCGCCGTCCGCCCCCGCGGGCGAGCCCGAAGATCAGGCTCAGCACAAATATCACGAGGAAGACAAAGAACAGGATCTTCGCGATGTCCGTCGCGGCGCCGGCGATGCCGGAGAAGCCCAGCACGGCGGCGATGATCGCGACGATAAAGAAAATGAGCGCCCATTGGAGCATGACTACGCCCTCCTAATCCCACTTCGTCGCCCGCACGACGTGGCCTCGCGCCACGCGCCGCCGGGGATCGCGGCAGCGCTCACCTGAACTGTAGCGCGGCCGAACCGACGCCCCCACTACCGCCGGGCAACGCCGAGTCCGTGCTACCCGCGATCGATGTCCAGCCCCAGGTCGAGCGAGGGCGCCCCGTGCGTCAGCGCCCCCACGCTGATCCGCTCGACACCCGTGGACGCGATCTCCCGCAGGCGGTCCATCCGCACGCCGCCGGAGGCCTCGAACAACGGGCGCGAGGCGCTCTTGTTCCGCATCGCCACCGCCGCCGCCAGTTCATCGGTCGTCATGTTGTCCAGCAGCACGATGTCCACCAGTCCGGCCTCGACCGTCAGCACGCGCTCGAGTTGCGCCAGCGTGTCAGCCTCGACCTCGACAAAGCGCAGCGCAGAGCCGGCCCGCGCCCGCCGGATCGCGTCCGTCAGCGCGTCGGTCCATTCCTCGTCCGGGATGTGCGCGAGATGGTTGTCCTTGTAGAGCGCTGCATCGAAGAGCCCCAGGCGGTGCAGCGTGGCCCCGCCGCAGCGACAGGAGTACTTATCCAGCACACGCCATCCGGGGATGGTCTTGCGCGTCTCGCAGATCACCGCGCTCGTCCCCTCGACCGACCGTGTGTGATCGTGCGCGAACGTCGCCACGCCGCAGCAGCGCCCAAGCGTGTTGAGCAGCGGGCGTTCCACCGCCAGCACGTCGCGCAACGGCCCGCGCAGGACGCCGATCGCCGCGCCACGCTCGAACGATGCACCGTCCTCGATCGCGGCCAAGAACGAGCACGCTCCCCCGTACACCGCGAGCAGTTCGGGGATCGAACGCAACCCCGCCGCGACGCCCGCCCGCCGCGCCCGCACCGTCGCGACCGCCGACGCGTGCTCAGGCACGATCGAGGCCGACGTCACATCCATCGGCGCGGCCGCGTCGCCCATGTCCTCCTCGCGGGCCAGGTCAAAGAGCGTGCGCACAGCGCCCGACCGCGCGAGCTCGGCGTAGAGGCCCTCCAGCGAGAGCGCGTTCAGATCGATGGGCGTTCCGTCGCCGGGGGTCATCGGCGCGCCCTCACGATGCGCCCGTCGCGGCCCGGATTTTGCGCACCGCGCTCGTCGTGCTGCGCCCGTCGAGCAGCGGCGCGATCTCGATGCGTCCGCCGTGCGCCAGCACCGCCTCGTGCCCGACGACCTGCTCCGGGGTGTAGTCCCCGCCCTTGACCAGCACATCGGGCTTGATCGCCTCGATCAGGCGCAGGGGCGTGTCCTCCGCGAAGAGCACGACCATGTCCACCGATTCGAGTTCGCCGAGAATCTCGGCCCGATCGCGCTCGGCGTGGACCGGGCGCCCCTCGCCCTTGAGCCGCCGCGTGGAGCCGTCGTCGTTCACGCCCACGATCAGCACATCCCCCTGCTTCGCGGCGTGGCGCAGCAGCGCCACGTGCCCCGCGTGCAGCAGGTCGAAGCACCCGTTGGTGAAGACCACGCTGCGCCCCTCGCGCCGGTGCGCGGAGACCTCGATCAGCGCCTCCTCCAGCGTGCGCGTCTTGCCCGCGAGCCGCCCGTGGTCGCGCAGCAGGGCGTGGTGGATGCGCTCGAAGGGGATCGGCTGCACGCCGAACACCTCGACCTCCAGCCCGGCCGCGGCGTTGGCGAAGCGGACGGCGTCCTCCCATGAGGCCCCGTTGCCGATGGCCGCGCCGAGCGCCGCCAGCACCATGTCGCCCGCGCCGGTGACGTCGTACACCTGCCGCGCCACGGTGGGCAGGTGGACGGGCTCCTTGCCGCGTTCGAGCAGCAGGGCGCCGTGCCGGTCGAGCGTCAGCACCACGGTTTGCAGATCGTGCTTTTCGAGAAGTCGCGTGCCCAGCGCCGCCCAGGTGCGGGCCACGCCCTCGGCGCTGTCCGGGGTGTCTTCGCGCGTCTCTGCGCGCACGCCCGCGGCGAGTTCCGCCTCCGTCCGGTTGGGCGTCACGCACGTCGCGCCCGCGTACCGGGAGTATTCCTCGAGCGAGGCCGGGTCCACCAGCACCGGCGTCCCCCGGGCGTTGCACATCGCGATCAGCGCTGCGCAGAAATCCGTGGCGCACACGCCCTTGTTGTAGTCCTCGATCAGCACCACCTCGGCCCACGCGAGGGCGTCTTCGCACGCGCGCAGGACGTCGGCGCGGCGTTCCGCATCCAGCGCCGCCCGCGACTCGACGTCCATGCGGAACATCTTCTGCGGGTGCCGGTGCTGCGCCAGGCCCACGAGGCTGCGCTTGAGCGTGGTCGGTCGGGCGGGGTCGGCGATCAGGCCCGCGCAGCCGACGCCGGCCTCTTCCAGCGCCGACCGCAACCGCTTGCCCTCTTCGTCTCGCCCCACCACCCCCACCGCCCGCACCTCGGCGCGCATCGCGACCAGATCGAGGCACACGTTGGCGGCGCCCCCGGGACGGTCCTCCGTCCTGCGCACCGAGAGCACCGGCACGGGCGCATCGGGACTGAGACGCTCGGCGTCGCCGTAGACGAACTGATCGAGCATGTAGTCGCCGACCACGAGCGCACGCACCGGGCGCCAGGCGTCGAGCATCGAAAAGAGGGTCGTCATGCGCTTATGAGGGTACCACGCCCGGCGCCCCGGCAGCGTCGAGAACCATCCCCAGCAGCCCCTCGCCGCCCTCGTCGAACGCCACCCCCAGCACCGGGCGCAGGAAGGGCGGCGTCTCACCCGGCGCCATGCCGCGCATCGCCGGCTCGATCTTCACCCAGTCCTTGGCCGTGGTCAGCACGCCCTCCGCCCCCGCGTCGACCGCCGATCGGGCGATCGCCCGCACGCCCCGCTCGTCGTAGCGGGCGTGATCGCGCCGGGCGTCCACCCCGGCGACATCCACGCCCGCCGCGCGGGCCATGGCGACGAACGCGTCCGGGTTCCCCACGGCGCACGCGACCCACAGCCGGCGCCCGCGGAGGCTCTCGACCGGCGCCACACCGTCGCCCGATTCGACGCCGTCCCACACGTGGCGCGCGACCGCCGCGTGCGCGCCGGGGGCCTGCCGCGCAACGTGCGCACGCATCGACGCGACGCGTTCCGCGGGTGCGCCCTCCGCGTGGGTCAGCACCACGGCGTGCGCCCGCGCGAGCGACTCGACGGGCTCGCGCAACCATCCCGCCGGGAGCAGGCTGTCGCTGAACACGTCGCGCGTCGCATCCAACAGCACGAGGTCCACAGCGCGGCGCACGAAGCGGTGCTGGAAGCCGTCATCGAGCACCACGCACGTCACCGACGGGTCGCGTGCGCGCAGCGAGCGTATGCCCTCGACGCGATCTGGCTGCGCCACGATCGGGGTGGGCCCCAGACGCGAGAGATACTCGGCGTGCTCGTCGCTCATCTCGTCAGGCGTCCGCGCGCCGTAGCCGCGCATAGCGATGGCCGGCTTGGCGCCCGCCGCCCGCAACTCGCGCACAAGGCGCACCACGGTGGGTGTCTTGCCCGTGCCGCCCACGCTCAGGTTGCCGACGCTGATCACCGGCAGGCCGACGTCCGTCACCCGCTCGCCGCGATCGAACGCCCTGTTCCGGCGCGCCACGACGCCCGCGTAGATGCGCGATGCCGCCCGCCCCAGCGGACCGGGAACGGGCCCACGCCGCGCGCGTTCAGTTGGCACCCGAACCGCCCTGCGCATCGCTCTGCGCCAACGTGCCGCCCGCACGCGAGGACTTTCGATGTCCGTCCGAGAGCGACATGGCCAGTTCCTCGCGCTTCTTTCGCGCCAGTCGCATCGTGTTGAACATGTCCGCGATGGCCAGCGCGACGCTCAGCAACACCAGCAGCATCGCGGCCGCCCACACCAGCAGGAACGCCCGCGGCTGCGACTCGGCGTTCACCAGCGAAAAGCCCGCCCCCACCAGCGGCGCCGCCAGCAGCATCACCCACCCGTTGGCGGTGCGGATGCGCTTGCGGCTCACCGGGTGGTCGCTCCGCTCGACGGCGACCGTGTACCACGCGATAAACAGCATCCCCAGCAGCGCCACGGGCATGATCAGCCACGCCGGCAGCACGCCCGCGGCCAGGCTCGACATGTGGCCGCTCACGCGATCGCCCCCTCAGCGCCCCGCGCCGCCGCGCCGAGGAGCCGCGCCAGCATCGGCGCCAGCCGACGCATCGGCAGGCCCATGACCGTCGTGGGGTCGCCCTCGCATTCGAGGGGCCAGCCGTCGTCGATGCGCTCCTGCAGGTTGTACGCCCCCGCCTTGCCCCGCCAGCCGTCGGTGGCGAGGTACGCCTCGATGCGGTCGTCGCCGATTTTGCCCACGCGCACCCGGGCCTCATCGGCGAACAGACGACGGCGGCCGTCCTCGCAGAGCAGGGCGACGCCCGTCACCGCCGCGTGCGCGCCGTTTTCGAGCGTGCGGATGATCCGCCCGGCCTCGCGTCGGTCTTGCGGCTGGCCGATGATCTGACCCTCCTTGACCACGATCGTGTCGGCGCCGAGCACCAGCCAGCCGCGATCGCCCCGCGCCGTCAGCCGGTCCACGACGCTGCGGGCCTTGAGGTGCGCCAGCGACGCCACCCACTGCTGCGGCGAGACGTCGCCGGACGTGAGGTCGCCGTCGTCGATGGAGGGCGCCTCGACGACGAAGGGCACACCGTGGGCGCGCAGGATCTCCGCCCGGCGCGGCGAGGTGCTCGCGAGCACCAGCGCGAGGCGCGTCGATCCGTCGTTGTGCGGCGCGGTCGGGGGCATGACGGACAATCCTACGGCGTGCGGGGCGGCGCGTTCGCCGTCGTGACCGTTCCTGTGCGCAATCTGCGCGCTTCCGCCGCGCCCGCCAGCACGTCTTCGAGCGTGATCCGCGCCATCATCGTCCGGCCCGGCTCCGGCGCTTTGTGGTTCGGGCGTTCATCCGGCTCGACGCGTTGCAGCGTCACGCCCTGGCCGCCGTAGGGGCCGACGAGGCTCAGTTGAGTGGGCCCGAAGAGCCCCACGTAGGGCCGATCGAACCCGACGGCCATGTGCAGGGCGGCGGAGTCGTTCGCCACGACCAGCGACGACGACTCGATGGCCGCCATCAGCCCCCCCACGCCCGTTGCGCCGATCAGGTCGATGATGCGCTCGTCCTGTGCGCACGCGTTGATCGTCTCCGGGCACTGGGCGCGCTCGCCGGGCCCCCCCACCACCGCTACGCGGTCGAACCCGCCATCGTCGAGGAGCGCGCGCACGAGGGCGGCGAAACGCGCATCGGGCCATCGCTTCGCCTCCCAGCGGCTCGTGGGCGCGACGACTGCGTAGCGGGCGCCGCGGAGCGAATCGGGGACGGCGCGCCGGTCCTCCTCGCTGGTGTAGAGGCGCATGTCGCGCTGCGCGGGGACGCCCTCGGCCTCAACCAGCGCCAGCATGCGGTCCACCGTGTGGGCGTCGCGGGGCGCATCATGGCGCCGGTTCACGCCCAGCCACGCCCATTCCTGCGCGTTGGCGTAGCCCACCCGCGCCGGCGCCCGCGTACACCACGCGAAGAGGCCGCTCCTCGCCAGCCCCTGACAGTCGAAGACCATGTCGTATCGCGTTCGCCGGAGCGCACCGAGCCACGCCCACAGTTCGCGCGCGACCGTCGGGCTGCGCCACCAGTTGCGGAAGCGCGTCCTTGGGAAGGGCACGACGGCGTGCAGGTCCGGGTGGGCGGCCACGGCGGGGGCGAAGGCGTCCTGCACCAGCCAGTCGATGCGGGCGTCGGGCGCCCATCGCTTCAGGCTCGCCAGCACGGGGACCGTGCGGCAGACATCGCCGAGCGCGCTGGGGCGGATCAACAGGATGCGCCGGGGCGGCGTCACGCGCGCAATGTACGCGGAACCCCCTCACGGCGCGAACCGGGCCGCCCCGCGCTGCGCTACAGTGCGAGCCATGCCCACACGCCGCATCCGCGCGATGACGCTTTTCTTGTGCGCCCTCACGCTCGCGCCCATCTCGCCGGCATGCGCAAAGAGCGTCGTGCCCCACGACGCCTTGGCCTGGTGGCGTTTCGACCCCACCGGGTTCGGCTCCGCCGCGACGCCGCGGGCACAGCGGGAGACGGTGCTGGCCGGGATGCGGGCGGCGGTGTCGAGCCGCATCATCGATGATCGGCGGGCCGCGTCGGCGCTCGAGGGCGTGCTGGTGGCGGCGGAGGTAGGCGCCACGGAGCACACCCTGTGCCTGCTCGACTTCGCCGCGGAGCGCCCCCCGGACGGGGCCGGGATGGACGTCCAGCGGCTGCAGATCATCCTCGAACTGCGCACCGGCGCCGATCACAGCGCGTACGTGCGCACCATCCGGGCGATCCTCGTCGACGCACCCCGCGCCGGCGGCGACGACGCGGCCGCGGGCGCGCCGCGCCAGCGCGTGCTCGAACTGCCCGGCGGCCGGCGTGGCGTGGCCTTCACCCGCGCGGGCTGGCCGGACTGGCGCGAGGTGTCGTGGAGTTCGCACGACGGGGTGTTCGTGGTCGCCATGGGGCGCGGCGCCTTGCACAAATGGTTCGAAGCGCAGGAGAACGGGGCCGGCGAGGGTCCCGAGGCGCGTTGGGCGCCGCACCGCGCGAGCGTGGATGAGGCCCGGCCCGCGGGCGAGGTCTTTCTCGAGGCGTACGCCGACCTGCGTACGCTCCGTAATGCCTACCCCGAGGCCTTCCACTCGGGGCGCATCTCGCGCGTGCTCGCGACGCTGGGTCTCCTGCCCGCGGCGGAGGTCATGGCCCACGCCCGGCGCGTGCGCGATGACCCCGGCGCCCAGCCGCTCGTCGTCCTGGACACAACGACCACCCCGCAGCGCGGCGCAGCGCCGGTGCGCACCCCGTTGAGCGAGTCGTCGTGGCCCGGCGGCGCGTTGCCCATCGCGCGTCCGCCGGGCACGTACGTGATCGTGTCGCGCGTGGACTGGGCCGAACTCTTCGCACTCGCGATGCATGTGCTGCTCGCGAGCACGCAGGACAGCGACGCGGATGCGCGGCGGGCGTCGATGGAGGCGTGGGAGGGCGCCCACGGCGCATCGCGAGACCTGCTGATGGGCTCGCTGGGGCCGTGGCTGGTGGTGTGCGATTCGCCCACCCCACTGCTGCCGATCCCGGGGGCGGCGACGTTCATCGCGCCGCTGAGCGAGGACGCGGACGCCGCGGCGGCGCGGCGAGCGCTCGAGAACATGCTCGGCCCGTTCCGCGACAGGGTGGATCTGGACCCGGCGAGCGTGTGGTCGCTGCGCGTGGACCCGGCGGGGTTTTTGCGACTCCCCGCGTGGGGGATCGTCGAGGGCGCCCGGGCGCGGGTGTTCGTCGGCGGCTGGGGGGTCCCGGTGGTGACGGAGACGCGCGAGAGGCTCCGGCGCGAGTAGCCGCGGCGGCGGCGGGTCTCAGGCGCCCTGCGCGACGAGGTCGATCGCCGCGTCGAGGTCGGGCGCTTCCTTGAAGTGGTCGCGGAGTTTGAGCAGCGTGAGCATCGTCCGCAGCACGCCCGAGACGTTGGCGAGGCACATCGGGGCCCGGACGCTCTGGCAGTGGTCCTTGATCTGGAGCAGGGCCGCCACGCCGATGGAGGTGATGAGAGAGACGTCGGCGCAGTCGAGCACCACGCCCGCGTCGTCACGGGCAGGGAGCGCGTGCAGGACGGTCTCGCGGAGGGGGTCCGCGGTGATGTGATTGACCTCTGGCGGGACGCGGACGATGAGGATCGCCCCGTCGAGGCCCCCAAACTCGTGGCGGATGGTCTCCACCGGGCCGAGCATCCCGGGTCGGCGGGGCGGCGTCAAACACGGGCCCAAGAGCGTTGGGCCGTGCGGGGGGTGAGGAGCCGTTGAGCCCCCCTGCGTCCGAATCGTGGGCGGGGGCGCTTTGACCGGGGGGGGCGGTGTCGGGTACGCTCTTTTGTTCGGAAATCGTTGGTCGCCCTCGGTTCGTGGCGGCCATTCCCCGTTTGCAGGACACGCACGATGCGCACGGTTCGCGACAATGCGTGGTGATTCGACCGGTCGTGCGACCCCGCGGCGCTGTTGCGCCCGTGGTTTTTGCGCCGGGGTCGCGGAGCGCGCCATGACCTGAGCGCGCGCGCCATACCGCCCCTCGCGCAACGACGCCGCCCGTGGTTTTTGCGCCGGGGTCGCGGAGCGCGCCATGACCTGAGCGCGCGCTCCATACCGCCCGTCGCTCAACGACGCGGCCCCCCCGCCCGAAGAGGCCGGGGGACGCCCGACGCGGAGCGCGTCCTGTCGCGGACCACGCGCGTTTTGACGAACGCACGTGGTCCTGTGCGTTGAACGGCGCCGGGCCCCGAGGCCCGCCCGCCGCGGACATCCCGATCGTTTCCCCGCCTTCTCCACCCATGGCGCCCCCGCGTGGGGGCCTCGACAACCGGACATCCAGACAACCCAACCGCCTCGGACATCACGAACGGAGCCACTGCCTTGTCGATCAACACTCAAGAAATGATGCGCGTGCTCGATTCGATCGCACGCGACCGCAACGTCGACCGCGAGCTTCTCATCACGGACCTCGAGGTCGCGATGGCCTCGGCCGCGCGCAAGTTCTTCAACACGCTGGACGCCGAGGAGTTCACCTGCACGATCGACCGGCTCTCGGGCGACATGGAGCTCAAGCGGTACGGCGAGCCGATGGAGGTTCGCCCCGAGACGTTCGGACGCATCGCGGCGCAGACCTTCAAGCAGGTGATGATTCAGCGCTTCCGCGAGGACGAGCGCAACAGCCTGTACGAGGAGTTCTCCGGGCGCGTGGGCGAGATCGTCATCGGCGCCGTGCAGCGGTACGAGGGCGGGTCGCTGGTGGTGTCGATCGACCGCGCCGAGGCCTTCATGCCCCGGTCGGAGCAGATCCCCGGCGAGCAGTTCCAGCCCGGCGACCGTGTGCGCTGCATGATCCTCGACGTGCGCGACGTGGGGAACCAGGTGAAGATCGTGCTCACGCGCAGCCACCCGGACTTCATCAAGCGGCTCTTCGAGGTCGAGGTGCCCGAGGTCGCGGAGCGCGTGATCGAGATCAAGGCGATGGCCCGCGAGGCCGGCTACCGCACGAAGATCGCGGTGTCCTCCATCGACTCCAAGGTCGACGCGGTGGGCGCGTGCGTGGGCGTGCGGGGCTCGCGCATCAAGAACATCGTCGACGAGCTCAACGGCGAGAAGATCGACATCGTCCGCTGGAACGAGTCCAGCCAGATCCTGATCCAGAACGCGCTTAAGCCCGCGATGATCGCCGAGGTCTCGCTGTGCTTCGAACTCGGGCGCGGCACCGTGGTCGTGCAGGACGACCAGCTCTCGCTCGCCATCGGCAAGCGCGGGCAGAACGTCCGCCTCGCGGCCCGCCTCACCGGGTGGGACATCGACATCCTCACGCCCGACGAGTTCAACAAGGGCCTCGAGATCATGGCCGACACCCTCAACTCGATCGAGGGCGTCACCGAGGAGATGCTCGACAAGCTCGCCGCCCTGGGCATGGTCAGCGTGTTCGACATCGAGGAGGTCGGCGCCGACGTGCTGACCGAAGAACTCGAGATCGACGCGGCGCTCTCGGCCACGATGGTCGAGGCGGCCTCCGCCAAGGCCAAGGTCGTCGCCGAGCAGCAAGAGAAGGACCGCGCCGAGGCGGAGCTCCGCAAGCGCGAGGAAGAGACCGCCGCACAGCAACTCCTCGCCGGCGACTACGAGGGCGAGGCCGACGCCGACCTCCGGGCCGCGGCCATCCTCTCCGCGGGCTTCGCGCCGCCTCACAAGCAGCGTGACGACGACGCCAAGACCGACGAGAACCCCGAATCCAGCAAGGACGCCGAGGCCCGCGCCGATGAGATCCTCGGCGGGACGTCCGGCGACTCGGGGCGCAAGGCGTAATCCCTTTCCCGGGCGCGGCCCGACACCGTTCACCTTCGTTTCACACCTGCGCACGACCGACCGACCGACCGACGACGACCCGAGCGACCATCGCACCACGCGGAGCATCCATTGGCCAAGCGGATCTTTGAACTCGCGAAAGAACTGGACGTGGCCTCGAAGGCCATCCTTGAGAAATGCCGCGCCGAGGGCATTCCCAACATGAACAACCACATGTCCAGCATCTCGGCGGGGCTTGAGGCGACGATCCGCGAGTGGTTCGATGCGTCCGCCGCACAAGAGGGCGGCACGGCCGTCGAGACGGCGGAGAAGGTCGACCTCGAGAAGGTGAAGAAGGTCGCTCGGCGCAAGGCGCGGCCTTCCAAGGCCGCCGGCGGGGATGACGACGAGGGATCGTCGGGCGAGGGCGTCACCACCGCCACCGAGGAACCTCCCGCGCCAACCACCACGCGCAGCGCCCCCGCTGCGCCCTCCGCAAAGCCGGCCTCAGCGCCGGCCGCGGGCGCCCCCGCAGCGCCCAGCGCGCCGAGCCGCCCCACGAAGCCCGTGGGCGACGAAGCGCCCGCTGCAGACGATGCGCCCGAGCCGCGCCGCGTCGCCGCGCACAAGACTGAAGCCCCGGCGCCGGCGCCCGCCCCCACGGCGGAGACCGCCGACCCCGATGCGCCGGACGCGGACGCCGTCGTCGTTGACGACGACGGTTCGCCCGTCATGAACGTGCCCTCGCGCCCCAAGGTCGTGAAGCCCGCCGGGCCGCGCCTCGAAGTCGTGCGACCGACCAAGCTCTCCGGTCCGAAGGTTGTCCGCGTCGAGGCGCCGGAGGTCATCGAGCCGCCGCGTCCGCGACGTCCCGCGGCGCCCGGCGGCCCCATGTCGCCCGCGGCCCGTGGCGGCTCCGGCGCTCGCGCTCCGGGCACGGTGGAAGACGACACAGCGCGCAGCCCGCGTCGCAACAAGCGCCGCGCCGGCCCCGGCGGACCGGGCGCCGCCCCGGCGACGCCCGCGCGTCGCGGCGGCGGCGGCGTCAAGCCCGGCGAGGGCGCCGATCGCGGCTTCAACTGGCGCAAGCAGGACCTTGTGGAGCGCGAGGAGCGCCTCTCCAGGGCCGGCGGTTTGCTGCGGCAGCGTCGTCGCGACATCAAGCAGAAGGAACGCGGCGGCGAGCGGGCCCAGTCGCCCGCCGAGGCCGGCGGTCCGGTCAAGATCGCCGCGCCGTTCAGCATCAAGGACCTCTCCGCCGCCACCGGCGTGAAGGCGAGCGAGATCGTCAAGCGGCTCTTCATGCAGGGCGTGATGGCGACGGTGAACTCGGGCATCGACGCCGAGAAGGGCCAGGAGATCATGCTCGAACTGGGCATCGAACTCGAGGTCGTCGAGCACGTGACGGCGGAGCAGCGCGTGACCGAGCAGTACGCCGAGCGCGACATGGTCGACGAGCGCCCCCGCAGCCCGGTGGTGACGATCCTCGGGCACGTCGACCACGGCAAGACGTCGCTGCTGGACCGCATCCGCAACACCGACGTGGCGTCGGGCGAGGCGGGCGGCATCACGCAGGCGACGAGCGCCTTCAAGGTGCCCATCGAGGTCGCGGGCGAGCAGAAGAGCGTGACGTTCTTCGACACGCCGGGCCACGAGGCCTTCACCGAGATGCGCGCCCGCGGCGCCAACGTGACGGACATCGTGGTGCTGGTGATCGCCGCGGACGACGGCGTCATGCCGCAGACGATCGAGTCCATCAACCACGCCAAGGCGGCGGGCGTGCCGATCGTCGTGGCGCTGAACAAGATCGATAAGCCGGAGGCGACGGACTCCAACGTCCAGAAGGTGCTGGGCCAACTCGCCGAGCACGGGCTCAACCCCGCGGAGTGGGGCGGGTCCACGGAGGTGGTGCGCACCAGCGCCATCAGCGGCACGGGCATCACCGAGCTGCTCGAGACGCTCGACTACCAGGCGCAGTTGCTCGAGCTCAAGGCCGACTTCGGCGGCCCGGCGCGCGGCGTGGTCGTCGAGTCGAAGATGGAGGAAGGGCGCGGCGCCACGGCGAGCGTGCTCATCCACGACGGCGAGCTCAAGGTCGGCGACTTCATCGTGATGGGGCGCGCGTTCGGGCGCGTCCGCGACATCGTCGACGACCGCGGGACGCGCGTGAAGTCTTCGTCGCCCGCCTCGCCGGTGCGTCTCTCGGGCATCGACGAGCTGCCCGACGCCGGCGACAAGTTCTACGTGGTCGACTCGCTCAAGAAGGCGCAGGAGGCGGCCGAGCAGCGGCGCGAGAGCGACCGCGACCGCGACCTGGCGCAGCCCAAGGTCACGCTCGAATCGATCCTCAGCCAGCTCAAGGAGGGCGAGGTCAAGGAGCTGCTGGTGGTCGTCAAGGCCGACGTGCAGGGCTCGGTGGACGTGCTCCGCAAGGCGATCGAGGAGATCACCACCGACGAGGTCAAGGTGCGTGTGCTGCACGCCGCGGTGGGCGGGATCAACGAGTCGGACGTGCTGCTGGCGGAGGCCTCCCGCGCCGTCATCATCGGGTTCAACGTCATCGCCTCGAACAAGGCCCGTCAGCTCGCGGAGCGCAAGAGCGTCGAGATCCGGAATTACCAGGTCATCTACGACATCGTCGACGACGTGAAGAAGGCCGCCGAGGGCCTGCTCGAGCCCGACCTCCGCGAGGACGTGCTGGGCCACGCCGAGGTGCGCAAGGTGTTCAAGGTCTCCCGCGTCGGCGCGATCGCCGGGTGCTACGTCACCGACGGCACGGTGGAGCGCAACGCGATGGTGCGTGTCACACGCGGCGGCATCGTCGTCGAGCACGACCGCGTGCTCGAGCAGCTGAAACGCTTCAAGGACGACGCCAAGGAGGTCCGTGCCGGGCAGGAGTGCGGCATGAAGATCGTCGGGTACGACGACATCAAGGAGGGCGACGTCATCGAGTGCTATCGCAAGGTGGAGGTCAAGCGGACGCTCTGACGCGCAACGCCCGCGACCGCGACGCCCATGTTCATCGGTGTGCTCCAGTTCGAACTCGTCGTCCCCGGCAGCCGGTCGCTCAAGGACAAGCGCCGTGTGGTCAAGTCCGTCAAGGACAGGCTGCACCGTGAGCACATGGTCAGCGTCGCCGAGGTCGAGGCGCTCGAGCACCACCGCCTCGCGGTGATGGGGCTGGCGTGCGTCTCCAACTCGACCACGCACATCAACTCGGTGCTCGACCGCATCACCGAGAAACTGCGCTCGCTGCGCGACGCTCGGCTCGGCGACGTCGCCCGCGAGGTGCTCCACGGCGACCACCTCCCCCACGCCGCCGAGACGCCCGGCGAGGCGCCCGAGCCGCTCTGGACCGAAGACGAGCGGCGCGCCGAACCACAGGACCCCACCGCGTGAGCCGCAAACAGGAACAACTCGCCGCGGCCATCAAGCGGGGCGTGCAGACGGCGCTGGCCAAGGGGCTGAGCGACCCGCGCTACTCCGGCCTGGTCACGGTGACCGAGGTGATCGTAAGCCCTGACGGGATCGACGCGTTCATCCGCGTCTCCGTGTTGCCGCACGACCGGGCGTCGCTCACGATGCACGCGCTTCGGCATGCGACCGAGCACATCCGGCGTGAAGTCGGCGACATGGTGCGCGTGCGTCGGATGCCGCGCTTCGAGTTCCGCCTCGACGACCGCTCAGCGCGTCAGGCGGAGACGATGGCCGCCATCGCCCGCGTGCGTGAAGAACTGGAAGCCGCCGATGCGCCTCCCAACGACGCCGACACCCCGGCCCGTGCGGATGACGATCCCGATCCCCCCGATGACACCACAAGGGAGCCCTCTCCGTGAGCACAGGCTTCAACCCTGAACGCTTCGATGAAGTGATGAAAGAGCTCCGCGCCCGCTACGAGGCGTTCGCTCCGGCGCCGCTCGATCTGGTGTCGCAGTTCGTCTATTCGTTCCTGCTGTGGGAGGCCGGCGCCGCGGATGCGGAGCGCGTATTCAAGCGGATTACGGCCGAGATCGTCGACTTCAACGACCTGCGCATCTTTCTGCCCGACGAGATCATGAGCCTGCTCGGCACGCGTTATCCGCGAGGGCCGGAGCGTGCGCTCCGCCTCCGCGCCGCGCTCAACGAGCTGTACCAGCGCGAGCACGCCGTGAGCTTCGACCGTCTCAAGGAAGCCCCGAAGCGCGAGTCGCGTCAATACGTCGAGACGCTCGAGGGCGTGCCGCCCTTCGTCTCGGCGCGGCTGACGCTGCTGGGCTTCGGCGGACACGCCTGCCCGCTCGACGAGCGCGCCCTCGCGTGCCTTATCGAAGACGGGGTCTTCGAGGAGAGCACGCCGCTGGACCGCGCAACGGCGTCGCTCGAACGCCACATCAAGGCCGCCGAAGGCGTGGAGACGCACATCCTGCTCATGCAGCGTCGTGAAGACGGCGGGGGACGCGGCCGGGGCGGCGGCAAGAAGAAGACGCGGAAACGCTGACCGAGGGCCCGGCGCCGCGCACGCCCCGAATCAGGCCGAACGACGGCGCGCCTATCCTCCCTGCACGATGCGATTGCACACCGGCGATCCAGAGCGAAACGGCCTCGGCGCGAAGCGTCTGAGCGTCGTGTCGCTGTTCGCCTTCGTCTTGATGTCGCCCCTGCCGATGCTCGCGCCCGGGTGCCGCGTCGACGGCGGCGGGCGCGTCACCGACGCGACCAACGCTCCCTCCGACGCGATTGAACGGCTCGAAGCTCGGGCGACCCGCGAAGCCGCGCGCCCGTCCGCGAGATCGTTGCGGGCGCCGCCGCCGCCGGGGGTCGACCCGTCCCTTCTCGCGCGCGTCGCGCCCGATGACACGCGGGCGCGGGCGACCCTCGATGAAGCCGTCGCGGAGATAACCCACGGCGCCCCGACACGCGACCCCGCCGTCGCGGAGCGTGTCGTCCCCGACGAGGCGCTCCGCAGATACATCGTCGGGCGCACGCTTCGACTCAGCGGCGACCTCGCCGCCGCGGAACGCGAGTTGGACGTCGCACGCCGCCTCGATGAGCAGGCGCCGGAGCCGTGGCGCGAGCTGGCGGAATCGCAGAGCCGACGCGGCGCCCGCGCGGCGGCCATGGCCTCGTACCGGGAGGTCCTCGAGCGCGACCCGGAGGACATCCGCGCCCTCGAACAGCTCGGCCGCCACGCGCTGGCGACGCGCGATATGACGGGCGGCGCCACGCTCCTCGCCCGCGCGTGGGCGCTGGGGCCCGCGTCGTACGACCCGGCGTTGCCCTACATCGTGGCGTGGGAACTGGGCGGCGCGCTGCGCGACCTCGGGTACGTGAGCGCCGGCGCCGAGGCGTTGGCACTCGCCGCGAACCTTCCGGAGCCCTTCCCGAGCGCTACGCGCTACGCGCGTGAACTCGGCGCCCTGTATCGCTCGCGTAGCGACATCCTGCGCGACGTGGGCGATGCGCTGCTGCGGCTCGGCGACGACAGCGGCGCGAGCCTCGCCTACGACCTCGCCAGCGGCCTGCCCTCGATCGACGGCGCGACGGCGCTGCTGCCGCGACGGGTGTACGCGGCGATGCGCCGCGGAGCGCCCGCCCGGGCCGCCACCGCCATTATTCGCGACATCCGCGACGACGGCGGGCGTGTGGAGGATCGCCGTTTGGCGCTCATCCGTCATGTGGCGTCGCACAGCGATGAGGGGCCGGCGATGGCGGGCGCGCTGCTGGAGATCGAGGCTTCGCTCGGGCCGGCGCAGCGCCGGCTCGTGACGGGCTCACTCGCGCGGGCACGGGCCGCGGCGCTCGACGGCGACCGCGCCATCGACGCACTCCGCCGCTACATCGCCGAAGCACCGGACGACGCCGGCGCCGTCGAAGACCTATTGACGCGGTTGGCCGCACAAGATGCAACGGGCGCCGTGCGCGAGACGATCGCGCTGGTGAGCGCCTCACCGGCGCGAGAACGGGCGCTCACCGATGCGCTGCTGCGTGCGCTGCCCGATGCCCGGGCGCTGCTGGCGCGCTGGGGGCGCATCCCCGCGGCGGAGGCGTCGAGCCCGGCCGGCGCGCTGGTGCGGGCGCGGCTGCTGCAGTCGGTCGATCTCGCCGAGGCCACGGCCACCCTCGATGCGCTCCTCGCCCGCGACCCCACGTGGACGCCGGCGCTGGTGGCGCAGATCGAGACGCTCTCACGCGCCGGAGACTGGCCCCGCGCGGAAAGGCTGCTCGCACGGATCGACGCCGCGGCGGGCCCCGAAGCGCGGTACGCGCGGGCCCGGGCGCTGCACGCGCTGCAACGATTCGCCGATGCGCTCGAGACGATCGCCCCGCTCGTCGACGGCGCCGGCGCCGCCCCGCACCCGGATCACCTGCTGCTCGCGGCGGGGCTCGCGCACACGCTCAACGACGACCGCGTCGCGGAGCGCTGGCTACGCCGCCTCATCGAGATCGACCCGCTGCGCGAGGACGGCTACGCGGGGCTGATCTCGCTCTACGCGGGGTCCGGCCCGCTCGCCGACGACGCCCGCCTCAACGACACGCTCCGCGCCCTGCGCGACGCCGTGCCCGCCAACCGCACCCTGCGGCTGCTCCGCGCCCGCGACTCCATCGCCCGCGCCCAGTACGACCGCGCCGAGCGCGACCTGCTCGACCTCGCCGAGCAAGACCCCGCCGATGCGCAGGTGGCCGAGTTGCTCGTCTCGGTGTGGATCGCCACGGGCTCGTTCGATCGCGCCGAGGCGTGGCTCCTCGACCGCGTCGAGAGCCGACCCGACGACGGCGCCCCGATCGCCGAACTCGCCCGCGTCATGGCCTTCAGCGACCGCGCCGAAGAAGGCGCGACCCTGCTGCGCGACTGGCTCGTGCGCCGCCCCGGCGACGACGGCGCCTCGCGCCGGCTCGAAGAGATCCTGCGCGGCCCGCTGGACCGCCCCGAAGACGCCGACGCCGTGGCGCTGATGCGCCTCGAGCGGGCCCCGGGCGTGATCGACAACGCGCTGGAGATCGCCGCCATCCGCGCCGCCCGGCGTGAAGACGAGGCGGCGGCCCGCACCATCGTCGATGCCCTGCGCCCCGACACCTCCCTCCGGCCCGATCAGGCCGAGCGCGCCCAGGCGACGCTCCGCACGCTGCTCGTCCGCGCCGACGCCACCCGCCCCGGCGCCGCGGAGACCCTCGAACTCGCCGAGGCGCTGGCCACGCGGCTGCCATCGCTGCCCGACGATCTGCACCGCGCCCGCGTGCGGCTGATGGCGCGCATGGGCGCGGACGTCGCGTCGCTGGCCCGCGCGTGCGACCTCGCCGCCGCCCAGCACCCCGAGAGCGTCGTGGAGCTCTACCTCATGGCCCTCGACACCCTGCGCGAAGCGCGCCTCGTCGCCGAGGCCGCGGCCCTCGCCCGGCACGCCGGCACGACGCAGCGGCCGGCGCGTCCGTCGCTGCTGGCGGCGTGGGTGCTGATCGCCTACGGCCTGCTCGACGACGTCGCGGTCGCCGATGCGCTGCGCATCGCGGTCGAGGACGACGTCGTGACCCGGACGCAGCGCATGATGTCGCAGATGCTCCGGGGCGGCATCCCGCCGGGCGACGGCGAGGCCGCGGAGCTCGCCTACATCATGGCCAACGCCTTCGCCTACACCGAAAACCCCGATGGCGCCGAGAACCTGTACCTGCTGGCGCTGGAGTTCGATCCCGACCACCCGTGGGCAAACAACAATCTCGGCTACCGCTACACCGAGCGCGGCGAGCGCCTCGACGAGGCGTACCGCATGATCCGTCGCGCGCTCGATCGGATGCCCGACGAAGGCGCGATCATCGACTCGATGGGCTGGGTGCTCTACCGGATGGGCGTGCTCGAGGACACGAAGGACGAGCGCGGGCGCCCGTTTGAGGGCGCGGTCACGCACCTTGGGCGCGCTGTGCAGGTGGGCGTGGACGACGCCTCGCCGATCGTGCTCGATCACTTCGGTGACGCCCTGTGGGGCGTGGGCCGTCGCGAGGAAGCGGCGCGGTCGTGGGAGCTTGCGCGGCGGGAGGCGAGCGCCTACCTCGCCGGCCTGGCGCCGGAGCGGCGCCAGCGAGAAACGGCGGACCCGCTGGCGCTGGAGTTCCTCGACCTGCTCAAGAACGTGGAACAGAAACTTCAGGCCGTGGCCGACGGCGAAGAGCCCCCCGTGACCCCCATCCTTGGCGACGGCGACCTCCCCCCCGCCGACGCCCCCGCATCGCGCCCCACCGACGGCCCAGCGACGTAACCTCCCCGTTCCTGCTCCTCCCCCACCCCCGGAAAGGCGCCCCGAGGCATCCGGGGAGCATCCCGACGCCGCGCCCCCCAATCACGATCGCCGCGAGGAACCCACTGAGACATGGCCGGACACAGCCACTGGGCGAACATCAAGCACAAGAAGGCCGCCAACGACGCCAAGCGCGGCAAGATCTGGAGCAAGCTGGTCAAGGCGATCATGGTCGCGGCCAAGCACGGCGGCCCCGATCCCGACGGCAACATCGGCCTGCGGTTCGCCATCGTCGAGGCCAAGGCCGCCAACGTGCCCAAGGACACCATCGAGCGGGCGATCAAGAAGGGCGCCGGCGAACTGGGTGCTGATTCGTACGAGGACATCCGCTACGAGGGCTACGGCCCCGGCGGGGTGGCGGTGATCGCCGACGTCCTCACGGACAACCGCACCCGCACGGCCGCCGAGATCCGCCTGATCTTCGGCAAGCACGGCGGCAACTTGGGCGCCTCCGGCAGCGTCGCGTACATGTTCGAGCATCAGGGTGTGATCGCCATCGAGGACGGGCAGGCTTCGGAGGAGCGCATCATGGAGATCGCCCTCGAGGCCGGCGCGGCGGACATCGCCCACGAGGACGGCGCGTGGATCATCACCACCGGGCCGACCGAGTTCCTCGGCGTGAAAGAGGCCTTCGACGCCGCGGGCGTCGAGACGGCGTCGTCGGAGCTCACGTTCACGCCCGCCACCGTCGCCGACGTCGGCGAAGAGGACGCCCAGCGCGTGCTCAAGCTCATCGACGCCCTCGAAGACAACGACGATGTGCAGAAGGTCTACACCAACTTCGAGCCCAAAGACGACTGACCGCCCCGGGTGACGCGCTGCGCTCAGCGGAAGATCAGCGCCCGCGGCGAGACGAGCAGCACGGGCTCATCGCGCATCTGCATGGTGGCGTTGATGGTGTCCTGCAGGGCGGGCCACGCGCGGGGGCCGACCATCTCGCGGAGGGCGGCGCCGAACTCGCGGGCGAGCAGCGAGCCGCCCTCGGCCTGCGCCTGCGCCCCGAAGCCGCCGAAGCGCTTCATGAGGTCCTCGAAGAACTCGTCGAGGCTCTTGGGGCCGGGGAAGTCGGCCACGTCGTAGGCGCCGTCACGCAGGCCGAGCGAGGAGGCGAGGGCCCGGATGGCGTCGTCGGTCGTGCCGATCTCGTCGGCCATGCGCAGCGCGACGGCGTCGTGGCCGGTGAAGAGGCGGCCCTCGGCGACGCGCCCGATGTCGATTTCGGATCGGCCGCTGCGCACGCGCTGCACGAAGAGGTCGTACGTCTGCGTCATGCGCTGGCGGACGAACTCGCGCTCGCTGTCGGACCACACGGACGAGGTGCTCATGAGCGAGGCGCGGGGGCCGCGGGCGCGGGGCACGACGTTGACGCGGAGTTTGTCGTACAGCCCGCCCAACGTGATCTTGCCGCCCACCACGCCGATGCTGCCCACGATGCTCGACGGGTTCACGTACACCTTGTCGCCCGCGACGGCGATGTAGTACCCGCCCGACGCGGCCATGCCGCCCACGCTCACCCACACGGGCTTGATCTCGGCGACGCGGCGCACGCCCAGCCAGATGGACTCGCTGGCGATGGCGCTGCCGCCGGGCGAGTCGATGCGCACGACGACGCCCTTGACGTTGGGGTCGCGCTCGATCTCGAGCAGGGCCTTGCGGATGGTGAGGCTGCCCACGGTCTCGCCGCCCATGAACCCGCCGGGGCTGGACTCGCCGTCCATGATGGCGCCGTCGATGTGCACGACGGCGATGGTGTCGCGGTTGAGCGTTCGGCGCTGCGGCGCGGAGAGCATCTCGAGGATTGCGAAGGGGTTGTTCATGTTAACGGCCTTACCGGCGCCGCTGGGCCGGATCAGGTCGGTCGCGTGCTGGTGGTCGGCGCCGTAGAGATTGGCGAGGTGGATGTCGAGGTCGAGGCGGTCCATCTCGCGGTCGATGAGGCCGACACGGATGGCGTCCGCGCCGTTGGCGTACCACGCGGCCTGCATGGCGGTGTCGAGGGCCGCGTCGCTCATGCGGCGCCCCTCGCGCAGGCGCTGGCGCATGGTGGCGTACATGCTGTCGAGCAGGCCGGAGATGTTCTCTTCCCACGCTTTGCTCGGCGCGCTGTTCACGAGGGCCTCGTTGGCGCCCTTGTAGTCGCCGACCTGCACGAAGTCCGCCTTCATGCCGGCCCACGCGAGGGTGTCGGCGAGGAACATTTCCTCCATGTAGATGCCCGGCAGCGTCACGGCGCCGCCGGCCTGCATGACGATCTCGTCGGCGTACGTGCCCAGCAGCAGTTCGCCGGGGCCGTAGATCTCGGTGAAGACGTGCACGGGCTTGCCGGCGTTGCGGACGCGGGTGATCGCGGCGCCGAGCTCCTCGACCTGCGCCATCGTGAGCTTGGGCTCGCGGAGGCGCAGCACGATGGCGTCGACTTCCGCCGAACGCTCGATGCGGCGCAGGCCGTCGATGACGTCGCGCATCGTGGGCTTGACGTTCGGGCCGGCCAGCCACGCGAGCGGGCTGGGCTTGTGCGCCAGTGCGCCCTCGAGCTCGACCCAGCCGACGGTGCGCTGGGCGGAGGCCACGCCGGACGCGGCGAAGGCCATCACGGCCGCCAGAACGAGGGAGTGAAGCCGTGTGATAGGGGTCGTCATATGCGAATCGTCTCCTCGGGAGCGCTGTGCGTGGTGTCCGCCGGGACGCCGGGCGTCTGCATTGATTCCGGCGATCGCCGGCGGGGTTGCGTGATGGTAGCCGCCGCGGCTCGCGGCGCATGGGCGACAACCCCGCTCCGCACGCAGCACCGACGCCGCGACGGTGTTTTCTTCAGTCGTACCCAAGGTCAGCCAGATCATCCTCGTCGAGACCGAAGTGGTGGCCGATCTCGTGCAGCACGGTGATGCGGATCTCCTCGTAGACCTCCTGATCGGCGAGGTCCTGGTCCCAGCCGCCGGCGGTCTCGACGATGCCCTCGCGGAAGATGCGGATCTCGTCGGGCAGGCCGGCGGGCTGATCGACGGAGCGTTCGGTGATCGCCGTGCCGGTGTGCAGGCCGCAGAGCGTCTCGGACTCGTCCATGCCGAGTTCCTTGAGGATGCTCTTTGAGGGGCGGTCCTCGACGATGAGCGGGATTTCTTCGAGCAGCCTGAGCAGGTGCGCGGGCAGGACGTCGAGCACGTCCTCGAGCAGGGCGTCGAAGCGCTGACGCTCCTCGTCGGTCATCGATCCGTCTCCATCGCGCCCACGAGTTCGCGCAGCGATGCGCAGCCCTGTCGGCGCACCCACCTGGCCAGTCCCTGCGCCACGCGCTGGGGGGAACGGGGGTCGGCGAAGATCGCGGTGCCCATCTGCACGGCCGAGGCGCCGGCGAGGATGAACTCCGCCGCGTCCTCCCAGCGCATCACGCCGCCGACGCCGATGATGGGCACGCCCGCCTGCATGGCGACGCCCTGATGCACCTCGTGCACGAGTTTGAGCGCGATGGGGTGGATCGCGGGCCCGCTGAGGCCGCCGGTGGTGCGCGAGAGCCGGGGCCGGCGCGTCTCGACATCGATGGCCATCGCGGGGTAGGTGTTGGCGATCGTGAGGGCGTCGACGCCCGCGTCGATGCACGCGCCGGCCACGCCCACGATGTCGTACGTGCGCGGCGAGAGCTTCACGAACAGGCGGCAGCGTTGCAGCACGGGGCGCACCTCGCGCAGCAGCAGGCCGGCCATCTCCGGCGTGGAGCAGAACTCCATCCCCCCCGAAACGTTGGGGCAGGACATGTTCAGCTCGACCGCGGGCACGGCCTCGATCCGCTCCATGGCGGCTGCGACGGCGACGTAGTCCTCCACGCTGAATCCGGAGATGGAGCCGATGACCGTCGTGGGCACGCGCGCGACGCGGGGCCCGAGTTCGCGCTCGAAGACCTCGTGGCCCATGTTGGCCAGGCCCACAGCGTTGAGCATCCCGGCGCGGGTTTCGATGATGCGCCACGTCTTGTTGCCGGGACGCGGGCGGGCGGTGATGGATTTGGTGATGACCGCGCCGATGCGGGAGAGGTCCAGCACGTCGGCAGTCTCATCGAGGTAGCCCGCCGTGCCCGCCGCGAGGATGACGGGGTTGCGCAGGACGATCCCGGCGAGGTCGGTTGAGAGCAACGAGGATTCGAGGGCGTCGGGCACGCCGAAAGCGTACGGGAGGGCGCCCACGGATGGAAGCGGGCGCCTTTCACACGCTCACTTCGGAACCGGGCATTCGGTGTTCGGGGGACGCGGGCGGTGGCATTGCGGCGGGAGGGCTCTATCCTTCCTTCCCCCTTCCGGATTCCCCTCCGTCCCAACCCCACACGGGAGCCCGATATGGACATCCACGAACGCATCGCCCGCTTCGAGAAGATGGCGAGCGACGACGCCGACAACGACATGGCCCACTTCAGCCTCGCCGGCGCGTACGCGCAGGCCGGACGCCACGACGACGCCGCGGCGTCGTACCTGCGTTGCATCGAGCTCAACGAGGACATGAGCAAGGCCTACCAGCTCGCCGGCGCCGCCCTCGTCGAGGCCGGACGCACCGACGACGCCAAGACCACGCTGCGGCGGGGCTACCTCGTCGCCAGCGCCAAGGGCGACCTGATGCCCCGCAACGCCATCGCCGAACTGCTGGGCCAACTGGGCGAGGAGCCGCCGGAGATCGACGCCGAGACCAAGGCGAAGGCCGAGGCGGCGCGGAAGGCCGCGGCGGGCGGATTCATGTGCAAGCGCACCGGGCGTCCCGGCACCCAACTCCCCGAGCCGCCCATGCGCGGCCCGGTAGGCAAGTGGATCCACGAGAACATCAGCGCCGAGACGTGGCGGGCGTGGATCGGGCAGGGCACGAAGGTCATCAACGAGCTGCGCCTCGACTTCTCCCGCGAGCAGGACCAGGAGACGTACGACCGGCACATGCGCGAGTACCTCGGCATCGACGAAGCGCTGCTCAAGGAACTCGGGTCGGAGACGGCGAAGAAGAATTGAGCGGCGAGCGCCGGGGTCACTTTCCCGGGGAAAATTTCCCGGGGGGTCACTCCCACTGGCGGGCGGCCGCGGCGATCTCCTCCGCGACGTCGATCATCGCGGTGCTGGGCGTCTGCGCGTGCGGGTGATGGATGAGCGCCACGCGCCCCTCGGCGACGGCGCGCAGGCCGGCCCGGCGCAGGGGGCGCAGCAGGTCGTCCAGTCGTGCGGGATCAGCGCTGGGGATGATGAGAAAGACACTGTCGGGGTCGAGCCTGCGCACATCCTCGGTGTCGAGGGCGATGTACGGGGCGCCGGCGGCGATGGCGTTCTCGCCCCCGAGCGCTTCGAGCAACTCGGCGTGGAAGGACCTCGGCCCCGCGGCGCCGAGGGGCTCCGTGGAGTAGAGCAGCAGCGCCCGCCCCGTGGCGGCGCCGAAGCCCGATCGCGGCGACCACGACGCATCCATGGCGGCGAGCAGGGCGTCGCGTCGCGCGGCGGCGCCCCCGCTCAGGGCCAGATCCGCGGGGAGGGCGGCGAGGGCGTGGCGGATGTCCTGCAAGGTGAGCATGGGGTAGTCGAGCACCGTCCAGTCGCGGCGGGCGGCGAGGTCGTTGAGGCGGGGCGGCCGCTCTCCGGCGCCGCGTTCGATCACGACGTGGGTAGGTTCGACGCGGAGGAGGGCCTCGTAATCGATCCCGGCCTGGTCCCCCACCACCTGCACACCCTCGCGCAGGACGAGGTCGAAGGCGTGCCGTCCGACGATGGCGCCTTCCGCGCCGAGGTCCACCAGCATGATGGCGATGGCCGGGCTGAGCACGGCGATGCGCGGCTGGTCGGGAACGGCGCCGGTGTGCGTCGCGGGCGCCGGCTCGCCGCGGCCGCACGCGGCCACGAGCGCGCAGGCGAGCGCCAGCACGGCGCCGAGGGTTGCTCTGGTTGTCGCGAATCGCGTCACGCGTAAATCCTACGCGAAGCGTCGGGTTCCCCGTTGCGGATGCGTCCCGCTTGGCGTACTGTCAGGCAGCGACGGCGGAGCCGTCGATTCCCGCGGCCTCGCGAAAGGAAGGAGCCATGAGCGTGTTGGCCAAACTCTCATCGATGTTCACCCGGAAGCCGAACGCCAAGGCGCACACCGCCAACGGTCAGCGCGGCGCCGTGCCCTTCCGCCCCGTGCGCATGGACGCGGACGACGCCCGCCCCAACGCCCGTGACGAGGCCCTCGGCGCCCCCGGAGCCCCCGGTTCCGACGACGCCGACGACCGCGGCGCCCTCGCGACCCCCCGCAACAAGCAGGAGCTCATCGTCGAGCTCCAGAAGAACTACACCGAGGTGCTCGAGCTCGTGCGGAAAGTCAACACGCACCTCGACCGCGAGTCGGAGCGCACGGCGAAGCTGATGACCATCGTCGAGCGCATCCCCGACGCCCTCGACGCGCTGCCGGAGCTGCGCGATCAGACGAAGCGCGCCGTCGAGACGCTGCGCGAGAGCTCGGAGCAGTCCGCCCGGCGCGACGAGAAGGTGCAGTCCGCCCTCACGCACATCCGCGACCGCCTCGACGACGCCCGCGAGACCGAGACGCACCTCGTGGGCACGCTGACGGAGTTCCGCGGCTCGCTTCAGGATATGGCCCACTCGAGCGAGCGCTCCAGCGGCGCCATCGCCGCGATGAACGAGCGCAACGCCCTCCGCGACAAGGAACTCGCCGACATGCTCAACCTCACGCGGCGCTGGGTCGTCGCGGCGCTTGTGATCGGCGCCCTCGGCGTGGCGGCCGCGATCGTGGCCATCGCGTTCATCCTGACAAGGGGCTGAACGCGCGTTCGATCTCGTCGCGCAGCGACGCCAGCGCTTCGGCGCTGTGCAGCGGAAAAGCCCAGGTTCGATCGTCGGCGACCGCCGCGTCACGGAGGAGAGACGCGGCGGCGTCGGCGTTTTGTTCGAGTGCGGCGAGCGCTTCCGCGTTGTCGCGCCGGTGGCGGTCGAGCAGTTCGTGCAACGCGCGGTAGTTGCTTGCGGGGTCGCGCCCGTGGGCCTTGTCGTTTTCTATGGAGCGCAGCAGTTCGCGCTTGCGTTGCGCGAGCCCCGCATCGCCCGCGGCGCCGGGGTTGTGCCGCGCGTGGTGGGCCAGCCAGCGTGCCCGGGCGGCCTGCTCGGGCGTGGGCGCCGGGGCATCGAGCAGGGGCAGTCGCAGGGTGGCGCTGACGCAGACCATCGGCGCGAGGCGCACACCGAGCCACTCCCCCGCCCAGCGCTCGGCGACGCGGTCGTACACGATGCCGCCGCGACCGTGGAGGAAGAGGTCGCAGAGCGCTGCGCGCACGATCGTGGTCATCAGGATCGCCCGTGGCGCGAGTTCGCCGGCGTCGGGGCCGATCTCGTCGGACCAGACGCGCTCGCGCCGGCCCGAGACGATGCGCCACAGGGGGAGTTCCCAGCGGCCGCGGCGCTTGTCGTGCGCCATCGGGGCGATGCGGGCATCGGGGAACGCCGCGGCGGCCTCGTTGTACGTGGCCACGCAGCGGGCGGGGTCGGCGCGCATCCGGGCGAGGAGGGTGTGGAAGTAGTCGCTGCCGGCGAGTTCGGTGGCCCGCAGCGTGCGAGTAGGGAGCGCGACACCTTCAAGGAGATCGCGCGAGGCCGCCTCGACCTGCGCGACGCCGTCCGGGGCCTCGGCATGGGCGCGGAGCGCTTCGAGGATCGCCCGCACGCCGCCCTTCGCCGCCGGATGCACGGCGTTGGTGTCGACGGAACCCGGTATGAATGACGGCGCCGCGCACGCGGGTGCGCCCGGCGTGGGCTCGGGGCCGATGCGCAGGGTCTGTGCGCGCAACGCGCCACCCTTGGAACCACCGGAGGCCCCGTCTCGCGTCGGCACGCGCAGTGCGGTGATGTCCGCTTCGTCCTGATCGACGATCAGCCACGCGTACTCGGCGGAGATCGCCTCCGCCGCCGTGGGCGCCGCGATGCGTTTGGCGAGGATGCCGGGGTGCCAGAAGCCGGGCTGATGACCCGACATGACGATGCGCCCTTCGGTGGGCAGACCCAATGCCGCGCGGCATCGCTTCACGTCATCGCTGTGCGTTGGTGGGGGCAGGCGCCCGGCGCGTGCGGCGCCGGGAGCAACGACGGCGCGCCACTCGCCCGGGGGCGGGTCGATGTGGAGTTCGACCGCATCGGGCGCGCTTCCGCTCACGCGTCGGAACACCCCGTGGAGACGCCGGCGAGCGCCGCGGCGGGCAGGCGATCGGCGCAGCGTTCGAGCTCGCAGTGGAAGACTCGCCGGTAATGCGCGATGCGCACGGCCGGGTCGTCGAGGGGGCCGCCGAAGGTGCGGTTGGGGTCGTTGTAGATCAGGCGGACGGGCAGCTCGCGGATGCGCAGCCCGTTGGCGACGGCCTGCACCCAGAACTGCATGGGGAAGGCGTAGCCCCGCTCGTCGAGGCTGAGCGCCGCAAGGGGCTCGACGCGATAGGCCTTGAAGCCGCAGAAGGCGTCGGTGAGGTCGAGGCCGAGACGCTGGTTGATCTCGGCGGTGAGCTCCGCGTTGATGGCCCGCCGGTCGGGCGGCGGCACGCTCTCGGCGGAGCCGTCGGCCCCGACGAGGTACCGCGAGCCGCTAATGACGTCGTGGGCGTCTTCCTCGATCGCGCGCTCGAAGTCGGGGATCGAGGCCGGCTCGTGCTGCTCGTCGCAGTCCATGGTGATCACCCAGTCGTAGCCGTCGACCGCGGCCCAGCGGAAGGCGTCGAGCATGGAGCGCCCGTAGCCGCGGTTCTCGGCGTGCCGGATGACCTCGACGGGGAAGTCGGGCAGGCGGCAGGGGGTCGAGTCGGTGGAGCCGTCGTCGATCACCAGAACGTGCTTGGCGTGCTCGAGCACGCGCGTGAGCACGCGCTGGAGGTGTCTCTCTTCGTTGTAGACAGGGATCGCGATGAGGATACGCGTCATGGTGTTCCGTGCTCCCGATACGCCGGGGGCATGCTAGGACGCCGATCGGTCCCCGGCGGGCCCCGGAGGGTCGCAGCGGGGGCGAATCTCCCCGGGTGCGGCGCCCGGGCGGGGCCTCCTAGACGGTATGCTGCCGCGGGTTTTCGTGCGGGAGACGCAATGAACGACGCGAAACGGCTGGAGCAACTCATCAAGGCTGGGCGCCCGATCGTGCTCATCGGCACGCACGAGGAGCGCGATGCGCTGCACATTGTGCGCGAGGCGGCGATGGGGCTGTCGCGGACCGCGTTCGTGTGGTCCGCGAACCGTGGACTCCGCAACGCCATCGTGGCCGACGACGCTGACGCCATCGCCGGCAGCGAGCACCTCGCCGCGGCGTTCTTCCACGTCTCGCGTGAGAAGGGCGAGGGGGTGTGGGTGTTCCTCGACTCCCTGGACCACATGACCGGGCAGAACCAGGACCCTGGCACGCTGCGCGCCCTCCGCGACGCGATCGACGCGTGCAAGGGCACGGGGCGGACGCTGGTGCTCATCGACCACACCGAGCGGGCGCCGCCGGTCGTCGAAGGACACGCCACGCGCCTGCACCTGTCGTTCCCCGAGGACGAGGATATCGAGGAGATCATCCGGCGCACGCTCAACCGGCTCAACTCGCGCGAGCGCCCGATCGAGGTGTCGGTGAACCGGCGCGATCTGGACACGATGATCCGCAACCTGCGGGCGCTGACGCGCCGGCAGATCGAGCAGGTCATCACCGACGCGGTGTTGGATGACCACCGCCTGCACGCCGGTGATCTGAACGCGATCCTCGCGTTCAAGCGCCAGTGCCTGCACGCGGATGGGTTGCTCGAGTACATCGAAGCGCCCGCCTCGCTCGACGACGTGGGCGGGATGGAGAACCTCAAGCGGTGGCTGCGGGCGCGGGAGTTGTCGCTCGACGCCGCCGCGAAGGCGAAGGGCCTCACGCCGCCGCGGGGCGTGCTGCTGCTGGGCGTGCAGGGGGCTGGCAAGAGCATGTGCGCCAAGGCGATAGCCACGGCGTGGCGCCGCCCGCTGCTGCGGCTCGACCCCGGCGCGCTCTACGACCGTTACATCGGCGAGTCGGAGCGGCGCCTGCGCCAGTCGCTGCAGCAGGCGGAGCGCATGTCGCCGATCGTGTTGTGGATCGACGAGATCGAGAAGGGGTTCGCGTCCGCCGCGTCGACGAACACCGACGGCGGCCTCTCGCAGCGCATGTTCGGCACGCTACTGACGTGGATGCAGGAGCACACCTCGCCCGTCTTCCTCGTGGCCACGGCGAACAACATCGACGCTCTGCCGCCCGAGATGCTGCGCAAGGGGCGGTTCGACGAGATTTTCTTCGTTGACCTGCCGGAGGACGCTGCGCGCCGCGCGATCCTTGAGATCCACCTGCGCAAACGCCGGCACGACCCCGCCGCGTTCGACCTCGACACGCTGAGTGATGCGAGCGAGGGCTACAGCGGGGCGGAGATCGAGCAGGCGATCCTCAGCGCCATGCACGAGGCGCACGCGGCGGGAGAGCCGCTCGGCACGGCGCACGTCGAGCGTGCGCTGCGCACCTCGCCACCGCTCTCGGTGACGATGCGCGAACGCATCCTCGCCCTGCGCGCGTGGGCCGATGGCCGCTGCGTGCCTGCGGATTGACGGAGCCTTGACAGCGTCGCCCTCGCGGGTATCTTCGGGGAGTCGATGGTTTCCCCGTCGCGCTCGTGCGCGCCGGGGGATGAAAATGGGAAGTGCGGTGAAAAACCGCCGCGGACGCGCCGCCGTAACGGAGCGATCGCGGGTCCATAGAACGCCACTGCGGCCCTCACGCCGCGGGAAGGCGGACCCGCCCCGGGCTTCTTCGCGAAGCCCGGCGCCCGGAGCCGGAAGACCTGCCGTTGACACGTGTTTGTGCGCCCCCGCGTTTCGGGGCGCCTCCGCAGACTTCGCGCGCTCCCCGGCGAATCTCCTGTGCAGGCGCAGACCCCCACGCGGCGGGACAACGAGTGTCTCGGGAGCCGTCCTGCGCGTTTTCAGGGCGTTACAGCGAAGGGTCTTCTTCCATGCCGTATGCCCGATTCGTGCGCCGTTGCGCAGCACCGCTCTGCGCGCTCACGCTTTGTGCGAGCGTCGCCCCCGCCCAGTGCCCCGCCTTCGATGGGTACGGCGCGTCGTGGCGCACCTTCACGCCTGCGCCGATCGGCGCAGGGTCGTTCACCATCGCGGGCGCCGCCCTGCACGACGGGCGGCTGCTCGCCGTCACCGGCGACACCGTGTATGTCGAGACCGCGACGAGTTCGGGCGTCTTCAACGCCGGCGCGACGTTCGGGCTCACCAGCGACCCCGCCTTCATCGCCGTCAGCCCCGACGGTCTCGCCCTGGCGGTCGGCACGGGGACCGCGGTGGTGGTGTTCGAGACGAGCGAACTCGCCGCGCAGGGCGACCCGGCCGCGGATGTGTCGGCCACGGCGTTGCTCTTCGGCGTGCCCCACTACGACGGTGTGTGGCTGGACGACACGCGGCTCGCCCTGAGCGCGGACGGCGTCGTGGTGGAGTTGGATGTGACCAGCGACCCGCTGGCGCCGAGCGTGCGCACGCTCATCGCCAATATCGACGGTGCCTCCGCGGGCGTGAGCGTGGACGCCGACGGCAACCTCTACACTGGCAACGGGTTCGCGTTCGATCCAGACGGAACCAGGACCGGCGACATCAAGGCCTTCGCCCCCGCGCTGTACGCCGCCACCCCGGCGGATTTCGTGCACGAGGGCGTGCTCATCGGGACCGTGCTCAGCGCGGTGTCGCTGCGGTTCGACGCCGAAGGCAACCTGTTCGTCGGCGGGGGCGACTTCTTCGACTCGGGCGAGGTCGGCTACCTCGGCGTGATCCGCGCCGACGCGATCGACGCGGCCCTCATGGGCGCCGGCCCACTGGACATCAAAAACCCCGCCCACCTGCTACGGCTCACGCCCGTCGCCGACCCGTTCGCGTTCTACGGCGCGTTCCCCAATCACGCCACGGGCGAGATCGTCGTGACGTACGTGAGTTACGACACGGGCGTGGCCACGTGGAGCGCCAGCGTCGGGCCGCGACCGCTCCCCGCCGACATCGACGGCGACAACGCCGTCGGCTTCTCCGATCTCGTGATCGTGCTGAGCCAGTTCGGATCCGAGGGCGCGGGCCTGCAGGGCGATGTCAACGGCGACGGCGTCGTGGACTTCGACGATCTGACCATCGTGCTCGAATCGTTCGGGGACGCGTGCTGACCCGGCGCACAAAGAAGGGAGACGACCCCATGCAGCCCTCACACCGCCGCACAGTGCGCACGTTCGCGGGCGTCTCAGCGCTCGTCTGGGCGTTGTCCGCGACCGTCGTCGCCGGGCCCGGCCTCGATCACACCCACTGGTTCGCCTCCGTCGTGCACGAGTACACGCCGGCGCCGGGGCAGTTCGTGAATCTCCCCGGCGCAGACGGGACGTACTTCAACGACCCGGCCGCGGCCCTCGGCCCGCCCGTCGGCGGCGGCACGCTCTCCGCGGACAACTCCGCGGTCGTGACGCTGGGCGGCTTCGGTGGGACGATCGTGCTGGGGTTCGCGGACACCGTCTGGGACGACCCGTGCAACCCGATGGGGCTTGACGCGATCGTGTTCACCAACGCGTTCTGGGTCAGCGGCAACCCAAACAGGCGCTGGGCCGAGGCCGCGGTGATCGAGATCAGCCGCGACGTCAACGGCAACGGCCTGCCCGACGACCCGTGGTACGTGATCCCCGGATCGCACCTGCCCGCAGCGCCGTCGTCCGTGTTGCGCACGCAGGCGTGGGACAACGATCCCAACACGCCCACACCCCCGACCAACATCAACTGGTACCCGGCGCCCCCCCACTTCCCCGGCTTCCCCGACGCGTACACCACGCAGGGGTACGAGTTGCCCTCGCTCTTTACGCAGTCCATCCTCACCAACCCTAATGGGCTCAGCGCGACAGTGGAGGGCGTCTGGGGGTACGGGGGCCTCTCGCCGACGCTGCTGCTGGGCGACATGTCTGGCGCCACCGGCAACAGCGCGCACGACAACCGGCTCGATCAACCCGAGGATTTGCCGGGCGTCGACCCCGCGTTCTTCTACACCACCCCCGACGACCCGTTCACCGTCGGTGTGTCGCCGGGCAGCGGCGGCGGCGACGCGTTCGACATCGCCTGGGCCGTGGACCCGGAGACCGGCGCGCCGGCGAACCTCGACGGGTTCGACTTCATCCGCCTCCGCACCGGCGTCGATGCGCTGGCCGGGCCCGGCGGCGTGCTGGGTGAGATCTCGATGGAGGTCGCGGGCGTGGCCCGGGTGCGCGCGCGTTCGCCGCTCGCGGGTGACGCCAACGGCGACGGCGTGGTGGATTTCGAGGACCTGGCGCTGCTGCTCGGGCAGTTCGGGCAGTCCGGTGAGTGCCTCGCGGGCGACCTCAACGGCGACGGCGTGGTGGACTTCGCCGACCTCGCCATGGTGCTCGCCAACTTCGGGACGGACATCCATTGAAACGGCCCGCGTTCACACTGGTGGAGACGCTCGTTGTGGTGAGCGTCGTGGCGCTGCTGCTGGGCGTGTTGCTGCCCACGCTGAGCGGCGCGATCGGCGCAGCGCGGAGCGCGGCGTGCGCATCGAACCTGCGCCAACTCCAACTCGCGAACCTCATGCACGCGAAGGATCGAGACGGACGATTCGCCGCGGGCGCGCCCAACCCGCTGCAGGACCTCGTGCGATGGCACGGCGCCCGGGCCACGCTCTCTTCGCCCTTCGCCCCCGAGGGCGGCACGCTCACCCGGTATCTCGAGAGCGCGCCGACGAGCGATGCGCTTCGCGAGTGCCCGTCCTTTGCGCGCACGCAGGATGCGTTGCGCGAGTCGAGCGAGGGCTTCGACAACGGGGCGGGCGGGTACGCCTACAACAACGCCTTCGTCGGCGTGCAGCGCCACCGGACCTCGAGCGGGGCGTGGATCGTCGCGTCGTCGGCATCGGGCGCATCACAGGATCGGTTCCGCAACCCTTCGCGCACGCTCGCCTTCGCCGACGGGGCGTTCGCCGCCGACGACGGGCTGATCGAGTACGCGTTCCTCGAGCCGCGGTTCTGGCCGGACATACCCGGCGCCCGAACAGACCCCACGACGCATTTCCGGCACGCCGAACGGGCCAACGTCGTGTGGCTCGACGGCCACCTTTCGAGCGAGGTCATGACCTTCACGTGGTCGAGCGGTTTCTGGCTCACCGATTCCGGCTCGGTCGGCCTCGGCTGGTTCGGCGATCGCGACGACAACTCTCTCTACGACTACGAATGAGCAAGGATCCCGCATGACGATCGACCGCTGCGTCTGCATCGACACCACCTTCGACAGCCTTCTCCGGCGCGCCCGCGCGGGCGGCCTCGGCTTCGAGGCGTTGTGCGAGTCCACCGAGTGCTGCCGCGGCTGCACGCTGTGCGAGCCCTACGTCCGGGCCGCCCTCGCGTCCGGCCAGACCGTCTTCGACGCCGCGGCGCCGGCGCCGGCGCCGTCGGACACTCACCCGGCCGCCCCCTGCTATCGTCATCTCCCGTGAGCGCTGCAAACCCCATCACCGTCGCCGAGTTCCAGGCCCTGATCCGTCGCCGCTACTACGACACCGACGCCGCCCGCGGCGCCCCCGGCACGTTCATGTGGTTCATCGAGGAGATCGGTGAACTCGCCACCGCGATCCAAGACAACGCCCCCGGCAAGTCGCCCACGCCCGAGCAGCGCGCCAATCTCGCCGAAGAGTTCGCCGACGTGCTCGCGTGGCTCGCCACGCTCGCCAACATCACCGGCGTCGACCTCGCCGATGCGCTGCAGAAGTACACCGACGAGGGCCGCGTGGAGGGCGTGAAGGATTGACGCGCATCGATGACGCATTCACCGATGTTCGCGCAGCGCGCGCCGCCGGGCGCGCGCCGTCGCGTGGCGTGCTTGCGCCCTTCGTGGTGGCGGGCCGGCCCTCGCTCGCCGCCCTGCCCGACATGCTCGTGGCGATGGAGCGCGCCGGCGCCGGGATCGTGGAAATCGGCATCCCCTTCAGCGACCCGATCGCCGACGGGCCCGTCATCGCCGGCGCGATGCACAAGGCGCTGCTCGACGGTGTGACGCCCCACACCGCGTTGGAGGCCATCGGCGCCGCGCGGGACCGCGTGAAGATGGGTCTGGTGGCGATGGTGAGCGTGTCGATCGTGCAACGGCTCGGCGCGGCCGCCTTCTGCCGCGAGTGCGCCGCGGCGGGGCTCGACGGCGTCATTTTCCCCGACGCCCCGCTCGAGGAAGCGCCCCGGTTCACCGAGCCCGCCCGGGAGGCCGGGCTGGACGCGGTGCTGCTCGTCGCGCCCTCCTCGCCGCCGGAGCGTGCGGCGGAGATCGCGTCGATGTGCTCGGGGTTCGTGTACATGCTGGCGCGGGCGGGGCTGACGGGGGAGCGCGAGGGCGCCCCGGACGCCGCGGCCCTCCGGGAACGGGTGCACGCGGCCCGTGCGGCTTCCGGGCTGCCGGTGGCCTGCGGGTTCGGCATCTCGCGCCCGGAGCACGTGCGGGCGATCCTCCGCCAGGCGGACGCGGACGCGGCGATCGTCGGCTCGGCGCTGGTTCGCCGCATCGAGGACGGGATCGGGCGGGGCGAGGACGGCGCCCACGCCGCGAGCGCCTTCGTCGCCGAACTGGCGGCCGGTCTCGATTGAGACTCACGCGGCCTCCGGCATCGCCACTTGCGTCCGCCACGGACGCACGGACAATGACACTTTCTTCCACGGGCGAACGCCCTAGCACTTGCTTCTTTCGAGTTTCACGCACCACGGAGCCCAGATGCACACCCCGCCTGCACGTCAGGACGCGATCCGAGCGGTCATCAACTGGAACCAGCGAAACGATCAGCCCAAGGAGCCAACGCGCTACGAGAGCGACTTCGGACGCGACGTATTCTCCGAGCGGGTGATGCGGCAGCGGCTGCCCAAGGAGGTCTACAGGGCCGTCCTGAAGACGATCCGCCACGGCTCCCCGCTCAACCCCAACGTTGCCGACACCGTCGCCAACGCGATGAAGGACTGGGCGATCGAGAACGGGGCCACGCACTACACGCACTGGTTCCACCCCCTCACCGGCTTGACGGCGGAGAAGCACGACTCGTTCGTCATGCCCGACGGGCAAGGCGGAGCGATCCTCGAGTTCTCCGGTGATCAACTCGTGCAGGGCGAGCCCGACGCGTCGAGCCTGCCCTCGGGCGGCGTGCGCGCCACCTTCGAGGCCCGCGGCTACACCGCGTGGGACCCGACGAGCCCGGTGTTCCTCAACCGCTCCGGCGACACGGTCACGCTGTGCGTGCCAACGGCGTTCGTCTCGTGGACGGGCGACGCCCTGGACACCAAGACCCCCCTGCTGCGCTCCATCGACGCGATCTCCGAGCAGGCCATGCGCACCCTGCGGCTCTTCGGCGCGGACCAGGGCGTGAGCCGCGTCACGCCCACCGTCGGCCCGGAGCAGGAGTACTTCCTCGTCGACCGCAACTTCTTCTTCTCCCGCAAGGACCTGATCACCTGCGACCGCACGCTCTTCGGCGCCGCGGCCCCGAAGGACCAGCAGCTCGAGGACCACTACTTCGGGGCCATCCCGCCGCGGGTGCTGGCGTTCATGGCGGAGGTCGATCGTGAGCTCTTCGCGCTGGGCGTGCCCGTGCGCACGCGGCACAACGAGGTGAGCCCGGGGCAGTACGAGATCGCGCCGTATTTCGAGACGTCGAACGTCGCCGTCGATCACCAGATGCTGATGATGGAGACGCTCAAGAGCGTGGCGCCGCGGTTCGGCCTGCAGTGCATCCTGCACGAGAAGCCCTTCGCGGGCGTCAACGGCTCGGGCAAGCACAACAACTGGTCGCTCTCGACGGACACGGGCGTGAACCTGCTCAACCCGCGCGAAGAAGCGCACACGAACATGCAGTTCCTGTACTTCCTCACCGCGGTCATCAAGGCCGTCGACACGCACGCGGACCTGCTGCGGGCCGCCGTCGCCAGCGCCGGCAACGACCACCGCCTGGGCGCCAACGAGGCGCCGCCGGCGATCGTCTCGATCTTCCTCGGCGACCTGCTGCTCGACATCGTCCGCCGCATCGAGGCGGGCGCGCCGATGCGCTCGCGCAAGAGCGGCAAGCTCGACCTCGGCGCCCGCACCCTGCCGCAGATCCCGCGCGACTCCGGCGACCGCAACCGCACATCCACGTTCGCCTTCACCGGCAACAAGTTCGAGTTCCGCGCCGTGGGCGCCTCCGCGGCCATCGCATGGACAAACACCGTCCTCAACACCATCGTGGCCGATGCGCTCAAGCAGATGAACAGCGCGCTCGAAAAGGCCCTCGGCAAGGGAACGCCCACGGACGAGAAACTCAAGGCCGCCGTCACCAGCGTCATGCAGACCACCGTCAAGAGCCACAGCCGCGTGCTCTTCGACGGCGACGGCTACACGGAGGAGTGGCAGAAGGAGGCCAAGCGCCGCGGCCTGCCCAACTTCCGCGACAGCGTCTCCGCGTACGAGGCCCTGCGCACACGCCGGGCCATCGCGCTCTTCGAGAGCTTCGGCGTGCTCTCGCCCACCGAGCTCGATTCGCGATTCAACATCTTCATCGAGAAGTACATCAAGCAGGTGACCATCGAGGGGCGCACCATGCTCTCGATGGCCCGCCGCATGATTTTGCCCGCGTGCCTGCGCCACCAGACCGAGCTCGCCGAAGCGATCATCGCGGCGGAATCCGCCGAGGTCGAGTGCGACCGCCTGCGCGCCCGCCTGCGCCAGCACGTGGAGTGGGTCGAGCAACTCTGCGCCAACATCGACGCCCTCGAAGCCACCCTCGAGAACCACGCCGAAGACCCCGTCAAGCACGCCACGCACATGCGCGACAAGGTCCTGCCCGCCATGCAGGCGGTGCGCGAAGTCGCCGACACGCTGGAGAACACCGTGGCCGACGACTTGTGGCCCATGCCGACGTACCGCGAACTGCTCTTCATCAAGTGACCGCCCCCCCGCCCCCCCCCCCCCCCCCCCCCCCGCCGCCGCATACCTGCGGCGACGCGGCCCCGTAGCTCAGCGGTAGAGCAGCCGACTCATAATCGGTCAGGTCGCAGGTTCGAATCCTGCCGGGGCCATTGCTGCACGGGTTCGGGCGGGTCGATGCTTCACTCCGCAGCCGCGCGCGCTTCAGCGCACGCGCACGTCCTCGTTGCGGCCCGCGGTGTTGGTCACGCGGGTGGCGCGGCCCTGGTCGTCGACGACGTAGGCGAAGTTCGAATGGTCGATGATCACCGCGAAACCGCCCTGGTCCACCGCGGCCATGCTCTGGCGCATCGTGCGGTCGCTCCCCTGCTGCTGCGCGTTGGCCTCTCGGGCGCCCGCTCCGGATGCGCCCAGCGCGTACCCGATTCCGAGCAGCGCTCCGCCGACGACCATCCAACCGATCTTTGATGTGGTGTCTTTCCGCATGGCTTGCTCCTGTGTGTGATGCGC
>RECZ01000111.1 GCA_007693765.1 Phycisphaerales bacterium | reverse complement strand
AGAACATCCCCTTCGACGACAACGTCATCGTCGACTCCGACTCGCTGCTGCGCCGATCCTCACTGCCGCGCTCGCTCATCGTCGTCGGCGGCGGTGTGATCGGCACGGAATACGCCTCCATGCTCCAGGCCCTCGGCGTGCGCGTGACGCTCGTGGAAGGACGCTCAAGACTGCTCGAGTTCCTCGACGCCGAGGTCAGCGAGGCGCTGCAGTACCACCTGCGGCAATCGGGCATGACCCTGCGCATGGGCGAGAAAGTCGTGCGCATAGAGCTCATCGACCCGCCCCCCGGCGCGCGCTCCAGCGGCGAAAAACTCGCCATGGCAACGCTCGAATCCGGCAAGACGCTCATGGGCGACTGCCTGCTCTTCTGCATCGGCAGGCAGGGCGCCACCGACGGGCTCAACCTCGAGGCCGTCGGCCTCAGCGCCGACGACCGCGGGCGCATCAGCGTCAACGACCGCTACCAGACCGAGGTCCCCCACATCTACGCCTGCGGCGACGTCATCGGCTTCCCCGCGCTCGCCTCCACCTCGATGGAGCAGGGGCGCATCGCCGCGTGCAACATGTTCAATGAACGCGCCGAGAGCGTGCCCGAGCTCTTCCCCTTCGGCATCTACGCCATCCCCGAGATCAGCATGGTCGGCTGGACCGAGGAGCGCCTCACCGAGGAAGGCATCCCCTACGAGGCCGGCGTCGCCAACTACCGCGAGATTGCCCGCGCCCAACTCATGGGCGACAGCACCGGCATGCTCAAAATGCTCATCCACCAGGACTCGCGCACCATCCTCGGCGTCCACGCCATCGGCGCCGGCGCCACCGAACTCATCCACATCGGCCAGGCCGTCATGGCCTTCCGCGGCACGGTGGACTACTTCATCAACACCGTCTTCAACTACCCCACCCTCGCCGAGTGCTACAAGGTCGCCGCCCTCAACGGCGCCAACAAACTCCGCCACGTCTAACCCACGCCCCTGCGCCCCCACTCCCTTCCCCACTACCCATCTAGTGGGACGGGCGTCCCGCCCGTCTCCTACCCCCTCTCTGCCTTCCCCTCCCCCGTACCCCAACACGCCCCGGGGTACGATCCCCCCATGAGCGACACCATCTTCGCCAAAATCATCAAGGGCGAGATCCCCTGCCACCGCGTCCACGAGGACGACCACACCCTCACCTTCCTCGACATCAACCCCCTCAGCCGCGGCCACACGCTCGTCATCCCCAAAGAGCCCGCCGCCACGCTCGACGCACTCAGCGACGAGTCCGCCGCGGCCATCGGGCGCGTCCTCCCCCGCGTCTGCCGCGCCGTGATGAAGGCAACCGGCGCCGCGGCCTACAACGTGCTCCAAAACAACGGCGCCCCGGCCCATCAGGCCGTTTTTCACGTCCACTTCCACGTCATCCCCAAGTTCGACGACGGCTCGGGCCTCGGCCTCGTCTGGAAGCCCGGGACGTCGGACGCGGCACAGGCCGCCGCGCTGGCCCGCGAGATCGCCGCGGCGATCTGACCCCCTCCCCCCGGAAGCGCACCCCGGAAACGCCCCTGCACAAGCCCCACGCGGCCCGGCGTCGCCGCATCGCCCGCCCGTCGCGCGCGCGATGCATCCGCCCCAGCGCCCCACTCGTACAGGGGCGGTGGACGGAGGCCGCGCCGTGCGTGCGCGCCGCCCAAAAACAGGCCCCGTCGGCGCGCATGTGTCCGCGCCGACGGGGATTGCGTGAACGCCCACGCGCCGGGTAGGCTGTGCCCTACCCCCGCGCAGCGCCGCACGCGCCCGCAGCGGCGGCGGCGGCGCCGCCTCGACGGCGCCGCTCCCCTGCCGGCCCGGGACGCACGGGCTTCGCCCTTTCCGACTCTCGACCCCCCACCGCTGGAGACAGCTTTATGAAGACCCGCCGCGACGCCTTCCTGCGCCTCTTCGTGGTCGGCGCGACGTTGTGCGCTGCCCTCGCCCCGAGCGCGCACGCGCAGGTGCACGCCACCGCGCACGACGTGATCGACCGCGAGATCCGCCTGCGCCCGATGCTCGAGCAGCGCCCCGACCGCCAAACGCTCGACGGCCCCTTCCGCCACGTCGAGAACGGCGTCCCGATGAACGTCTACCTCGTGCGCCCCGACGGCCAGCCCCAACGCACCGCGCGCGAGGCCGCCGTCGCCTTCGGGCCCGATCAGGACGTCGCGTTCATCGCCCTCAACCGCGTCGTGCTCGCGCTGCACGAACCCATGACGCGCGGCGCCGCAACCGACTTCCTCGCCCGCGTCGGCGCCATCGGCCCGGCGCTGCACATCGGCGGCCGCCACGACCTGTACCTCGCCGAAGTGCGCAGCGCGCAGGACGCCTACGAGATCAGCGCCGCCCTCCGCGAGCTGCCGATCGTCCGCTACGCCCACCCGGACACTTGGGGCGCCGTCGAGCACTCGCAGTCCCGTACCCCCCGCGCCCCCGCGGCCCGCGCCGACGACGCCACGCTGGGGATGAACGGCCCCGTCGTCCGCGTCCAGCGCGGGCCCACCCAGATCGACCCCGGCGACAACTTCAACGTCGGGACCACGACCCAGGGCATCCCGATCGCCACGGTCTTCTCGGTCTTCAACGACGGCGACGAGACGCTCCTCGTCGATGTGCCCATGATCACCGGGGCCGGCTACACCATCTCGCCCACTGCGCCGGCCAACGTCGCGCCCGGCGGCAACACCAACTACACCATCACCCTCAGCGGCGCGGACCAGGGCGTATTCAACGGCACCGTCTCGATCCTCTCCAACGCCACCAACGACAACCCCTTCATCTTCTTCCTCACCGGCGAGGTCGAAGCGCCGACCGGCCCGGCCACCATCCGCCTCACGCGCAACGGCGCCGTGCTCTCCTCCGGCAGCAACGTGAACTTCGGCACGACCTTCGAGGAAGACCCCGTCGACATCATGTTCGCCATCACCAACACCGGCGCCGATGAACTGACGATCGGCACCGTCACGGTTCCCAACGGCTACAGCGTGCAGACGGCGCCGGCCTCGCCCCTCGCCGGCGGCACGACAACCAACATGATCATCCGCCTCGACGCCGTTGTCCCCGGCGACTACGACGGCCCGCTCAGCTTCCTCAACAACTCCAGCGTCAACCCCTTCACGCTCAACCTCACCGGCACGGTCGAGATGCTCCCCGACCCGCCCATGCTCCGCGTGCAACGCGGCGACAACGTCATCCCCAACAACGGATCCGACGCCTTCCCCGCCACCGACGTCAACGTCGCCGTGCAGCGCACCTACACGATCTTCAACGACGGCGGCTCGCCGCTGAACATCACCGGCTTCCGCACCCCGACCGGCTACACCGCCGTCGCCATGCCCGCGCCGCAGGTGTCGCCCGGCGACGCCACCAGCGTGACCATCCAGCTCGACGCCGTGTGCGGCGGGCTCTTCGTCGGCGACGTGCGATTCTCCACCGACGACCCCGACGCCGAGAACTTCCGCTTCACACTCACCGGCAACGTGGAGGAGCCCGCGCCCAGCGGCGGCGTCGACGACCCCAACTTCCTCAACCAGTGGCACCTGCGCAACATCGGGCAGCTCGGCAGCATCCCCGGCATCGACATCCGCGCGCCCGAGGCCTGGCAGCTCACCCTCGGCGAGGGCGTCACCGTCGCCATCATGGACGACGGCATGCAGCCCGATCACCCCGACTACCGCGACAACGCCGAGGAACTCGACAACTTCTTCAATCGCGAACTCAACATCGCCACCAACTTCGGCGCCCACGGCACCTCCGTCACCGGCCTCATCGTCGGAACGGCCAACTACTGCGGCGGGCGCGGCGTGGCGCCCTCGGCAACGGGGCTCTTCACAAACAACTTCGTGCAATCCGTCGCCGAGTCGGCGCAGTCCATGTACGACGCCAACGACATGGGCGCCGCCATCCACTCCAACTCGTGGCGCCGCTCGGTCTTCCACAGCCTTCCCGAGGTCATGCGCGACGCCGTCGAGGACCTCAGCGTCAACGGGCGCGACGGGCTGGGCATGCTCTTCATCTTCGCCGCCGGCAACGAGTTCGGGCCCATCGCATGGAACACCCAGTTCGCCGCCATGCCCGAGACGGTCGCCGTCGGCTCCATGAACAACCTCTCGCGCCGCTCGATCTACTCCAACTTCGGACCCCAACTCGACTTCGTCGCCCCCAGCAACGACCTCACCCCCAACACCTTCGGCATCTTCACAACAGACGTCACCGGCGTGGCCGGGTACAACCGCGTGCCCTCCTCCGCCGGAGGCGACTTCACCAGCACCTTCGGCGGCACCAGCGCCGCGACGCCCATCGCCTCCGGCGTCGCCGCGCTCATCCTCGGCGTCAACCCCGACCTCCACGCCACGCAGGTCCGGCGCATCATGCGCCACACCGCGCGTGAGATCGGCATCATCAACAACGACCGCGGCTACCAACGCCTGACCGGCTTCAGCGACTCCTTCGGCTACGGCCTCATCGACGCCGGGGCCGCCGTGCTCGCCGCCTCGCAGTCCATCACCAACGGCGGACGAACCTGGCCCGCGTCGCCCGAAGGCCTCGCCATCGCCAACCGCGACAGCGGCGGCGTCGAGCTCGAATGGACCAACCCCCCAACCAACGCCACCGGCGAGTACCACCGCGTGCTGCTCGTGCGCCACAGCGCCTCGACCATCTGGCGCCCCACCGACGGCGTGGACTACTCCGGCGACGTCGGCCAGCTCGTCACCACGGGCACGCGCATCCTCGCCGTCGACGACATCGACACCTACACCGACCCCGACGTCGGCCTCACCACCAACGCCACCTACGCCGTCTACACCGTCAACCCCGCCAACCGCTACAGCATCCCCCGGGTCATCCGCGCGGCGCCCATCGAGCCCATCCTTATCTTCGCAGACGACTTCGAGTCCGACCTCGGCTGGCAGTACGAGGGCGACTGGGAACGCGGCGCGCCCGTGCTCGACACCGCCGACCGAAAAGAACTCATCGGCGGCGAAAAGATCACCGTCACCAACGCCCCCATGCCTCCGACCATCCACGGCTTCAACGCCCCCTTCGTCGGCACGAACGTCGTCGCCACCGACCTCGCCGGCGATTACTCCCCCGGCGTCGAGCACATCCTCAACTCGCCCGTCATCGACCTCACCAACCCCGCGCTCACCTCTGCCTCCCTCTCCTTCCATGAGCTCCTCGACCACCAGGGCGGTGGCTTCGACATCGCGCGCCTGCAGGTCATCGACGTGATCGAGGGCGAGGTCATCCGCACGCTCCTCACCAACAACCAGAACATCACCTACACCTGGCGCGAGCAGTGGCACGATCTCCGCGGCCAACTCGGACGCACGATCCAGCTCCGTTGGACCCTCGTCGCCGATGACAAGTACCAGTTCAGCGGCTGGCACATCGACGCCGTCCGCGTCGGCGGCTCCACCGGCGGAACCGGCCCCATCCCGCCGCGCCGCCCGCCCATCGTCCTGCCCGGCTTCGACATCTTCGGCCCCTTCATCCCCGGCGGCATCCCCGGCAGCGGCCCCCTCTTCATGCAGAGCCCCAACGACAACGCCAACCCCGACCTGAACGGCGACGGCGCCGTCACCATCGAAGACCTCGTGATCATGCTCGATCACTTCGGCGAGACGCGGACCGACCCGCGCTACAACGCCGAGGCCGACCTCACCGGCGACGGCCGCATCGGCGTGGCCGACGTCGTGCTCATGCTCAGCGTCATCGCCGCCGAACGTCCCTCATAACCACGGCGGACCTTCCCGCCTCTCAGAACGATCTCCCCGACACCACCCACGCCCGGCGCGCACCCCGCGTCGGGCGTTTTCACGCGCGCACCCCGCGCCAACCGTTGCAACCCGCGCATCTTCACGCACACGAACCGTTGCGCACACCATCGGGCCCGAAGCCACGGCGCCCGTCGGCCGATAGTCGGGCCGACAAGGAGGTTTGCGTGAGCACATCGAAGCAGACATTCAGCCAGGTGAAGGACATCCTTCGCAAAATCGATCGTTCCATCGAAGACGCCCGCGAGCGTCGACTCTCGGGCGCCCCCGGAGGCCCCGGGGGCCGCACCGCGCAGCCCGCCGGCGGACCGCGGACCGACATCGCCCGCGACGCCACCCGCCCCGACGAGGAATGACCCCCCGGCGCCCCCCAGCGCTTCCCCACGCCCGGAAATGCCGGTACAATGGGGCCCACACTGGGGATTAGTGTAACGGTAGCACGACTGATTCTGGTTCAGTTAGTCTAGGTTCAAATCCTAGATCCCCAGCTTTGACCATCCCGCCGCCGAGCCCCGCATGGGTTCGCGGCGAAACGATCGAAACGGCGACGGCCCCCGCACCACCACGCGGGGGCCGTGCTCGTTTTGCGGCATCCCCGCCTCACAACCCCCAAGACACGTACTTCACCTCGGTGTACTCGTCCATCCCGTGGCGCCCGCCCTCGCGCCCGAGGCCCGACTGCTTCACGCCCCCGAAGGGCGCCTGCGCCGTCGAGGGCAACGCGTCGTTGGCGCCCACCACGCCGAACTCCAGCGCCTCGGCCACGCGCATCAGACGCGAGGCGTCGCGCGTGAAGAAGTACGCCGCGAGCCCGTACTCGCTGTCGTTGGCGATCGACACGGCCTCGTCCTCATCCGTGAACGTGCGCACAGGCGCCACAGGGCCGAACGTCTCCTCGCGGCTCACCAGCATCTCCCCCGTCACGCCCTCGAGCACCGTCGGCGCGTAGAACCGATCTGCCAGCCCCGGCCCCGGGCGCACACGCTCGCCGCCGCAGCGCAGCGTGGCGCCCTTCTCGAGCGCATCGCGCACGTGCCGCTCCACCTTCTCGATCGCGGCGTCGTTGATGAGCGGCCCGACCCGCGACGCCTCGTCAACGCCGTGCCCCACGCGAATCTCCCCCATCTCCCGCACCAGCCCCGACACGAACGCCTCGCGCACCGATTCGTGCACCAGGAACCGGTTGGCGCAGATGCACGTCTGGCCACCGTTGCGCAGCTTGTTGGCCACCGCCGCCTCCACCGCGCGATCCACATCCGCGTCCTCGAACACGATGAACGGCGCGTGCCCGCCCAACTCCAGCGACATCCGCACGATGCGCTCCGACCCGCCCCGCATCAGCACGCGCCCCACCTCCGTCGAGCCCGTGAACGAGAGCGCTCGCACCAAGGGGTGCGCGAGCATCGCACCGCCGATCTTCGCCGCGTCGCCCGTCACCACCGAGAACAGCGCCGGCGGCAGCCCCGCCTCCAGGCCCAGCTCCGCCAGCGCGATCGCCGAGAGCGGCGTGTCCTCCGCCGGCTTCACCACCATCGCGCACCCGCACGCCAGCGCCGGGCCAAGCTTGCGCGTGATCATGGCGCTGGGGAAGTTCCACGGCGTGATCGCGCACGCCACGCCCACGGGCTGACGCAGCACAAGAATCCGCTTGTCGCGCGCGCTCGCGGGGATCGTCTCGCCGTAGAGCCGCTTGGCCTCCTCGCCCGACCATTCAAGGAACGACGCCGCGTAGTCGATCTCCCCCCGCGCCTCGGCCAGCGGCTTGCCCTGCTCGCGCGTCATCAGGGCGCCCAGACGATCGCGGTCGCGGCGCATGAGATCGGCGAACGCCCGCAGCGCCGCCGCGCGTTCACCCGCCGTCACCTCGCGCCACGCGCGCTGCGCCGCCGCCGCGCCCTCGATGGCCCTTGCCGTCTCCGCGGCGCCGCAATCGGGCGCCCGCGCGATCACCTCGTCCGTCGCCGGGTCGACCACGTCGAACTCCGCGCCCGAGAGCGCCCCGACCCACTCGCCGCCGATCAGGTTGCGTGTCTGCATGATGAAGGCTCCGTGCCGACGACGCAGGACCGGCGCCCACGCCGATCAGTGCGCCGTGAAGACCAGCGCCGCCGCCGCCACCGCGTGCAGCGCCGCCCACACGCTCACCGCGCGCCCGTACGCGCCCGAGGCCAGGCACGACGCGACGCCCATCGAGCCTACGCCCAGCGCCGCCGCGACGCCCCACCCCCACCACTGCCAACCGGCGCCCATCGACGCCAGCAGCACCGCCGCCACCGCCCACACCCACGCCAGTGCGCGGGCGCCAGGCCGCCCCACCGCCGCCGCGACGCTGCCCACGCCCTCGCTCTCGTCCATCGGCGCGTCCCGCAGCAGGCAGAGCATCACGAACAACCCCAGCGCCACCGCCCCCAGCAGCGAGGCGCCGAGCACCGGGTGCACCGCCGCCTGCGCCGCCAGCGCGTGCGCCGTGGGCGCCGCGACGTCATCCATCTCCCCGACATACATATCGCGCGCACGCGAGAGCAGCCGCGTCGCCACCAGCAGCCCGGGGACCGCCAACACCAAAGCCGGCGCCGCCAATTCGATAAGCACGTACTTGCGGCGCATCGCGCGCGTCCCGTGCCACAGCAGCACGGCGGCGCCGAGGATCATGTACAGCCCCGCCGCCGGGTCCACCACCAGCAGCACCAGCGTCAGCACCGAGGCGATCAGCGCCAGCACGGGCACGCCGCCCGATTGCGCATCCGCGTCGAGCACGAATCGGTCGCGCCACAGCATCAGCCGCGGCTCGCGCCCCGCTTCAGCCTCGCGCGTGTCAGAGAGCAGCAGCGCCAAAAGCAGCAACGCCGCGTGGGCGCCGAGGATCAGCGGGCCCGACGCCGCCAGCCCATCCGTCGACGCCCCCAACGCCCGCGCCCACACAAACGCGTAGGGCACGCTGAAGAACAGCATGTCGAGTCGGAGCGTTCGCGCGGCGTAGAAAATTGTTCTGAACATGGGGCCGCGATGGTACTACGGCGCGGCCCTCCCGGCACGCCTCAGTCGGCGTTGGAGCCCGCGGGCTCGCCCTTGCGCCGCTGCACCAGCCCCGCGATCCCCTCATCGAGGCTGACCGAGGCCCGGAAGCCCAGCGCCCGCTCGGCGAGCGAGACGTCCGCGCACGAGTGCCGCACATCCCCCGGACGGACGCGGGTGTGCTCGGGGCGCACCGGCTCGCGCTCGTGCGCCCTCCACACGCTCTTGGCCAGCGTCAGCAGGTCCACCGCGCGCCCCGTGCCGATGTTGATCGCCCGCCCGTCGGCCTCGCGCCCCGGCGAGCCGGCCAGCAGGAACGCCCGCACCACGTCGTGCACGTGCACGAAATCGCGCGTCTGCATGCCGTCGCCGTAGATCACCGGCGCCTGCCCGTCGCGCGCCCGCTTCATGAACGCGCTGATGACGGCGCTGTTCTCATCCTCCGCGGGCTGGCGGGGCCCGTAGACGTTGAAGAGCCGCAGGCTCTGCGACTGCAGCCCGAAGGCGCTCCGCCACGTCCCCAGCACGTGCTCCGCGCCCAGCTTGCTCGCCGCGTAGGGCGACGCCGGCGCCACCGGCGCATCCTCGGGCGTCGGCGTGGGCGGCTCCTGCCCGTACACCGCCGCCGACGACGCCAGCACCACACGCTTGGCGCCCGCGGCCCGCGCCGCCTGGCACACCTCGACTGTGCCGCGCACGTTCACATCGATGCAGCGCTCCGGCTCGGCCAGCGACCGCGACACCACCGGGAACGCCGCGAGATGGAACACCGTGCCCACACGCTCGAACGCATCGTCCAGCGCCCTGGATTCGAGCACCGAGGCGTGCACAAACCGCAGCCGCTCGGCGTGGGCGTCGAGCAGCGTCGACACCAGTTCGGCGTCGCCCGTCGAGAGATCGTCGACGATGACCACCCGCGCCCCCAGCCCCAACAGCGCCTCGACGAGGTGCGCGCCCACAAACCCCGCCCCACCGGTGACGCAGCAGGTGGTGCGCTCGTACGCCGCGCCAAGCGCGCTGTCTGTCGCCAGTGGGGTCTGTACGGTCATCAACGGGCAAGATTGTAGCGACGTCCACCGCACCGCACACCGCACGATCGGCGTGCGCCAGTGGGCCCCCGAGAGGGGGCGCGACGCGCGTGCGCGGGGCCCTCGGCCCGTCGGCGTCTCAGCACTCGGACCCGAAGTTGGCCAGCACCACGCTCAGGTCGGCGAAGTCCACCACGCCGTCCGCCGTCACGTCGCCGGGCACGTCCGAGCCCGACTCGCCGAAGTTGGCGAGCACCGCGCTCAGGTCCGCGAAGTCGACGACACCGTCGCCGTTGGCGTCGCCGGGGCAGGGCTTCCAGACGGCGATGCCGTTGGGCGCGATGCCCCCCGTGTCCACGATCGGCCCGGTGGGCGTCAGCAGGCCCGCGGCGTCGATCTCATAAGCCCGCAGCCCGCGCTCGCCGTCGCCGATGGTGTCGCGGTCGCACGCGAAGAGCAGGTTGTCCATGATGCCGATCTCGCCCAAGGAGCCCTGGATGCCGATCGAGACCGTCCCTCCCGTGTACGTGAGGTCGCCCGTCATCTCATCGACGGAGAAGATGCGGACCGACGAATCCGTCCCGTGAGCCACCGCCGCGAAGGCGTTGTCCGGCGTCAACACCACCTGCTTGGGCGAGGCGCCGGGCGACGTCCACGGCGCGTCGGGCAGCGCCGCGAGCATGCCCGCGCTGTCGATAGTCGCCCCGATCACCGCCTTGCCGCCCGCGCTGATGCCGCCGCCCGCGTAGAGCAGGCGCCCGTCAGCGGAGATGCCCGGGCCCAGCGGCAGCGCCGGCGTCACGAACTCCTGGATCTGCGTCAGTGTGCCGTTGGGGTTCACCTCGAACACGAACAGCGACGAGCCGCCCAGCGAGTTGCTCGCGTACAGGTATTTCCCGGAAGGATGGGCCGCGAGGTACGACGTGAACGACCCCACGATCTTGATGTCGATGTTCGTCAGCGTCGGCCCGCCCGGGGCGAAGGGGTTGTAGCGGTAGACGTACACCCCGTTCGACGAGCCGCCCGTGCGCGTGACCGCCAGCAGGTCGTTGGTGATCCACGCGATGCCCAGCGGCGAGGTCGGCGTGCTGAACGCCGCGAGGAACTCGATCGAGGCGTCGTCGTGCACGCGGAACATGCTCAACTGCTGCACCGGCGAACTGCTGCCCGCGGCGTGCGACGTCACGAGGTGCCGCCCGTTCGGCGACAACGACGCGGCGTAGGCGTTGCAACCCGGCTCGAACACCGACGTGCTCGGGCGCGTGCCCGTGATGTACCGTTCCTTGAGCGTGACCGTGCCGTCCGGGTTCACCACGAACGACGAGACGCTGCCCTCGAGGTTGCCGTTGTTGGCGACGAAGACCGCGGGAACAGAAGACTGCGCGAGCGCCGCCGCGCCAACAAACGAGGCGAGGGCGACGGCGTAGACAAATCGGGCGATGAACATGCTGGGGCTCCGTGGGCGAGGGGTGTGCGGCGACAGGGTCTCTCGGCGCTCCCCGCTCAAGGGAGAGCGCACAACCACCGCATGTAGCATACGACCCGAAGCCCCGCGCGCAAAGAGAATTTCCCCGGATTCATGGCGGGAAGCGGGCGATCGACCGCCCCAGGACCACATGCTCGCTCAACAAAGACCGAACGAGGAAGGGCCGTCAATCCGGCTCGGTCTCGAACGGATCATCCTGCCCGGTGCGGATGCGGGACAGCCGCTTCTGCGCCATGTCCGCGTGCGTTGTGCCGGGGAAGAGCCTCGTCAACTCTGTGAGCACGCGCACACGCCCGGCCGTGTCCCCCGAATCCCGGTACACCGTGCTCAGCCGGTGGAGCGTGTCGGCGTACAGGTGGTCCAAGGTAAGGAGCCAGAACTCGTCCGACTCGTTCGTCGTCGCCCAGACCCGGCTGAACATCGGTTCGAGCGATTCCAGCATCGCCAAAGCTTCGCCGGCTTCAGCACGTTCCCAATGCGACGCCATGATCTGATAGCCGATCTTGACAATCTGGCGTTCGTGCTTGCGCAGATCAGGGTCTTCCCACAGCGCATAGAGATGCCCGAGCCGTTCGTCGGAATACGTCCCCAAGCCCAGCATTCCGATGCGCTCGTAACGGAGCAGAACGATGCCCTCGTCGCCGCCCATATCGGGAGAGAGCGTGAGCGCCGCATCAAAGACGCGCAGCGCCTCTTCACACCGCCCCAACGCCATCAGGTCCCGCGCGTTGCACACGCCGAGGTACATCCGCTCCGGTTCTTTGAATCGCGCCGCGGCCATCATCGCCGCGTTCCGGCTCATCCCGTGCAGGAAGTGGTTCCGGACCTCGATCGCCTCCTCGTGCCTCTTCAGGGCGGACAGGTAGTCCGACAGGGGGATCAGGGACAACACGTATTGCCCACCCCCAAGCAAGCGCACCGCCTGATCATCGCTGTTCTCATAGAGATCTCGGATACGCTGGAAGTGAGCCACCGCGGCGGGGAGATCGTCGCCGACGAGGTAAGCGAGCTTCAGCCGCGCGTGCATCTCCTGCACCGTGCCCGGGTGCTCGTCGACGACCCGCTGGAAGGTCACCGCCGCACGAGCAACATCACCGGACGATTCATACCCCTGCGCGAGCACGTTCAGGTACCCCGCGCGGTGTGCGGGCCGCTCTTCCTGTTCGAGAAGCGCTTCGACAGCCGCGAGAGCCGCCAAGCGTTCGTCGGGGTGAGCGGGAAGCCAAAGCGACCGCTGCACTTCGGCGTATTCAGGAGGCAGCGTGCTGACAGGCTGCGCCCTGATTTCGTCAATCAGCGCTGCGCGTTCGTCCTTCGAAGCCGTGGACGGCGAACCCGAAGTGTTCGCGACGGCAGACCAATGTGCAGAAAGCAGCGCGAAAGAGAAAGCCCCCACACAGATGGCTGTTGAGATGGTGTGTGTGTGTCGCATAACGGCCCCTTTCACTCTACAACGTAGAACACATGCACCGTCACGCCGTCTCCCTGAACGTACATGACGGGAAAATCGAAATCGTATTCATCACAAATATCGATGTCGAAATCGATGCCGAAGTCGGTAAAGCCGCCGACAATGACGCCAGGTCCGACCATATCGCCGCTGTCCAAGGGACGAAAACACAAATCACCACCCGGCCCACCCGGCCCGCCAGGCCCACCGGGTCCATTGGGCCCGTTGGGCCCGTTGGGCCCATCGCCGTCGTTATCGCAACAACTCGCCGGAGGCAACGCTTCCAGCAATAAATCTCCCCCAACTGTGTTCAATGAAATGCCGCTGGCAGTGACCGGAACGTCTTGCATCTCGCAGTGAGACCATACGTAATTGATATACTCAGCCGGATTATCTGGATCAGGAAGGGCACATGCAGTGAGGTAGCGAGAAATGCTCCGGGTGGCAGTCACCTGCCGCTTCGTGCCGCGCACAGTGATCTGGCCTCGATGGCAGGGTGGCACAGGGAGATGGTACGACGCGAAATGAGTGTGCGTCGTGCTCCCGCTCTTAGACCCATTGAAAGACACTCCCACACCAATCGCTGCAGAGGCCGAAGCGACCAAGCCAGACACCTGCCCCGAGATTTGCTGATTCAGGGTGACGCCGCCTCCGATCTGATATCCATTTGTCCATGACGTCGTTTCCGCCACCGTGAGGCCACCCTCAACACACGTCGGATTGTTCAGATGACGCTGAAGGATGACCTGAACGTCGGGATCACCATATTGATATTGAATCCCACCCCACGGCATTCCTTCGTATGCAAAGAGTTGGACCCATGCCTGATTGCCGTGCTGGTGTGCGCCCGTGTGCTGAACAATCATCGCGTTGCAATCGTCGTAGTACCCGCCATCGACTCCCGGTTGCGCCACTACGCTCGTCGAGATTGCGACAATCATGATCACCACCGCCAACGCGATCGAATGACTGCGCGTTGACCGGTTCCCGATCGCTTCTCTGCCCTTCATGTGTGTATCCCTTCGGAAGAAACCGGAATCAAATTTGCCCACGCCAATCCACCGCCGGATAAAACTGATTTGGAACGTGATTGCTTTAGAAATCATCCACCCCTACTTAGGTGTGTCAACCCGATCATTTTCCCAATTTGCAGTTTTTGTCATACCAGCGTCGTGGTCGCCAAGCCGCACTGTTAATCTGACGCTCTGTCGTGCGCCACCATGCCCCTCGCTACGGCCCTCAAGCCCGTTGCGAGGGGCGCCCCTCACGGGCACGCGGCGCCGAAGTGCTCGAGCACCACGCCCAGATCCGCTTCCCCCACGCAGCCGTCGAGCGTCACATCCGCGTCGGGGTCGAACCCGACGTCCTTGGAACAGAGGCCGAACGACGCGAGCACGCGGCCCAGATCCACGACGTCCACAGAGCCGTCGCCGTCGATATCGCCGGGGCACCCGGGCGGCTGCGCCTCGCCGTAGAGCAGAAACGCGTGCTGGTTGCCGTTGGGCTCCCACGCCCCGAGGCACTCGAAGCGTTCATGCCCCGCAGCGCCGAAGTTGTTGGAGGTCGTCACCCACAAGATCGAGCGGATCGTCGTGCAGCCCGTGTGCATGTGCAGGCCGATCCAGTACACCCCCGCCTCCAGCGACACCGGCGCGGGGAACGAGAAGTTGTAGACGATCTCCGCCAGCCCGGCGACGATGTTCCCCGTCAGCGTGCGCCCGATGAGGTTCAGCACGCCGGATTCCAGCATCGCGCCCGGCGCACCACCGTCGTCCTCGTAGATCGCGTAGTTGCACACACCCGCCCACGCCGTCGGCGCGGCCTCCAACGTCCAGAAGCGGATGGACGCGACAACGCTCGCCTGCGTCAACTCGAAGTCCTCGGCCTGCAGCCACCGGGTCATCTCGTTGGCGTTCTGCTGATTGGGCAGGCCCCCGTCGAACAGCAGGCCGTTCTCGCCGATGTCCGCCCCTCCCACGCACCCCTCGCGCGCGCCCCCATGCACCCCCAACGCGCTCGACGGCCGCATCACCCGCGCCGCGTCCATCGCCTCCGCGTCACCCGACGCCGGCCCCGCCCACGCGCCGCCGCCGCACACCGCCACGAGGCACACGCAGACGCGCACGCCCGGCCATCGCATCGGTGTTCTCGCCATGATGGCCGCTCTCCTTCGCACAAACGCGACGCCGGGCACAGAAGTTGCGCCCGCGAAGGTACCAGCGACGGTCGCGCATTGGAAGAAGAAAAGCGGGCATGTGCCCGGGTTCGATCAGAACGACAAAGGCCAACCCGACGCCCGCCCGGCCCGGCCCGCCCCGCCCCCGGCAGCGCGCCGGTTCTTCGACAGCGCCGCCTACTCGTTCTCGCACTCCACGCCCCACTGCGCGAGCACGATCGAGAGATCTCCGAAGTCGACCACGCCGTCGTTGTTCACATCCGCGGGCAACCCCTCACCCTGATCGCCGAACGCGCCCAGCACCGTCGCCAGGTCGGCGAAGTCGATCACGCCGTCCCCGTTCGTGTCGCCGGGGCACAGCGGCGCGGCCGCCGCGAAGTACTCACCATCGAACAACATCCGGTCCTCCGGGGAGTCGTACCGCGACGCGTCGTACGCACGCACGCGCACGCTCCCCTTTTCCTGATCGATCTCGAAGAGCCCGAACATCCGCGTGTACGCGGGCGGCCCGACCGCCGGCTGCTGGAAGGCGTCGAACGCGCCCACGGGTTCCTCCTGAATCGACAGCCACTGCACGCCCGGTTTGGAGGCCGCGCCCGCCAGCAGGCCGGGGTTCGGGTTCTGCGGCGGGACGTTCACCTCGGTCGTCGTCGTGGTCGCCGTGACGCCGTTGTTGCTGATCGCGCCGATGCACGCCGCGAAGAGGTGCTTGGGGTACCGGCGCGGCGCCCCGGTCACGGGGTCGTCGTAGTGCGTGCGGAACCGCGTCGAGACGTAGCCGAGATGCGAGTCGCCCTCGACGATCCACCACGCGCGCACACTCGGGTTGGATTCGATGTCGGAGAACACCGCGTGGCGTTCCGCGCGCCACGAAGCGTTCTCCTCGCAGTCCTGCCCCGCCTTCCAGATCACGTCCGACAGCACGAACGGCGCGACCAGGCACACGAACTCCGCGTCGGTGCTCTGCAGCACGCCGCGCAGCCACGCGAGCTGCTCCGCCCCGAACATCGAGCCCGACGTCGAGTACTCGATCGTGTTCAGGTGGACGAAGAGCGTGCGCCCCAGCAGCACGGCGCGGTAGTCCACCCCCGCGGCGGGCGTGTCGAGGAACCCGGGCAGCTCGATGCGCTCGATGAACTTCCGCGACTCCACCCACACGTCGTGCCGCGTGACGCCGGGGGCGTTGTAGGGCGGGCTGGCCGGGCGCATGTCGCCCTGCCACGAGGGCACGAAGTTGTTGTGGAAGTGGTGATCGCCCCACCCGCGACGGGAGCCGTGCGTCGAGAGCATCCGGTGGCTGCCCGCGTCCGCCCAGCGCTGGCGCGCGACGCCCACGAGCGCCGCAAACTCGTGCGAGTAGGGCGCGGCCGCGTCGCGGTTGTCGAAGTACACCCAGTCCTCGTGCTCGGTGATCAGCACGTCCGCGTCGGGGTCGGCGCTGTCGAGCACGTCCATCAGCGCGTCGAACCCATAGGGCGCGCTGTACCCGTCCTGCTGCGAGCAGAATGGCGCCGCGTGGAGGATCGTGCGCCGCTCGCCCGGCGCCTGGTGCGTGCGCACCGTGTACACGCGGCTCACGCGCTCGTCCGCGCCCTGCGCGTCCGACCACCACGCGATCTCCACGCCGTAGGATGCGCCCGGCGACAAGCCCTCCAGCAGGAAATTCACCGTGTGCCCCTGCTCCGGCGTCAGCGCCGCGGGCGCGGGGTTCGGGGGTGGCGGGCCCTCCGGCCACGAGACGAACCGCGCGGCCGCGTGGATCTCCTCGAACCCGAACTGGCCCGGCGGGAGCGTCGTCTGCACGACGGCGCGATCGTGGGCGCGGTCGCGGATGATGAACGCGCCGGGGATGTCGTAGCGCCCGCTCCCGGGCGCCGGCGTCATCGCGTCGAGCGTCAGCACGGCGTCGGCGTCGTTGCTCCATCGCGCCGCGAGCAGATACTGCACGATGGCGTCCGCGTTGCTGGCGCCGATCCGCGTCGCGCCGAACCGCCACGAACTCACGGTGTGCGTCACGCCGTGCCCGGCCCGACGCACCCCCTCGACCTCCACCCCGTCGATCCAGAGCCGCAGATCGCCGCTCGAACCGGAACCGGCGCCGACGTACAGAACCTCGATCTCGACGCCGCCGGGGGGGCTTCCGGGGGCGCCGCCGGGGGCGCCGTACGGCGACGGGATCGGCGCCGACACGGTCCCCGCGCCGAGCAGGAAGACCCGCGCCCTCGTCTCGCCGGCGACGCGTTCGAACTCGAGCGATACCAGCGTCTGCGCCGACGTGCGCATCAGTTCGAACACACGGTGGCGGTTGGCGCCCGAGAGCGACGGCGGCATATCCGGCAGACACAGCGCGCCACGCCAACGAAGCACGTGCGTCGACGTCGTCGACCCCAGCCCGCCCGAGACATTGCGCCCGTTCTGCCCCACCCCCACGTGCGACATGTTGTACCGCAGCGTCGATCGAGCCAGCCCCGGCGCGCCGCCCTCGATCGCGAACCGCGCAGCGCTCCAGCCCTCGCGCTCTCCCGCGCACGGCGACGGCCCCACGCCGGGCGTCTCCGCCGGCCCCTCCGAGTCGAAGGAGGGGTAGAACCGGTGTTCGAGCGCATCAGGGTGATCGAAACGGATCTGCCCCTCGAACGGCGCCGACGCGCACGCGACTGACGCCCAAACCAGAGACGAGATCATCGCCGCACCGCACACATTCAAACGCATCGTGAATCCTCCAACGCAAGCGAAGCGCCGCAACGTTCGCGGCGCCCAGCGGAGAGGAGGAAACGTACGAAGGCGTTCTGACCACGCCTCGTCAGCCACGCGTCGTGAACGCGGAGAATCTGGAATTCGCTGACACGACGCTGTCACGCTCTGCGTGCTTCCGCGTAGAAAAAACACGCCGCCCGGAGGGGGCGGCGTGCGCGTGCATCAGGGTTTCTACGTGGGTCGCCCGGGGGCGAACGGCGGTTCAGGCCTGCTTCTTGTCGCCGTGCTCGGCGTTCCACTCGGCCTTGAACTCCTTGAGCGCATCGGTGAGCTTCTTCTCGATGTCGTCGTTGATCGCCAGCGACTCGGCGAGCTCCTCGCGCACGGCGCGGGCCTTGAGCGTGAAGTGGTTGAGCATCGCCCGCTCGCAGGCGTCGATGTCCTTGATCGCCACGTCGTCGAGGAAGCCCTTGGCGCCGGCGTAGATCGAGATGACCTGATCGACGACGTGGAACGGGTCGTACTGCGGCTGCTTGAGCAGCTCCACCATGCGGGCGCCGCGGTCGAGCTGGCGCTGCGTGGCCTTGTCGAGCTCGGTGCCGAGCTGCGCGAAGGCCTCCAGCTCGCGGAACGCCGCGAGGTCGAGGCGCAGCGAGCCGGCGATCTTCTTCATCGCCTTCACCTGGGCGTTGCCGCCCACGCGCGACACCGAGATGCCCACGTTCACCGCGGGGCGCTGGCCCGCGAAGAACAGCGAGGGCTCGAGGTAGATCTGCCCGTCGGTGATCGAGATCACGTTCGTCGGGATGTACGCCGAGACGTCGCCCTCCTGCGTCTCGATGATCGGCAGCGCCGTGAGCGAGCCGGCGCCGTTCTCGTCAGAGAGCTTGGTGGCGCGCTCCAGCAGGCGGCTGTGCAGGTAGAACACGTCGCCGGGGTACGCCTCGCGGCCCGGCGGGCGACGCAGCAGCAACGAGAGCTGGCGGTACGCCACCGCCTGCTTCGAAAGGTCGTCGTAGATCACCAGGGCGTGCTTGGGCGTCTTGCCCTCCTTGCCCTGCCACATGAAGTACTCGCCCATGGCGCAGCCCGCGTAGGGCGCGATGTACTGCATGGGCGCCGGGTCGGAGGCGCCGGCGTTGACGACGATGGTGTACTCCATCGCGCCGTTGGCCTTGAGCGCATCGACCACGCCCGCCACGGTGGACTCCTTCTGGCCGACCGCGACGTAGATGCACACCACCGCGTCGGGCGTGCCCCAGTACTGCTTCTGGTTGATGATCGCGTCGATCGCGACGGCGGTCTTGCCCGTCTTGCGGTCGCCGATGATGAGCTCGCGCTGGCCGCGCCCGATGGGGATCATGGCGTCGATGGCCTTGATGCCCGTCTGCAGCGGCTCGTGCACCGGCTGACGCTCGGCGATGCCGGGGGCGATGATGTCCATCTTCCGCGTCTGCGAGCCCTGGATCGAGGGGCCGCCGTCGATGGGGCGACCCAGCGGGTCGACCACGCGCCCGAGCATCTCCTCGCCCACGGGCACCTCGAGCAGACGCCCCGTCGCCTTGACGGTGTCGCCCTCCTGCACGCTCAGGTAGTCGCCGTAGATCACCGAGCCGATGGTGTCGGTCTCGATGTTCATGACCTGCCCCATCACGGAGCCGTCCTTGGTCTGGAACTCGAGCAGCTCGCCGGCCATGGCGTTGTTGAGGCCGTAGATGCGCGCGATGCCGTCGCCGACCGAGATCACCCGACCGACGTCGGAGATCTCCAGCTCGGAGGAGTACTGCTCGATCTCGCGCTTGATGATGCTGGTGATTTCTTCGGTCTTGATCTTCATGGCGTGGCTCTGTGAATCAACTGGAGAAGCGGTTGGATGATCGGTGAGGTGTATGGCTGCGCCGCCCTCAGCGGGGGCTGATGTCGTACTGCACTTCGAGGGTGACGTTGACGGTCACGAGGCCCGGCGAGAACTCCGGCGCGACGCCCCCCTCGCCCGCGCCGTCGAACATCATCGCCCGCGCCTCGCGCATCATGGGGCGGAAGTCCTGGCTGTGCACCCGCATCAGACGGGGCGCGCCGAGGTTCTGATCGGAGGCCTGCGCCAGCGTCGCGGCGTCGCGCGCCGCCCGCTTGGCCGCGTCGGCGATCGCCGCGCGACGCAGGGCGTCGGTGTCCGCGACGGTGAACTCCACCCAGTCGATCGTGTTCACCCCGGCCCGCACCGCGCTCTGGAGGATCTCCCCGGCGAGCTCGGTCTTCGACGTCCGCACGTGCAGCTCGCTCGTGACGACGTACCGCACGATGTCCCCCATCACCGTCCGACCGTCGCGCACGCGCGAATCGCGCTCGGCGACGATCCGCAGGCCGCCCGTGGTCACGGCGCCGTCTTCGAGCCTGGCGCGCTCCACGGCGTCGCGGGCGTCGTTGAGCGAACGCGCGTTGGCGTCGAGCGCCCCCGTCGGCGTCTCGTGCGTGGTCACCACCCGGAAGCCGATCCGCAGCGTGTCCGGCGCGGCCTGGGCCGTGCCGGTGGCGTGGATGTGCATCGTCGGGCGATCAGCGACGCACGGCCGCGCCTCCGCCGCGCCCGCGACGCCGGCGCCGACGACCGCGCACAGCGCGCCCGCCACGCACCACGCGAGAACCGGCGCAACGATCGGGGAGACGCGCTTCATGCCCGCTCCGTCCCTTCCTCGATGATCCGCTCCAGCCGCACCCGCAGCTCCGCCGAGCCCGACTCCGCGAACCGCTCGCGCATCCGGCGCAGGCGCGTCGAGAGGCTGCCGTCGATCTGCCGGTCGCCCACCTGCAGACGCATCCCGCCGATGACGGATGTGTCCACGTACGGGTGCAGCACCGGCTCCTTGTGCATCGTGCGGCGGATGGTCTCGCCGATGCGGTCCAGCATCGCCTTGTCGATCGGCGTGGCGGTGTAGACATCCACCTCCACCCGCGCGAAACGCTCCTGCACCAGCTCGTCGTACGCCGCGGCGATCACCGCCACGTGCCCCAGCCGCTCCTTGGCGTTGAGCACCAGCAGGAAGTTGAGCGTGAGGTCGGAGACGTTGCCCGCGAAGATCGCCCGCAGCGAGGCCTCACGCTTGACCGTGGGCAGGATGCGCGAGGACAGGAACTCGTTGAACCGCCTGTCGGCGCGGGCCATCTCGATGACCTCGCCGAGCTCGGCGCCCGTCGACTCGATCGCCTCCTGGCCGCCGCGCTCATCGGCGAGGGCGAAGAGGCTGTTGGCGTAGAGGCGGGCGAGCGCGTCGGGTTGTGCTTCGATAAGGGGCATTGTCGTTCGTCGCTCGTGCGTCGTGTCCTGAAAGGATCAGCGGTTGGCGGCCTCGAGCTCGCCCAGCGAGTCCTCGATGAGGCGCTTGTGGTCGTCGGCGTTGATCTCGCGCTCGAGCACCTTCGCCGCGAGCTCGGCGGCGATCGCCGATGCGTGGGCGTAGAGCTCGCGCACGGCCTCGCGCTTGGCGACGTCGATGTCCTTTCTGGCCCGCTCGCGCATCGCGGCCAGCTCGGTGTCCGCCTTCGCCCGCAGCTCCGCCGCGAGCCGGGCCTGATCGGCCTTGGTGCGCTCGAGCATCGCCGAGGTCTCGGCGCGGGCCTCGGCCAGCGACTTCTCGTAGTCCTTCAGAGAATCCGCCGCCTGCTGGCGCGCCAGCTCCGCGGCCCGGATCTCGCTGCGGATGCGCTCCTCGCGGTCCCGCAGGCCGCCGAGGATCTTGGGCCAGACGTACTTCGACAGGATGTAGAACACCACGCCGAAGACGATCAGCGTCGCGAAGTACGGGATCAGCTCGAAGGCGAGCGGGTTCTGCGAGCCCTCGGACGCGGCCAGCGCCGGCGCGCAGGCGCACGCCGCGACGATGACCGCCACGCCCGAGAGACGATGAGGTGTGAGCGTCCGCATAGGGATTCCTCGCCCCCCGCGCCGCGTCAACGGCGCGGGGGGCACTTGATACGGGCTGCGGGGATCAGATCATGAAGATGGCCAGCGCGCCGACGACGACCGCGAACAGCGTCGCGCCCTCGACGAACGCCGCCGTGATGATCATGTTCGTGCTGATCGGGCCGGCGGCCTCGGGCTGACGGGCGATGGCTTCGACCGCCGTGCCGCCGATGCGGCCGATGCCGGGGCCGCCACCGATGACCGCGAGACCGGCCGCGAGGCCGGCGCCGAGACCCTTGCCGATCGCGACGAGGCCATCGCCCGTCGAGACGACTGCGTCCTGCGCCATCGCGGGCTGGGCGGCGAACACGCTGAAGACGGCGGCGGCGGCGGCGTAACCGAAGAGATTCTTGAGCTTCATGATCCTGAGACTCCGAGTGGGGATGGGTCGCCGCGTCGGCGACGATGTTCGATGGGTCGGTCCGAAACCCGTTCGACGGCGAGATTGGCGCCGAAGCCGGGGAAACGTGCGAGTGAATCGTTCAGGCGTGGGCGGGCGCCGGGGCGTGCCCGTCGAGCCCGTGGTCGTCGTGGGCGTGGTCGTCGTGATGGTGTACGAGTTGCGCGATGAAGACCGTCGTGAGGAAGGTGAAGATGAACGCCTGCAGCAGCCCCACAAAGATCTCGAGGAAGTAGATCGCCACGCCGGCCACCATCGCCACCAGCGTGACGGGCGCCCCCCACACGCCGACGCCCGCGATCGCCATGCCCGTGAAGAGCAGGATCGTCGCCAGCAGCGTGTGCCCCGCCACCATGTTCGCACAGAGACGAAGCGCCAGCGCCGAGGGCTTGATGATGAGGCTGATGATCTCCACCGGCACCATGATCGGCGCCAGGTAGACCGGCGCGCCGCCCAGGAAGTGCTTGAGCCAGCCCGCGAAGCCGTTCTGCCGGATGCCGCTGATCTGGATCACGAAGAACGCGATCGTCGCCAGGCCCGCCGTCACCGCGAGGTTGCCCGTCGCCGTGCCGCCGATGATCGCCCAGTGCGAATCGCCCCAGCCGATCCCCCCCACCACGTGCTGCAGGTCCAGCAGCGGGATCAGGCCCAGCATGTTGCAGAACAGGATGAAGAAGAACATCGTCAGCAGGAACGGCGCGAAGCGGTCGCCGTCCTTCTCACCCAACTGCGCCCGGATCATCTTGTCCCGCAGGTAGAGGATGATCACCTCGAAAAACTGCCCCAGCGCCCCCTTGGTCATGTACCGGTCCGGACCCTCGGACTCCTCGCCCGTGCCGATCGACTTGGCCACCTTCAGCATCACCAGCACCGTCAGCGTCGCGGCGACGAACATCGTCAGCACGTGCATCGAGAACGGCCCGAGGACGTTCTGCACGTCCAGCACGTGCGCGAGCGGGTTGGGATCGTCGGCGGCGAGCGTGAGTGTCGGCTTGAACATCGGCCTGCGAGAGCCTTTCAGGTCGAAGGCGAGGAGTCGCGAGACGCCGCGAGCGACGCGGCGCAACGGGTTCGGATGAGCGAGGCGACCACGACGGAAACCGCCATCAGGGTGATGAAATGACCGACCGCGATCAGCACACCCAGTGCGGCCCGCTCGTCATGGGGCGAGGAGTATAGCAACACAGCCCCGAGGGCAACCGTGGCCAGAAAACACACCCCCAGGGTCGCCATCCACCACTGCATCCACTGCACCACAGGACGCGTCCGCCAGGGCTGGAGCACCAGCACCCCCACCACGAACGCCGCCCCCGCCGCACCCATCGCCAGCGGGATCACCCGCTCCTGCCCCGGAGCGATCGCCCGCAGCACCGGCCACGCGATCAGCCCCGTCACGACCGGCGCCAGCAACGCCGCCAAAAGCGGCCTCACGAGCTCCAAACGCACCTCGGGCCCCAGATTTGGCCCCGCGACGGGGGATTCCTCCGCCGTGGACACAGGCGGGCCGGGTGGTGGGGACTCAGTTCCGGGGGCGGGGTCAATTCCGGGGGTGGTCACGTCGGTACTTCTCCTGCGCCTTGTCGCCCGCGGCCCGGGCCTCCATGGCCGCCTTATACAGCCCCCCGACCACGCCCAAAACCGCCAGCGAGAGCATCATCCACGGCGACGTCCCCCACCAGCGGTCCAACAGCCACCCGATGACCATGAAGACCACGATCAGCACGATCAACTCGATGCCGATCCCGCTCAGCCTCCAGAGAACCCGGGCCGCATCGTTGTCGCGTTTCATTGGCACGCGCCCATACTCGCACATCGGTCGCAACCGTGCGCCCCAAACCCCCGCGCCGCCCCCCCAAACCCCCTCCAGCACGCGTGGGGAGCCATTCGGGGCCATCGCGGGGAAACTTCCGGGGCAACTTCCGGGGGGGGATTTTCTCGGTGGAGTTGGGCACGAACCCCCATGGGCCGACGTATAGAAAGACGGAGGGGCCCCGCCCATGGTCAGCCGCATCGAACAGGACTTCCAACGCTTCCGGCAGATCGTCAAAGGACGTATCCGCAAAGACCTGCGCCGGTTCCTCACCCGCAGCGACCTTATCGGCAAGGAGGGGCGCCGCTACGTCTCCATCCCCGTCCACGACATCGACATCCCCACCTTCCGCTACGGCGACAACGCCGGCGGCGTCGGCATGGGCGAGGGCGAAGAAGGCGACGCGGCCGGCACGCCCGGAGCCGGCGACAACGCCGGGGGCGAGGAGGAAGGCCGCCACATCCTCGAGGTGGACGTCTCCATGGAGGAACTGGCCGACATCCTCGCCGAGGAGCTCTCCCTCCCCCGCATCAAGCCCCGCGGCGAGCACCGCATCACCAGCGTGCGCGACAAGTACTCCGGCGTCCGCCAGGCCGGGCCCGAGTCGCTGCGCCACTTCAAGCGCACCTACCGCGAGGCCCTGAAGCGCCAACTCGCCCTCGGCGTCTACGACCCCGAAGACCCCGTCATCGTCCCCATCAAGCGCGACCGGCGCTACCGCTCGTGGAAGGAAGTCCGCAAGCCCCAGAGCAACGCCGTGATCGTCTACATGATGGACGTCTCCGGCTCCATGGGCGACGAGCAGAAGGAACTGGTCCGCCTCGAAGCCTTCTGGATCGACGCGTGGCTGCGCCGGAACTACGAGGGCATCGAGAGCCGCTACATCGTCCACGACGTCCACGCCAAGGAGGTCGACCGCGCCACGTTCTTCTCCCTGCGCGAGGACGGCGGCACCCGCATCTCCAGCGCCTACCAGTGCGGCAAGGACCTCCTCGACCAGCACTACGACCCCGCCGACTGGAACATCTACGCCTTCCACTTCTCCGACGGCGACAACTCCAGCGAGTCCGACAACCGCCTGTGCGTGAAGCTCCTCCACGACCACCTGCTGCCGGCGTGCAACATGTTCGGCTACTGCCAGGTCGCCAGCGCCTACGGCTCGGGCAACTTCATCAACGTCCTGCACGAGGCCTTCCCGAGCGCCGGCGACGACAAACGCACCCCCCGCGAAGACGACGACACCCCCGGCGCCCGCCTCATCACCAGCCGCGTCAACAACAAAGACGACATCTACACCTCGCTCCGCACCTTCTTCACCCAGGGCCGGTGAGCAACCACCCGGCCGCCCCTCTCCCGCACCGCTCCTCCCCGTGTTGCTTCACCCGTGCCACCGACTTGCCCCGCAAGTCGGTGTCTTCCCCCCTCCCTCAACGCACAAGAGCACCGACTTCGCAGCGAAGTCGGTGGCACGTCGCGCACGGATCACCGGGCGGCCCCTCACCCCGCCACGACGTTCGGCGGCGTGGACCCCTCCAGCACCGCCCGCACGTTCGCCGCGACGATCCCCGTCATCATCTCGCGGTGCTTGATCGTCCCGCTGCCGATGTGCGGCGTCAGGGCCACGTTCTCCAGCGCGATCAACTCCGCCGACGGCCGCGGCTCGTGCTCGTACACGTCCAGCCCCGCCCCGAAGATCCGACCCTCGCGCAGCGCCTCCACCAGCGCCGCCTCCTCCACCACCGGCCCCCGCGCCGTGTTCACCAGCACCGCCGTGCGCTTCATCAGCGCCAGCCGCTCGCGGTTGATCAGGTGCTTCGTCTGCGGCGTCAGCGGGCAGTGCACGCTCACGAAGTCCGCCTCGCGCAGGCCCTCCTCCAGCGACACCCGCCGCGCCCCCAGCGGCGCGAACTCGAAGTCCAGATGGCGCGACCGCGCCGTGTACAGCACCCGCATCCCCCAACCGATCGACCGCAGCGCCGTGGCGTACCCGATGCGCCCCGCGCCCACGATCAGCAGCGTCTGCCCGGTGAGGTGCACGCCCAGCATGTCGCTCATGCCCAGGTACCCGTTGGCCGGGTACGCCTCGGAGCGCGCGTAACGATCCGCCTCCGCGCCGCGCCGGGCTGCGCTCATCAGCAGCATCCACGCGATGTCCGCCGTGCCCTCCGTCACCGCGTCGGGCGTGTTGCACACCGTCACGCCCCGGGCGCCGCAGGCGCGCACATCGATGTTGTCGTACCCCACCGCGAAGTTCACCACGCCGCGCAACCCCTCGCCCGCCGCCTCCAGCAGCGCCTCATCCACCCTGTCGTGGTACATCGTCACCAGCGCCTGAGGCCGGTGCTCGCGCACGAACGCGCGCAGCTCCTCCGCGTCGCGCATCCACCGATCCGGCCCCACGACGATCTTCGCGCCCGGCACGTCCATGTCGCCGGGGTACGGCCGCGTCACGCACACCACACACTCGTTCTTCATGGTCGCCATCCTCGCGGGCGCGCCCGCCTCAAACCCCCGCCTCCGGCGAGCGCATGCACGCCATCGCCTCGTCCTCGGTGATCGCCTGCGCTAACCCGATCGCCTCCGCCTCGCCCATCCCCTCGCGTCGGCGCGCGCACGCCGCACGCACGTTGTCCGCCGCCCGCGCGGGCACGATCGGCGCATCGCTGCCGAACCACACCAACTCGCCCGGCGCGTACCCCTCCGCCTCGCACGCGTCGAGCAGGTCGCGCAGCGGGAACGCCCGGTCCACACGCCGCGGCGTGATCCGCCGCAGGGCCTCCATGTCCGTCAGCAGGTGGCACGGCTGCACGCCGGCGATCACCCCCAGCCGCGCGAACCGCGCCACATCGCGCTCGTCGATGAACTCGCAGTGCTCCACGCGCGTGCCGAACGTCGTCGGCGCGATCCGCTCCACCGCGTCCAGCGCCGCCCGCACCGCGCCGTCGCCGATCGCGTGCATCGCCAGCGGCAGCCCGAGGATGTCGCACCGCGTCAGCGCCCCGTCGATCTCCTCCGCCGTCATCATCGGCACGCCGAACGGATGCCCCGGCGCCGGCTCGTCGTACGCCTCGAGCATCCACGCCGTGCGGCTGTTGAGCGTGCCGTCGAGGAACACCTTCGCCCCCGCCAGACGCACCGTCTCGCGCGTCCAGTGCTCCGACCCCGCGAGGATCGGCTCCACCTCGCGCAGCGGCGGGTGCAGCCACACCCGCACCGCCAGCGCATCCTCGTCGCCCGCGTCCGCCAGCGCCGCCAGCGTCGGCCCCAGCCACGGCTGGCTCAGCATGTCGTGCGCCTCGACGAACCCCGCCGCGCGCAGGCTCGCCAGCGCCAGCCGCACCTGCTCGCGCCGCTCGCTCGACGTCGGCGCCGGCACGCACGCCCACAGCGCCTCCCCGGCGCGCTCCAGCAGCAACCCCGTCGGCGCGCCCTCGCCGTCGCGCTCGATCACCCCCTGCGCCGGATCCGGCGTCGACGCCTCGATCCCCGCCAGCCGCAGCGCCGCCGCGCTCGCGCACACCGCGTGATGATCGAACGACTGCACGTAGCACGGGCGCCCGCCCGCGGCCTCGTCCAGCGCCGCGGCCCGCGGCCACGCCCGCTCGCGCCACCCCTCCACCCGCGCGCCCACCGCCCGCACCCACTCCCCCGGCCCCTTCTCCGCCGCGCCCCGCGCGACCCGCTCCAGACACTCGTCCACGCTCGCGCACGACGACACATCGACGCACGAGAGCGCATCGCCCATCGCCGCCAGATGCAGGTGCGCATCGCGCAGCGCCGGCCCTTGCGCGCCGCCGCTCACGTCCCCTCCCCGCGCCCGTACAGCGCATCGATCTGCGCCTCGGCGCCCGCCGCGTCCGCCGCCTTGTGCGCAAAGGGCACGCGCAGCACGCCCAGCTTGTGGCGCACGTGCAGGCCGTCCGGGTCCACGCCCACGCACAGCGGCGCCGTGATCTCCATCCCCGTCGCCCGCGCGCACATCCGCTCCAGCGAGCCGCGGTCATCGTTCAGGCGCGCACAGATGCGCGTCTCCTCGCCCGCCAGCGGGTTGGCGCGCATCAGCGTCTCGCCGTCGGCGATGATCGGACCGAACCGCGCCGACTCGATCGCGCACCGCGTCCACCGCACCTGCGCGCTGGGCATGTCGCCGTGGTGGATGCGCCAGCGGTCGATCAGCGCCTCCGGCGCCGCGTGCTCCAGGTCCGGCGCCAGCAGGATCTGCAGCGCATCGTCCGACTCCGCCGGCACGAACAGCACGTGCTCCATCGCCTCGAGCAGCTCCTCCGTCAGCGGCACGATCAACTCCCCCGTGCCGGGGTCGTCGACGAACCGCACCGGCCGCGGCTCGCCGTCGGAGAGCAGCGCCCCCACGCGGTGCCGCAGCAACTCGGCCCGGACGCGCAGCGCGTCCTGATCGTGATCGTGGTCGCTCATCGTGCGCCCCTCCGAAGAATCTCGTCCTTGTCGTACAACGCGCCGCACCGCGTGCAGCGCCCACGAACCGGCATCCCCGCCAGCGTGCCCCCGCACGACGGGCACGGCCCGGCGAACGACACCGGGTCCAGCCCCCGCGCTTCCCTGCCGCCCGGCGCCGCCTCCTCCGCGTAGCACCCCGCCAGCGCCTCCGGCCCGTGGCGAGACACCAGCACCTCCACCACATCAACGCCCTCGCCGCAAGACGGGCACCACGCCAGCGCCGCGTCCAGCGGTAGCGCCGACCCGCACGACGGGCACGGCGCATCGAACGCGCCCGCGTCGAGCAGCGACAGGTCCGGCGCCGACCCCGTCTCCCAATCCTCGTCGAGCACCGCCGGCGTCTCGTCGAACTCCTCCAGCAGCCGCAACGCCTCCGCCTTCTGGGCCGCGATGGGCACCACAACATCCAATTGCGTGAACTTGAGCCCCGCGATCGGCAACGCGCTCTGCACGTGATGCCCCACCACCTCCGCCGGCACCCCATGACTGCGCAGCCACTGCGCGGCCTGCTCGGCCACGAACGGATCGCTGTACCGACGCACCCGGATCACGCCCCCAACCCCGCCCCCGGAAGGTCCCCCGGACCTTTGCCCGCCCCCGGGGCGCCGCCGTCGGGCGGCGCTTCCTTTGCATCCGCGCGCGGGAACAGCGACTCCCCCTTCTCGATCCCCGCGCCGGGCCGCAGCCCGCCCCACCGCGCCAGATCATCGAACGTCTCGCCTTTCTTCGGCGCGCTCGAGAACCGCCCCAGCATGTCGGTCATCGTCGCGGGCATGGCCGGCAGCAGCAGCAGCGCCGCGATGCGCAGCGCCTCGGCGCAGTGGTAGAGGATCGCGCCGAGTTCATCGCGTCGGGCGTCGTCCTTGGCGATCTTGAAAGGTTCGGTCGCGTTCACGTACCCGTCCACGCGCCGCGTGAGGGCGATCCCCTCCTGCAGCGCGCCCGCGAAGTCGGCGCTCTCGATGCGGCGCAGCGCCCCCTCCGCGCACGCCCCCGCGATCGCGGGCCAGTCGTGCCCGGCGTGGCTCGTCACGCCCTTGGGGTCCGGGCACGCGCCGTCGAAGTACTTGCCGATCATGTTCGACACCCGCGACGCGGCGTTGCCGATCCCGTTGGCCAGATCGGCGTTGTAGACCTCCACGAACTTCGCGTGCGCGAAGTCCGCGTCCGTCGCGCCCAGCGGGCCCTGCGTCAGCAGGTGCCAGCGCACCGCGTCCAGCCCGTACCGACCGACGTACGCCCGCAGCGTCGGCATGTCGATGAAGTTGCCCAGGCTCTTGCTCATCTTCCGCCCCTCGCGGATCCAGTACGAGTGCGCGTACACGCAACCCGGCAGATCACGCTGGAGCGCCATGAGCATGCACGGCCAGATCACCGCGTGGAACCACAGGATGTCCTTGCCGATCAGGTGCAGATCCGCCGGCCAGAACCGCTCGCGCTCCGGCGTGTCCACCGTGCTCAGGTAGTTGAAGAGCGCGTCGATCCACACGTAGATCCGGTGTGACGGGTCCTCGGGCATGCGGATGCCCCACCGGCTCGCGGCGTCGCTCTCGTCGATCGCCCGCGAGACGGGCACGTCCTGCAGCCCCTGACGGATGCGCCCCACCACCTCGTTGCGCCGCGCATCGGGGCGCAGGAACCCCGGGTTGGCCTCGATGTGCGCCAGCAGCCGGTCCTGGTACGCGCTGAGGCGGAAGAAGTAGTTGCGCTCGGTGCGCTTCACCAGTTCGCGCCCTGTGACGGGGCTCTTGTAGTCGTGCTCGCGCGCCGTGGTCTCGGTGACGTACTCCTCCTGCGAGGGGTCCCACCAGCCCACGTAGTCGCCCAGATAGATGTCGCCCGTCGCCTGCAGGGCGCGGATGTACCCCTCCACGCGCCCGATGTGCCGCGGCTCCGTCGTGCGGATGAAGTCGTCGTGGGAGAACCCCATCTCGCCGAACGCCTCGCGGAAGGCCTGCGCGTTGCGGTCCGCCCACTCGATGGGCGACACGCCGTGCTCCTGCGCCGACGTCACCACCTTCTCGGCGTGCTCGTCGGTGCCGGTCAGGAAGAAGACGTCCCGCCCGGCGAGCCGCATGAACCGGGCCGCGGCGTCGGCCACGAGGGTCGTGTAGCAGTGGCCGATGTGGGGCCGGTCGTTGACGTAGTAGATCGGCGTCGTGACGTAATACGCGGGGCGTGAAGACATGGGGGGTCGATTCTACAGGCCCCGCCGATCCCCGCCCCGGACGCCGATTCCTCTCGACGCCGCCCCCCGATGGGCCGATAGCCACATGAGCGGCGCCGCCCACGCGCCGCCCCGCGCAGCCCCGACCCGGCAGGAGGAGCCCCGAACCGTGCACCACACGCGCCCAGCACGCACCAACGCCCCCGGAACTCCCGGAACCCCCGCCGGCGCCCCCGGTTCCCCCGACACCACCCGGATCGTCGTCGTGGGCACGCCCGAGACCATCGCCGCGGCCTGCGCGTACTGGCACGGCGCCACCGGCGCCGCCCCCATGGGCGCGCTCACCCTCCGCTACGAGAACCTCGCCCACGTCGGCGGCGTGCCCGTGCTCGGCATCGCCGAGGACGCCGCCGCCCTCCGCGAGCCCCACGCCTTCGACGCCGCCATCGTCTGCCTGCCCCGCGCCATGCACGACGCCGCCGCCCGCGTCGGCGCCGCCCTCCGCGCCGCCGGCGTCCGCGCCGTGCCCCTGCCCGCGCCCGGCGACCTCCTGGGCCACGACGCCGCCCCCAACACCCTCGGCGCCGCCGACCCCGCCCTGCTCATCGGCCGCCC
>RECZ01000068.1 GCA_007693765.1 Phycisphaerales bacterium | reverse complement strand
AGAGTACAGCGCCGGGGTTCCGGGTCAATGGGAAATCCCGAGGGTCCGAGAAGATGCGGGCGTGGTCGCGGCGGGCGCGACGGGGCCGTGCAGCGCACGTCCGCTCCGTGTGCCGTGGCGTCGCGGAGCGTCGCCACGCGTTGTGCGCACGTGTGTGGATCGGTGACCAGGGTCGTGGCCACGCCTGCGGCGAGGCCACGGCACACTCGCCATGGTGTACTTGCCGCGTCGGGCCGCTTCAGTGCCGGAAGTGGCGGACGCCGGTGAGGACCAAGGTGACGTTGTGCTTGTCACACAGGTCGATGGTGTCCTGATCGCGCTTCGAGCCGCCGGGCTGGAGGATGCAGGCCACGCCGGCGTCGATGAGGATGCGTGGGCCGTCGTCGAAGGGGAAGAAGGCGTCGCTGGCGGCGACGGCGCCCTTGGCGAGCGCGCCGGCGCGTTCGGCGGCGATGCGGCAACTGGTCAGGCGGTCCATCTGGCCGGCGCCGACGCCGAAGAGGCGGGTGGCGGCGCGGGCGTCGGGGTCGGCGCCGCCGATGGCGATGGCGTTGGAGTGCATGTGCTTGGCCATCGTCCACACGGCCGCGGCGTGGGCGAGGGTGGCCTCCGTCGGCGCGGGGCCGGCGGCGTGCTTCCACTGGTCGACGCTGGCGGTGCGGGTGTCGCGGTCCTGCACGAGCATGCCGCCGGGGATGGACCGGTACATGAGTTTGCGCGCCGGGGAGCCGGGGCGGTCGCCCACGCGCAGTAGGCGCAGGTTGGCGGACTTAGCGCGGAGGCGCTCGAGGGCGGCCTCTTCGTAGTCCGGCGCGGCGATGACTTCGAGGTAGACGCCTTCGGCGCAGAGGCGCTGGGCCGCGGCGTCATCGAGCACGCGGTTGATGGCGAGGATGCCGCCGTAGGCCGCGATGGTGTCGCCGCGGAGCGCGAGGTCGACGGCCTCGAGCGCGGTGGCGGCGGAGGCGGCGCCGCAGGGGTTGGTGTGCTTGATGACGGCGGCGCCGACGCGGTCGGGGTCGAGGCGGCGGAGGTCTTTGACGAGTTCGAGCGCGCTCGACGCGTCGAGGATGTTGTTGTAGCTCAGGCGTTTGCCGTGGAGCATCTGGGCGTTGACGATGGTCGGCCCGGTGGAGGAGGGGTCGCGGTAGAGGCTGGCGTCCTGGTGCGGGTTCTCGCCGTAGCGGAGGTCCTCGGCCTTGGTGAACGCGAGGCGGAGCGCCTCGGGGAAGGGCTGCGCGGCGCGTCGGGAGAGGAAGGAGGCGATGGCGGCGTCGTACTCCGCGGTGCGCGCGAAGGCGGCGCTGGCGAGTTCGGCGCGGAGCGCGAGCGTGGTGGCGCCGCTGTTGGCGCGCATCTCGTTGATGACGCGGTCGTAATGGCGGGGCGAGGGGACGACGGTGACGTGCGCGAAGTTCTTGGCGGCGGAGCGCAGCATGCTGGGGCCGCCGATGTCGATCTGCTCGATGGCGTCGGCCTGCGCGATGTCGGGACGGGCGACGGTGCGCTCGAAGGGGTAGAGGTTGACGCAGACGAGGTCGATGGGCTTGATGTCGTTGTCGCGCATCGCGGCGGCGTGGTCGGGGTCGTCGCGGATGGCGAGCAGGGCGCCGTGGACCTTGGGGTGCAGCGTCTTGACGCGCCCGCCCATCATCTCGGGCTGGCCGGTGAATTCTTCGATGTGGGTGACGGGCACGCCCTCGGCCTCGAGGGCCTTGGCGGTGCCGCCGGTGGAGACGATCTCGACGCCGTGCGAAACGAGGGCGCGCACGAAGGGCGTGAGGTCGGTCTTGTCGCTGACGGAGATGAGGGCCCGGCGGACGGGCGCGAGGTCGGTCATGGCGCGCACAGCATACGCCGAACCGGGGCGGGGCTCCGCGGCGGGGGGCGTTTGCGGGGCGTGCGGGCGGTCAGAGCCGGGGGTTCCAGCGGCTGATGCGTCCGCCGGGGTTGACGCTGTAGAGCACGCCGTCGACGAAGGTGTCGGTGACGAGCGTGAAGACGTCGCGGAGTTCGACGGTTTCGACGATGTCGCCGCGTTCGGGGTCGAGGGTGCGGACGACGCGTCGGTCGGCGTCCCACACCAGCAGGCGACCGGCGCGCTTCGCGATCACCTCGCCGCGTGCATCGACGGATTCCCACCGGATGGCGCCGTTGGTGGCGTCGAAGCAGACGAGGCCGCGCCCGGGGATGTGGACGTAGAGGCTCCCGTCGTGGAGGGTCGGCTGGGCGACGATGGGCTGCTCGGCGCGGTGGCGCCAGCGGATGGAGCCGCGCTCGTTGGCGATGGCGTAGACGGATTGATCGGTGCTGGCGATGTAGACGGTGGTGTCGTCGGCGACGGGGTCGTTCGAGAGGCCGCCGAAGATGGATGCGCGCCCCACGGAGGAGCCGTTGGCGGGGTTGACGATGAGCACATCGCCCGCCTGGCTGACGGCGGCGACGTACGGGCCGGTGCGCACGGGGCGGGCGGTGATGGAGTTGCGGAGCCTGTACCCCCACTGCTTGTACGTGGAGATGAGGTTGTGCCCGAGCAGCTCGCCGGGGGCGGAGCCGAAGAAGGCCATCGAGCCCATGACGAGCGGGCGCGTGGTCACCACCACGGCGAGGTTGTGGCGCTCGAGCAGCTCGCCGGTGCGGATGTCGAGCACGAAGAGTTCGTTGTCGCTGGCGCAGTAGACGCGGTCGCCCGCGATGGTGTTGCCGACGAAGCGGGTGAGGGGCGAGTCGACCTCGGTGGCCCAGCGGCGCATGCCGGTGGCGGTGTCGAGGAGGGTGACGGTGTCGCCGTTGTCCTGGAAGACGATGACGTTCTCATCGGCGACCACGAACTTGGCCGCGCGCCGTGCCGGCACGACGGGGAAGCCGCGCCACGCCAGCCGGTAGCCCAGGGCCTCGTAGAGGTCGTACTCCGTGGTGGAGGCGTCGACGCGTCGGGGGGGCTCGCCGCCGACGCCCGGGGGTGTGCCGGCGCAGCCGTGCAGGAGGGCGCCGGCGAGGACGGCCGCGCTGGCGCAGGCGAGGGTGAAGAGGCGTCGCGTCGGCATCCTGAGGGCACTCCTGGTCGCGGATCGGGCGGGAATCGGGTGTACGCGGGCGGTGCGGCGTGGTTCCGCGGGGAGGGTTCGGGCCGGCCGGGGTTCGCGCAGCAGGGTCGGAGTATCGAGGGGCGGTCATGGAGGGTCAAGCGGCGGCGCGAGGGAGCGCGGCTATGCTCGGGGCATGTTCACCGGCATCGTGCAGTGTCTGGGCAGGGTCGCGTCGCTGGAGGAGCGCCCCTTCGGCGCCCGGCTGGTCATCGATGCGCCGGCGTGGGAGCGCCCCTTCGAGCACGGCGAATCGGTGAGCGTGAACGGGTGCTGCCTGACGCTGGCGACGTGGTCCGGCTCTTCCACGGGGGGCGGGGCCGGGGCCCCGGCGCGGGCGCTGCTGGGCTTCGACGTCGTGCGCGAGACCCTCGCCCGCACGACGCTGGGGCGGCTCGAGCCCGGTCGCGCGGTGAACCTCGAGCGCAGCGCCACGCCCATGACGCTCATGGGCGGGCACGTGGTGCAGGGGCACATCGACGGCGTAGGGCGCATCGTGTTCGTGCGCGACGACCCGGCGGACTGGCGCATCGGGGTCGCGCCGGAGCCGTCGCTCATGGAGTACGCGGCGCCGAAGGGCTCGGTGACGATCGAGGGCGTGTCGCTCACCATCGCCGCGGTGACGCCGGGCGGCGGGCACTTCGAGATCGCGCTGATACCGACCACGCTCGAGCGCACGACGCTGGGCGCGATGCGCGAGGGCGACGCGTGCAACGTGGAGATGGACACCATCGCCAAGACGGTGGTCCACTGGCTGCGGCATTACGGGGGGCGGTGAGGGGCCGGCTCAGCGCGCGTGCGATGTGGAGTTGGAGGAAGCGGGCTTTGTCGGCCGTTCGTTTTTGTAGGTGGGGGAGGAGACGGGCGGGACGCCCGTCCCACTAGGTCTGGTAGGGATAGAAGCGAAGCGAAGCGAAGCGGAGGCGGGTCGGCGGGCGGCCTCCACCTTAGCCGGGGGTTCAGCCGCCGAAGGCTTTTTTGTAGTCGGCGAGGAATTTTTCGAGGCCGGTGTCGGTCTGGGGGTGCTTCATCATCTGCTGGATGACGTTGAATGGCACGGTGACGACGTCGGCGCCGGCGAGGGCGCAGTCGACGAGGTGCTTGGGGTGGCGGATGGACGCCGCGAGGAGTTTGGTCTCGAAGGCGTAGTTGTCGTAGATGGCGCGGATCTGGTGAATGAGGTCCATGCCGTCGGCGCCGACGTCGTCCACGCGCCCGATGAAGGGGCTGACGAGGTACGCGCCCGCCTTGGCGACGAGCAGCGCCTGCAGGGGCTGGAAGCAGAGGGTGAGGTTGGTGCGGGTGCCCTCGTCGCTGAAGGCCTTGCAGGCGCGCAGGCCTTCGACGGTGCAGGGCAGTTTGATGACGATGTTCTCCGCGATCTTCGCGCGGTCGCGCCCTTCCTTCATCATGCCGTCGAAGTCGAGCGCGATGACCTCGGCGCTGACGGGGCCCTCGACGACCTTGCAGATCTCGGCGAGGCGCTTGGCGTAGTCGACGCCCTCCTTGGCGATGAGGGAGGGGTTGGTGGTGACGCCGTCGAGCACGCCCATCTCGTGGGCCTGCTTGATCTCGTCGAGGTTCGCGGTGTCGATATAGAGTTCCATCGCCGGCTCCGTGGTGGCTGGGGTGATTGGGGGTGGACGCGGAGTCTACCACCGCCGGCAGCACGCCCCCCCGGAAGGTGAGACGCGGCGGCGCTTGGGGGGCGCCGCGACGGGTGTGCCACGGGTCCGCGCAGCGGCCCCGTGGGCTTCGCCCTTTCAGGGCGAACTTGTACGTGTAGCCCTTTTCCGTGGGCGGCGCTGCGCTTCGCCCACGGCTAGGGTCCGATGCCCCTTCGGGGCGGTGGCGACGCCGCGTATGGTGAACATCTGCGCGTGTGGGCGCGCAACGCACGGCTGCGGCTTCGCCGTAGCCGTGGCACACGGGCCGTGGCCGTGGCACGCGAGTGGTCAGTGTTTGGTTCGCGAGCCGTTGGATCGGCTGGAGCCGGCCCGGCTCAGAGCACGAGCAGCACAAAGTTCAGGATCACGCTGATGATCAGCATGATCACGACGAACTGCACCGCGACGTGCGAGAAGGGCGACGGGGCGCGGGTTTTATCGATGGCGATCTCGGCCGGGCGCGACTCGACCTCCATCAGCACCTCGCTGATCGCCTCCTGCGCGGCGCCGGCGATGGGCTTGTGCGCGATGGCCGGCGTCTCGCCCTTGAGCACCGAGTGCAGGTCGGAGAGCATGTCGGCGCAGTTCTGGTAGCGGTCGGCGCGGCGTTTGGCCATCATCTTTTCGATGACCTCGCACACGCCCGAGGTGAGCTTGGCGTTGATGGCGTCGGGCGCGACGGGCGGGGTCTTGAGGTGCTTGCGCATGACCTCGGAGGGGTCTTTGCCCTCGAAGGGCACCTTGCCCGTGACCATGTGGTAGAGCGTGCAGCCGAGGGCGTAGATGTCGGCCTGGGGGCCGACGTCGACCTCGCCGCGGACCTGCTCGGGGCTGATGTAGTAGGGCGTGCCGAAGGCCTTGCCGGCCTCGGCCTCGGCGGCCTCGCGGTCGGTGATGGCGCGGGCGAGGCCCATGTCGGCGAGCTTCACGACCCCCTCCTTGGAGATCATGATGTTCTTGGGCTTCACGTCGCGGTGGATGAGGCCCTTGGTGTGGGCGTGGTCGAGGGCCTCGGCGACCTGGATGATAGTCTCGACGGCCTCTTTTTCGGTGTAGCGCTTCTTTCGCACGATCTCTTCGTAGACGCTCGAGCCCTCCACGTACTCCATCACGAAATAGTGGAACTCGCCGGCCTTGCCCACGTCGTACGCCTGCACGATGTTGGGGTGGTTGAGCTGCGCGGCGCTGCGGCCCTCGGCGTTGAAGCGCTCGATGAACTGCGGGTCGCTCGAGTACTTCCGCGGCAGGATCTTGATCGCCACGAGGCGGTCGAGGCTCATCTGGCGGGCCTTGAACACCGTCGCCATCGCGCCCGCGCCGAGCTTGCCGAGGATCGTGTACCCGGGGATGTGCTGGCCGGAGCGCTCCGCCTCGACCTGTGCGCGCAGGCGGTCGAGCTGGCGCTTGGTGATGAAGTCGCTGTTGACGAGCAACTGCGCGAGCGAGCCGCCGGGCTCGGCGGCGTCGCGCTGCTTGCGGATGCACTCCTGCACTTCCTCCATCGTCGCGAAGCCCTGCTCGACGACGAGGCGGGCGAGGATGGTGTCGGTGTCCTGCGTGGTGCGCGCGGCCTTGGAGCCGGCCTTGCTGCCGCCGGAGACGGGGCTGGGCATGCCCGCGCCGGACGTGCCGCCGCTCGTCGCCGTGCCGGCGCGTCGGGGCTCGTCGTCCGGCATGCGGAGCTTGTCCGAGTCGCCTGGGTCGGGGGTGTTGCTTGGGGGTGTCATGGCGTGGGGCGCTGATCCGTTCGTGCGCAGGGCCGAACCCCGTAAACTAGAAAGCCCTCTGGGGGGTGTCAACGCTTCGGGGGCTGTGCGTCCCGGTTGCGGATGCCCGCTTTTGGTGGTCTGTTTCGAGAGGCTACCATCGTTCATGAAAATCGCGCTAACTGGCGCCTCCGGCTTTATCGGCTCGGCCGCGGCTCGGGTTCTGTCGGAGTCGGGTCACGCCGTGACCGCCCTTGTGAGGCCGACTTCCGTGCGGGAGCACATCGCTCCGCACGTCAGAACGTACGTTGAGGGCGATCAGGCGGATGCCTCCGTGTGGCCGGAGCTTTTGCGGGGGGCCGACGCTCTCGTCCACAACGCCGTCGATTGGGCCCCCCTGCGGGCCAAAGACCTCGAATCCCACCTGCGATCCAACCTCGTCGGGGCGATTTCCCTCCTCCACGCCGCGGCGGACGCGGGGGTGAAGCGGGTGGTGTTCGTGAGCAGCGTGGCGGTGCATCACGCCATCAGCGACCGCTGGGAGGGGGTGATCGACGAGGATCACCCGCTGCGCCCCAGCGGGCTCTACGGCGCCGCCAAGGCCGCGACGGAGGCCTTCCTGTGGGACCTGATGCACCGGCGCGGCGTCCACTGCGTCGCGCTGCGGCCCGCGGCGGTGTACGGCGTGGAGCCGATGAACCTCGAGCGCACGCACGGCTACGAGCAGTTGATGGCGCTCAAGCGGGGCGAGCGCGTGACGAAGGACAACTTCGGCGGCGGCGGCAAGTGGGTTCACGTGGACGACGTGGCGCTGGCCATCCTGCGCGCCCTGGAGCGCGACGCGACGAACGGGCACGCGTTCCACCTCGCAGACTGCTACGCCAAACGCACGCGCTTCGCGGAACACGCGGCCCAGATCATGGGTCTGGACGCGTCGCTCGTGGAGCCCGACGACGGGCCGCCGGCGAAGAACATGTTCAGCAAACGGCTGGAGAACGAGACGCTGGGCGTGGCGCTGCAACGCGGCGACGAGGGTCTGCGCGTGCACATGCGTGAGTTGATCGAGCGCGTGGGGTGAGGGCGGTTGATGCAAACCACCGGGAAGCCCGCCCCGGAAAAGAGCCGCGACCGTGAGTGAGCGCTGTTGAGCGTGCGATCCATGTGTGGCATGCCCACGTCTTCGTGGGCATGACTTGCCCACACGAAACGCGACTGTGAAGGAGCGTCTCTGCGTTCTTCGTCGGGGCGGGGTCGTTGCGGGCTTGCGGGCGCTCAACACGCTCCTTGACAGTCGCGTTTCGTTGGAGTGCGCCCACGTCGCGCCGGGTCGTGGCGACGCTGCGCGACGCCACGGCACACGGGCACGGCACTCGGAACGGACGTGCGCCGCACAGCCATAGCGCACGGCGCGCAGGGGCTCTGAGGAACGAGCCGCGACCGTGAGGGAGCGCTGT
>RECZ01000047.1 GCA_007693765.1 Phycisphaerales bacterium | reverse complement strand
GAAGTCGACCACGCCGTCGCCGTTGACGTCGCCGATGAGGAACTCGCCGGTCATGCCGAATTCGCTCAGCACGGCGCTGAGGTCGGCGAAGTCGATCACGCCGTCGTAGTTGGCGTCGCCGTTGCACGCGCCGATGGAGCCGTCGGGGTTGAGGTTCTGGGCGTAGATGTCGGCGTTGTCGTTGCGGGCGTCCTCCCACGCGAGGCGCAGCACCCCGTTGGCGGCGGTGCTGGGTTCGAGGCGGAAGCGCGAGGCGCCCTCGGTGGCCATGATCGTGGGTTGGGCCCACACCGGTGCGCCGAGGGTGTCGAGGCGGTGCGCGTTGATGCGGTTGCCGCCGCCCGCGCCGGCGGGCTGGTTGGAGTACACGGCGTAGAAGCCCCCCGGCGCGCGGCTCATCCGCGGCGAGGAGACGTTGTCGCCGCCCATCGGCACGAGGGTGGCGCCCGTGTCGCCCATGAGGCGGGCGCCGGTCGCGTCGAGGCGCTGCACGCTCAGGCCGCGCATGCCCTGCGAGGCGTCGCGCTTGTTCCACACGACGAGCACCTCGTCGGCGCCGGGGATGTAGCCGATCGCGGGGTCGAGGTGGAGGTGCATCGGGTCGTTCGCGGCCCGCGCGCCCTCGTTGGGGAACAGGGCGGTGCCGTTGGCGGTGTACCGCTGCACCCAGGCGTTGAAGGCGCCGGTGCGGGTGTCGTGCCACGCGACGATGGCGCCGTCGGCGCCGTCGGAGAGGATGCGCGGCCGGTGCGCGATGGGTACGACGTTCGCCGAGACGATCACGGGCGAGCCGCCGTTCCACTCGGACAGACCGTCGGCGTCGAACTTCTGGATGTAGACGTGGCGCGGGCTGAGGAACGTGGCGGTGTCGCGGATGTACACGCAGATGAAGCCGCCGTCGCTGGTGGCGATGATGTCGTGGAAGGCGGGCGACTCCGCGCCGAAGCCGGCGATGGGCACGCCGTCGCCGGGGAACGCCTTCACGCCGGCCTTGTTCACGCGCTGGTACACGAGACCGCTGTTGGGCGAGCCGGTGCGCGGCCAAACGAACGCGAAGTCGCCGCTGGCGAGTTGCGCGACGCGCGGGTCGGGCTCGAAGTTGGTGTTGTCGGAGAGGCGCACGCCGCCGGGGCCCCACACGAGCATGCCCGAGGGGCTGATGCGCTGGGCGTAGATGTCGCGGTCGGCGCCGTCGCGGATGTCGTTGTGCACGACGACGGCGTGGTTCTCGTCGTCGGCGATCATGTCGTAATCGTTGAGGGAGGAGGCCTGCGGGAAGGCGCTCACGACCAGGCCGTCGCTGGGGAACTGCTTGTGCCCGAGGTAGTCGAGCCGCTGGATGTACACGTCGAAGTTGCTCGAGGCGTTGTCGAACCACGAGATCCACAGCCCGCCGTCGGTCGCCCCGGCGACCTTGGGGATGACCTGCGAGCCCGGTTTCTGGGCCACGGCGAGGTTGATCGAGGGGTCGTCGGACCACTGGCCGGAGGCGAACGGGGCGAGGAAGCACGCGGCCGCGGTCGCGGCGGTGAGGCGGAGGCGCATGGGGGGCTCCTGAACGGGAAAACGGGCGGAATGTGCGGGCATCGCGCCGACGCGCCGGGCCGTCCGGCGCGCAGGAAACGCATCCTCGCGCGCCGAGGCGTTGGCCGCAACGAAAATCCGTGAGATTCAAGGAAATCCCGCCGCAAGGCCGCACACGGGCGATAGCGGGGAGAGAAAAAGGGGGGATCGCCTCAGTTCGGGCGGGCCAGGCGCATGAGCCACTCGAACGCGCCGAGGGCCTCGAGGCTGTCGGGGGCGTCGTCGGGGGAGGGCTGGAGTTGCGAGTAGGAGCCATCGGGGTTGAGCGTCCACGCGCAGCGGCGGTCGCGGAGCATGGCGTCCATCATCGTCCAGAGGCGCTTGCGCGCATCGGTGCTTTCGATGGGGGTGATCGCCTCGACGCGGTAGTCGAGGTTGCGGTGCATCCAGTCGGCCGAGCCCATGTACCACTTGCCCTCGTGCGGCTCGGCCTGGCCGTCGCCGAAGTGGTAGACGCGGGAGTGTTCGAGGAAGCGCCCGATGATGGAGCGCACGCGGATGTTCTCGCTGAGCCCGGGCACGCCGGGGCGGAGGCAGCAGAAGCCGCGCACGATGAGGTCGATCTTCACCCCCGCGCTCGAGGCCTCGTAGAGCTTCTCGGTGACGCCCTGATCGTCGAGGGCGTTCATCTTGGCGACGATGCGTCCCGCGCCGCCCGCGCGGGCGATCTCGATCTCATGGTCGATGAGGTCGTAGAAGCCGGTGCGCATGCCGATGGGCGCGACGAGAAGCTTGTTGTAGTCGCGTTTGAGCGAGCGCCCGGTGAGGTAATTGAAGAGCTCGACGATGTCCTGCATCAGCAGCGGCTCGCAGGTGAGCAGGCCGAGGTCGGTGTAGAGCTCGGCGGTGCGGGAGTTGTAGTTGCCGGTGCCGATGTGCCCGTAGCAGCGCAGGCCGCCGGGAGCGTCGGGCTCGCGCCGGACCACGAGCGAGATCTTGGCGTGCGTCTTGAGGCCCATCACGCCGTAGGCCACGTGCACGCCGGCCTTCTCGAGCATCTGCGCCCGCTGCACGTTGGCCATCTCCTCGAAGCGGGCCCGCAACTCCACGAGGCAGGCGACCTGCTTGCCGCTCTCGGCGGCGCGGGCGAGCTCGGGCACGAAGGGTGAGTCGGCGCTGGTGCGGTAGATCGTCTGCTTGATGGCCAGCACGCGCGGGTCGCGGGCCGCGGCCCGGAGGAAGCGCTCCACGCTGACGCCGAACGATTCGTACGGGTGGTGCACCAGCATGTCGCCGGCGCGGATGACGGAGAAGATGTCGGCGTCTTCGTCCTCGAGGCGGGCGGGCACGGCGGGCTTCCACGGGGTGTCGTGGAGCTGCGGGGCGTCGATGGACGCGATCTCGAAGAGGTCGCTGTATTCGAGCAGGCCGCCGCGCTCGTAGACGTCGTGGGGGTGGAGGTCGAGCTCGTCGACGACAAACTGGAGGATGCTCGGCGAAGGGTGCACGTTCACTTCGAGGCGGACAGCGCGGGCGAAGCGGCGCTGCTTCATCTCCGTCTCGACGGTCTCGAGCAGGTCGTCGGCGTCCTCAGCGTCGTGGTCGATGTCCGCGTTGCGGGTCACGCGGAAGGGCATCACCTCATGGATCTTCATGCCCGGGAACAGGTCGTCGAGGTTGTTGCGGATGATGTCCTCGAGGCTGACCAGCCGCAGCGGCAAGCCGGCCGTTGGGGGGGCCAGCTCGGCGCCGGGGTCGTCGGCGTTGACCCAGCGCCCGCGCACATCGGGGATCTTGACGCGCGCAAAGTGCGTCTCGTCGCGCTCGCCTGCCGAGAGCATCACGCCCAGCGACTCGCTGAGGTTCGAGATGAACGGGAAGCGGTGCCCCGGATCGACGGCCAGCGGCGTGAGCACCGGGAAGATGCTCACGCGGTACCAGTCTTCCACGCGGGCGCGGTCGTCGGGGCCGAGGTCGTTGTAGCGCACCAGCTCGATGCCCGCCTCGCGCAGCGCAGGCAGGATGTCGTTGTCCAGAGTCTTCGCGGCGAGGTCCTGAAGCTCCACCACCACGCTGCGGATGGCCTGGAGCTGCTCCTGCGGGGTGCGCCCGTCGGGCGAGCGCACGGAAACCCCGGACGCGACCTGCCGCTTCAGCCCGCCGACACGCTTCATGAAGAATTCGTCAAGGTTGGAGGCGAAGATCGCGATGAACTTCACCCGCTCCAAAAGCGGGGTGCGGGCGTCGGTGGCCTGGTGCAGCACGCGCCGGTTGAACTCCAGCAACGAGAGCTCGCGGTTGAGCAATTGCAGACGCTCGCGACCCTCCGCGCCGGCGGTTGATGCGGGCGGGACGGGCGCAGCGCGGTCGGTGGCGTGCGCGCGGCGCCGGGCGTTTTCGGCGCGGGGTTCGGGGGCGTGTCTGGTCATCGTGGGATCGCTCATGCTCCGGCGCCTTCTGCGTTCCCGGCGACGTGCGGTGCGTCGGGCCGGTACACGGCGGCGCAGCGGGGGGCCTCGGTCACGCGAACGCTCGAGAGCCGAAGACCGCGGTTTTCGCCGAGCGAAAACAGCCACGCGCCCACGCTCTCGCCGATGTGCCGCGCGACGTGCTCCGCCGTGGGGTTCTGTCGGTTGAAGGGGGGCGCCGTGTTGAGGTCGGCGTCGCGAAAGGGCGCGATAATCTCGTTGAGGGTCGCGTCGAGAGCGTGGAAATCGCACACCAGGCCGTCCTCGTCGAGGGCCTCGGCACGAACCACAACGCGCACCTTCCAATTGTGCCCGTGCACGGGCTCCCGCTCGCCGCGGATCACGATCGCGTGCGCGGCGCAGAACTCTGTATCCACGGCGATTTCGTACACGGGCCCAGTATAGCGCCGGGAGCCCGGTTCCGAGTCCGATCACGCAAGGCCCGGGAACGCTCAACCCGCCCATCCCGTTCGCCGATGACCATCCGATGAGGATCCCAAGATGCTGAGCCCCGTCGACCTGTCGTCCCTGCGGCCCGGCACGACGCTGTCGCGCGACTTGTACTCGCGCCACGGGGCTCGCCTCGCCCCCGCCGGGGCCCGTCTCACGCCCGCCCTCCTCGCTACGCTGCGCGGCTTCAAGGGCGAGGTGATGTACTTCACCACCGGGGCTCCCGAGATGGAGGCCGCCCGCCTGCTGCAGCGCACCGCCGAGCCCGTCGCGGGCGAGCAGGTCCGCGCCGACGTCGCCACCATCGGCGGTTCGATCCCCGTTGTCCGCGGCGAGACCGTAGAACCGCACCACGCCGACGCCTTTTCGTTCGGCGCGTACATCGGCGACACGGAGGAAGAATCCGAGCACAACCGGCGGCGGCGCATGCGCGTGGCCGAGCAACTCGTCTCCCAGCGTGCTGAACGGTGGCGTACGCTGCCGCTCTCGGTGGAGCGCGATGTCGACCCGCTGCTCTCACCCGAAGCGCGGTTGCGTGGTTCGGTGTCGGAGACGACGCCGTGGTTCGACGACGCGTCGCTGATCCGCTTCCGCGAGGACCGCGTCGAGCGATTCCGTTGGCTCTTTGCGCGGGTGATCGCGGGCGTACGCATCGATGTCGCCCAGCCGCTGCGCATCGTGCACGAGCTCATGGACCTGCAGGCCGCATGCCCCGCGAGCTTCGCTCGGCTCGCGACGCCCACGAGCCGACGGGCCGATTACCTCCCCGATCACGCGTTCACCACCTGCGTGCTCAGCATCGCCGTCGCGGCCCGGCTGGGCTGTGGCGCGGCGGACGTGCGCCACGCGGGCCTCGCTGGTCTCCTCGTCGATTGCGGCATGACGTACGTGCCCGAGCGCATCCGCAGCGCGCAGCGGCTCCTCGACGAGTTCGAGATCAACCGCATGCGGCGCCACCCCGCGATGAGCGTGGCCCTGCTCGAAGTCGTCGAGGGTTTGCCCGAGCGCGTGCTGCGGGCCGTGCATCAGCACCACGAGCGGCTGGACGGCTCCGGCTATCCCGCGGGGCTGCGCGCGCGCTCCATCTGCGACGACGCCCGCATCGTCGGCGTCGCGGACGCCTTCGCCGGCGCCTCGGCGCCGCGCCCGTACAGGCTCGTCGAGCGGCGGCCCTACGACGCGATCGCCGAGGTCGTGCGCCTCGGCGGCGGCAACGTGTTTGATCGAGTCATGGTGCGTGCTTTGGTCGAAGCTGTCGGCCTCTTCCCGGTGGGCAGCAACGTGCTGCTCTCCACCGGCGATCGCGCCGTCGTCATCGGCGCGAACCCGCGGGCGATGCACAGGCCGGTCGTGCGGCTGCTGGCGGGCCCGGACGCCGCCGCGTTCGCTGGAGGGCGGTACGCGCTGGGCGACGTGATCGACCTCGCGGAGCAGACACTGCTCGACGTGCGCATCCTCCGCGCTATCGATCCGCCCGAGTCGTTCGGCGCACAGCGCATGGCCGCCTGACCAACCCGGTCGCGGCTATGCTGCACGCATGAAACCAACGAACGCGCACCGCGAGCCCGTCGGCGCATGAGCGACCACAACGACACGAAGAACGCCCCCCTGATGCTCTCTGTGAGCGGGTGCCGCGGCGTGATCGGGCGGTCCATCACCCCGGAGGTCGCGTCGCGCTTCGCCAGCGCCTTCGTCGGCGCGTTGCGTGAGGACGAGGGGCTGGGCGGCGGGCGCCTGCGGATCGTCTTCGGCCGCGACGGGCGTGCGCACAGCGAGGCGCTGCGCATGGGCGCGATCGCGGGCCTGCTGGCCTCCGGCTGCGACGTGATCGACCTCGACGTCGCCCCCACGCCCACCGTCGGCGTGATGACCGAGCACCACGACGCCCACGCCGGCGTCGTGCTCACCGCCAGCCACAACCCCGCGGAGTGGAACGGCCTCAAGTGCCTGATGCGCGCGCCCGACGGCGGCCGCTGCGCCGCGCCGGACGCCCAGCGCGCCGGGCGCATCGTCCGGCGTTTCAAGGACGGCCGCACCGCGTACGCCGGGCACGAGGGACAGGGCGAGCGCAGCGCCGACGACACGGGCGCCCACGTCCACGTCGCGCGGGCGCTCAAGGCGGTGGAGCGCATCGCGCCCGTCGAGTCGATCCGCGCCGCCAAACTCCGCGTGGTGGTGGACTGCGTGAACGCCTCCGGCGCCCGCGGCGCTCGGCTCCTCCTCGACGCCCTCGGCTGCGTGGCCGACATGCTGCACGCCGACGACACGGGCCTCTTCCCGCACCCGCCAGAGCCGCTGCGCGAGAACCTCGGCGATCTGTGCGATCGCGTGCGCGCCACGAACGCCCACGCAGGCTTCGCGCAGGACACGGACGCCGACCGCCTCGCCCTCGTGGATGAGCACGGCGCGTACATCGGCGAGGAGTACACGCTGGCGCTGTGCGCCGCGTCCGTCCTCGGGGCTTCGGCCGACGCGGGGGGCGCGACGCTCTGCACGAATCTCTCCACGAGCCGCATGGTCGAGGACGTCGCCGCGCTGCACGGCGCCCGCGTCGTGCGCACGCCGGTGGGGGAGGCGAACGTCGTCGAGGCCATGCTGCGGGAGGGCTCGCCCCTCGGCGGCGAGGGCAACGGGGGCGTGATTTGGCCCGACGTCGCGATGATCCGCGACAGCCTCGGCTCAATGGCGCTCACGCTGGCGCTCATGGCCCGCACCGGCAAGCCGCTCTCACAACTCGCGGCGGGCGTCCCCGCGTACGTCATCGAGAAGCGCAAGGTGAGCATCGAGGGGCTGGACGCCGCGAAAGCCTGCGCGGCGGTCGCCGGCGCCTTCCCCGACGCCCGCGTGGACACGCAGGACGGCGTGCGCATCGACACCGGCGAGGGCGACACCGCCGCGTGGCTGCACGTCCGCGCCAGCAACACCGAGCCCATCCTGCGGCTGATCGGCGAGGCCCGCACGAGCGAGCGGGCGCGGGCGCTGCTCGATCAGGCCGCCGTGGTCATCCGCTGAACTCGGACGCGATGCAGCCCCGGGCCGGGCGCGTCCCGCCGCGGCACGATTCCATGACGACGATCATCGAGCCACAACCCGACGGCGCGATCCTGCTGCGTGTGAAAGCCGTGCCCGGCGCCAGACGCGACGCCATCGCCGGCCCGCTCGGCGACAGGCTGAAAGTACGGGTGAGCGCACCGCCCGAGGGCGGGCGCGCGAACGCGGCGATCTGTGCGATGGTCGCGGCGGCGCTGGGCGTGCGCCAGCGCGACGTCGAGGTCGTGTCGGGTCGGTCGGCCCCGGAAAAGTCGCTCCGCGTCCGAGGCGCCCCTGCGGATGCGGCGGCCCGGCTGGGGGTGTGAACGGCCCCCGGGAGGGTCGAGGCGCGAGGGTGGTGCAAGGGGGGGTTCCGGGGGGGGTGCAGGGGGGCGGGCGGGTGCGTAGACTGGCGGTCCGAGGTGGTCTCGTCGGTTGACGGCCGGGCCCGGTGCGCGGGTGGCCCGTGAACCTGGTCAGGGCTTGACCGCAGCAGCCATAAGCGGCTGTCATCCGGCGCCGCCGGTGTCCTGGCCGTCAACCCACGAG
>RECZ01000048.1 GCA_007693765.1 Phycisphaerales bacterium | reverse complement strand
CCCCCGCCAACTCGCCCCTCCCCCCAGCCGCACGCACGGCCCTCGACGCCCTCGCGCGCGAACTCGCCGACATCAACGCCCAACTCAACGACCCCACCGCCGACTACCGCGCCGCCCGCACCCTCGCCCAGCGCAAGGCCGCCATCGAGCCCGTCCTCGACGCCTACGCCGCCCTCCGCGCCGCGGAGCGCGAAGCCGAGGACGCCCGCGCCCTGATCGCCGCGGCCGCGGCCCCGCACACCGACCCGGACGCCCGCGAACTCGCCCACCTCGCCCGCGAAGAACTCCCCGCTCTCGAACACAACGCCGAGCGACTCGCCCACGACGTGCTCGAACGCTTCGTCGGCGCACAGGACGACGCCGTCGGCTCCGTCATCGTCGAGATCCGCGCCGGCGTCGGCGGCGACGAGGCCGCGCTGTGGGCCGGCGAACTCCTGACCATGTATCAACGCCGCGCCGCCAGCCGCGGCTGGGCCTTCGAAGTGCTCGACCACCAGTCGAACGCCGCCGCGGCGGGCGCCGAAGGCCTGCGGAGCGCCGTCGTGGCCGTCAGCGGCGCCGGCGCGTGGGCCGAACTCTCGCACGAGGCCGGCACGCACTGCGTGAAGCGCGTGCCCGCCACCGAGACGCAGGGTCGCATCCACACCAGCACCGCCACCGTCGCCGTGCTGCCCGAGCCAGAAGAAGTGGACGTGCACATCGACCCCGCCGACGTCGTGGAAGACATCACCACCGCGCAGGGCCCCGGCGGGCAGAACGTCAACAAGGTCGCCACCGCCGTGCACCTCATCCACAAACCCACGGGCGTCGAGGTGCGCATGCAGGAATCCAAGAGCCAGCGCCAGAACCGCGAGAAGGCGTGGCGCCTCCTGCGCGCCCGCCTGCACGAACTCGAGTCACAGCGCCTCCACGCCGAGCGCGCCGGCGCCCGCAACGCCCAGATCGGCGACGCGGGCCGCGCCGAGCGCATCCGCACCTACCGTTTCAAGGAAGGCGTCGCGGTCGATCACCGCCTCAACGAGTCGTACAACCTCCGCGACGTGCTCGCCGGCGGTTGCGAAGACCTGCCCCAGGCGCTGCGCCGCGCGGAGATCGCCCAGCGCCTCCGCGCGCTCTGATCCGCCCCCGCGTCGGTGCAACCACTGAGCCCTCGCGAAGCGTCGTCCCGGAATATACAAACACACTGCGAACAAGTGAGGCGGCAACCCAAAATCGGTATTGCGACGCCCACGCCGGTCCGATACGATATGAATAAGTGCTCCTCTTCTGGGATCCCGCCAGCAAAGCGGGGGGGGGGGCGAATACAAGTAGCGCTTCGTATGCTCAACACGGCGCGAGCGCACATCGGGGATCAAATCATGAACACAGCAACCACGCGAATCCTCACCGGAGCCGTCGCCGCCGTCGTGGCGTGCTTCCACCCCTGCGCACTCGCGTCGCCGCAGGATGCGCACGCCGAGGTCGTCGAGAGCGAGCCCCGCCCCGCCCGCGCCGTCGAAGAGATCCTCGAGGGCGTCGACCACATCACGCGCGATGAGGCCGTCGCCCTCGTCCGCCACCTCGGCGGCGCCTCGGTGCATGTGATCAACGACGCCGCCGATGCGCTGCTCCTCGGCGCCGGCGTCGGCATGAGCGTCAGCAAGGGCGACGGGCTGCACAACGAATCGCGCGACGGCGTCTGGTGGTTCCCGGCCGGGGGCGTCGTCATGCTCCGCGGCGACCTCGAAATCGACCCCGTCGTCATCGCCCCCGGCGACATCGTGATCGTCGGCGCCTCGCTCATGGGCGACGACCTCATCGCATCCGGGGAAAGCGGCAGCATCGAGTGCGCAACGGGCTACTACGCCTGCTGTTTCATCGATCGAAACGGTAAGCCCCGCGCTACGTGTGTTACAAACGGCCAGCAGCCGCCGCGCCCCTGCTCGTACGGCGGGCCCGGCGCCACCGCCTGCTCGATCAGTAAGGCCGGGATCAACGACCTCATCGCCCCCAGACCCTGATCCCCACGCGGCAATCTGCGCTCCAAACCCCACCAACGCGGGCCCGTCGCCCGCGTTTTTATTTTTTGCCCCAGCACACGTACGAGCAACGCGGCCACATACGGCCGCGAACCGCCATTTTCCCCGAGAATATCCTTGTAATCCCGCCACCCGCGCTGGTACCCTCGCCCCCGCACCCACACGCAACGATCCACAGGAGCCCCGCCCATGCCCCGCATCGCCACCTTCGCCGCTCTCCCCGCCCTCGCCGCCTGCCTCGCCGCTCCGCACGCGCACGCGGGGGTCGCGGGGGCCACGCTGCCCGACGTCGCCATCGTCGCCGCGGCCTCCAACACCCAGAACCCCGAGACCAACACCCGCTTCACCGACCCGCGCGACAAGCTCATGGCCACCGGGCTCTTCAACAGCGTGAGCATCTTCAACGCCACCCAGTTCAACCCCACCGGCGGCACGCCCACCCTCGAACAACTCCAGCAGTGGGACGCCGTGCTCGTCTGGTCCAACGATTCCTTCCAGGACGCCGTCGCCATGGGCGACGTGCTGGCGGACTACGTCGACAGCGGCGGGGGGGTCGTCGTCGCCGTCTTCACCAACACCTCGCTCAACACCGCCCGCTTCCTCCAAGGCCGCTGGCAGACCGCCGACTACATCGCCATCCCCCAGAACGGCAACTTCTTCCAGGCCACCGGCGGCCTCGGCCAGATCCTCATCCCCGACCACCCCATCTTCGACGGCGTCGACACCTTCCTCACCTCCACCGGCGTCACCCAGGGCGGCCAGCTCTTCGGCGGCTACCGACCCAACAACATGACCGTCACCCCCGGCTCCACCAAGGTCGCCACGTGGAACACCGGCCACACCCTCGTCGCCATCGCGCCCAACCCCCGCGTCGTCGAACTCGGCTTCCACCCCGTCTCCAGCGCCGTCAACGCCGGCTACTGGGACCAGACCACCGACGGCGCCCGCCTCATGGCCAACGCCCTCCTCTTCACCATCCCCGAAGCCACCTCCTGCCCCGGCGACCTCAACGGCGATAACGTCGTCGACTTCGAAGACCTCAGCGAAGTCCTCGGCGGCTTCGGCGTGGACTACGACTTCAACGACCTGAGCGAAGTGCTGGCGAACTTCGGCAACGAGTGCTGAACCACACCCTCGTCCCCCTCTCGCATTGGGGGAGAAGTTCGGGGTGTGGGGTTTCCCTGCGCAAAGACCACCCGCGTTCTCACGCTCCCATTTCGCACACGACGCAATCCCAGCGCACACTCACCCGCCGACAGGCGTCGGGATCGAAGGCCCGCCGGGCCACAGCAGACCGAACATCACGACCGCGATCGCTGTGTACAGCACGCCGTCGAAGAGGTCCGCCGCCACGCTGCGGGGCGACTTGCGGAACCAGATCGCGAAGGGGATCGTCGCCGCGCAGTTCGCCAGCAGCGCCGTCACGCCCACGACCTTCGCCACATCGACAAACCCCGCCCCCGGCGCCAGCGCCAGCGACGCGACGTACGCCACCAGCGCCGCGACCACGACGTTGTACACCAGCGTCATCCCCATCGCCGGTCCCATCTTGGGCTCGCCCTCCCACACGATCATGATCCCCATCGGCCCGGTGCGCATTTTGGCTTTCGCCGCTTCGCTCTGCGATTCCTTGCCGGACCCGACGAACGGGAACATGTACTGCCCCTTCTTCAACCCCGATGCGCGCATCGCCTCCAGCACGCGGTCCTCGCCGGGCATCTCGGTCCAGTCCTTCTTGTGATGGGGCAGCACCATCCACGCCAGCGCCCCCGCGAAGAACACCAGCACGCCCGTCCCCACGATCGGCAACCACAACGACGCATAGTCCGTCATCGCAACGCTCCTTTTGTTGATCGCGGCCGAACGCCGACACGTTCCCGCCGCGACGTGCACTCGCGCCCGCCCGACCCGCAGCCGGACGAACCCGCACAGCCTGAGCCCGGCGCCCGTCTCCGTCAAATCACGCCGCCCATCCCCGCTATCCTGCGCGCGTGACCTATCTCTGCGTCCCCATCGCCGTCGCCGACGCCGCCTCCGCCCTCGACGCGGCCCGCGCCGCCCACGCCGCCGGGGCCGACATGATCGAGTGGCGCGTCGACGGCCTCTACGACGCCACGCCCGAATCCGCCCGCGCCGTCGAGCGCCTCTGCCGCGAGTCGCCCCTGCCCTGCATCCTCACCTGTCGCGCCCACGACGAGGGGGGCGACGCCCCCGCCGGCGCGCCCCTCGACGACGACGAACGCCTCGACCTCTACGAGCGCTGCATCGCCAGCGACCACCCGCCGCGCTGCATCGACGTCGAACTCGCCACCCTCCAGCGAACCCCCAGCGCCCGCGCCCGCCTCCAGCGCGCCCTCGACGCCGCCGACCCCCAGCGCCGCCCCTCGGTCATCGTCTCCACGCACGATTTCCAGAGCCGCCCCCGCGACCTCACGCGCCGCCTGCTCGCCCTGCGCGACGAGCCCCTCGCCCACATCATCAAGATCGCCCACCGCGCCCGCAGCCTGCGCGACAACCTCGAGCTCTTCGACATCCTCCGCGAGCGCGACCGCCCGACCATCGCCCTGGCCATGGGCGAGTTCGGCCTCATGTCCCGAGTCCTCGCGCCCAAATTCGGCGCGTTTCTCACGTTCGCCGCGCTCGCGCCGAGCGAGGCCACCGCGCCGGGGCAGCCCACGCTCCACGACCTGCTCCGCCTCTACCGCTTCCGCGCCATCGACCGCGAGACGAGCGTCTACGGCGTCGTCGGCTGGCCCGTCGCGCACTCGATCTCCCCCCGCGTCCACAACGCCGCGTTCAGCGTCCGCGGCGCCGAGCGCAACGCCGTCTACCTCCCGCTCCCCGTCCCCCCCGAGTGGGAGCACTGCAAGGCCACCCTCGGCGCGCTCCTCGACGATCCCCACCTGCAACTGCAAGGCCTCAGCGTCACCATCCCGCACAAGGAACACCTCGTCCGCCTCGCCCGCGAACGAGGCTGGACCATCGACCCCGACGCCGCCCGCATCGGCGCCGCCAACACCCTCACCAAAAGCCCTACCCCACACCCTACCCCGCCCTCCGCCTCATCCAAATCACTTCCCCTTTCATCTTCTGCCGCTTCGCCTTCACCTACTCCACCTAGTGGGACGGGCGTCCCGCCCGTCTCCTCCCAATCTCTGTCCCCCTCCCCCCCAAAAATCCTCAACACCGACGCCCCAGCCGCCGCAACGTGCCTGCGCGACACGCTGGACGATCTGCGCGAAAAACGCATCGCCGTCCTCGGCGCCGGCGGCGTCGCCCGCGCCGTCGCCGACGCCCTCGCGCACGCGGGCGCGATCATCCTCATCGCCAACCGCACGCACGCCCGCGCCGAGCAACTCGCGCGCGACCTCCGCGAAACCCTCCCCAGCGCCGCGCGCGCCGACATTAACGTCGCCACGCTCGATTCAATCCCGAGCGCCGCCCTGCACGCGTGTGTGAACTGCACGCCCATCGGCATGACCGGCGGCCCCGCCCCGGACGCATCGCCGATCGATATCGCCGCGCTGGCGCGCACATCGCCGGGCGCTGTGGTCTTCGACACCGTCTACGCCCCCCTCGACACCCCGATGCTGCGCGCTGCCCGCGCGGCCGGCCTGCCCACCATCGACGGCCTCGCCATGTTCGCGCGCCAAGCCGCGCTGCAGTACGAAGCCTGGACCAACGAGCCCGCCCCCGAAGGCCTCTACGACCGCCTCGCCCGCGAGTGATCGATGTTCCCCTCCCTCTCCCGTCGCGCAGCGATGGGAGAGGCCAGGAGAGGGCTACTGCATCGCTCCCCCCTCTACCAAGCCTCAACTGGCCATAGGCGCAACACCGCGCAGCGCCACGCCGCGACTGCTGCAACGCCATCCCCCGCGGACAACCCCCTCAGAAGCTCGCCTCAACCCCGCTCGTCCGCAGCAGCGTGCGGAACGAATCCGAGAACACGAAGTTGTGCTCCGGGAACTCCACCCCCGCGAGGTTGTTGTCGACGTGGCTGAACATCAGGTCGATGCGCCCGATGTCCACGAAGCCCTCACCGGGACGCGCATGATCGAACAACTCCACCACGCCGCTCGTCGAGGCGCCCAGCGAGTCCATCCGTTCGATCGTGGCTGTGTACCGCAGCGTCTGCCCCGGCGCCGCGTCGCGCTCCAGCTCCGCCTTGCCGATCTTCGCCAGTACGACCTTCTCTTTGAAGTCGTTGGCGTGCCCCACGAGGATGCCCGCCGTCTGCGCCATCCCCTCGATGATCAGCGATGACGGCATCACCGGCAGCGCCGGCAGCCCGCGGGCGGCGTCCTGCTCGAAGTGATCGTGCAGGTGCTCCTCCGCCATGCTCACGTTCTTGATCGCGACCAGCCGCACACCGCGCTCGAGCTCCAGCACGCGGTCGATCCACATCCAGCGCATGCGCACGCACTCCTGTGTCGTCGGTGATGTTCCGGTTGACGGCGCGCCGTGGAGTCGTCCGGCGAAAATGCCCGAAAGGGACTCCCGGGGGCGCAGGCGTAACTTCCGGGGGCGGGGGGGGGTTAGGCGGTGGCCGCGGCCAGCTTGCGCTCCACGAAGTTCACCACCGCGTCCACCGTGAAGATCTCGCCGACCTTGGTCACCTGCGGGTTCTGCTCGAACTTCGCGAAGTCCGCGTGCGGCATCTTCTCCTTGAGCGCCGCGATCCCCTCGGGCGTGACCTTGCCGTCCTTCACGAACTGCGGGTTCTGGGCCACGTTCTCCGGGAACAACTCGCCCTGCGCGATCTTGAAGCCGAACGCCTGCTCGAGCTTGAACACGATGTCCAGGAAGTCGATCGACTCCGCCCCCAGGTCCGACGTCAGCACCGCCTCCGGCGTCACCTCGTCCTCGTCCACGCTCAGCGCGTCGACCAGAACCTCGCGGACCTTCTCAAAGACTTCATCTCGTGTCGTCATAGCCCAGTTCATCCTTGCTGGAGTTCGAATCGGTCATCGGTGCGGCCCGCGGGACGGTCCCCGCCCCGGGCAGCGTATCGCGTGCAGTATCGCCGATTCCACCATCCCCCGCCAACACGGGCCCGCCGCCGCCTCACGGCGCCGTCGCGGCCCCGTACGGCGTAAAGGGCAGGTCGCGCACATCGCCGATGGCCGGCAGTCCGAGCGAGGCCCGCAGTTCCTCCTGCTCCCACAGCCGCTCGGGCCACGCGCCTTCCTCGATCTCCTCCACGCTGCCCGACGCATCACCGACGAGGATCCGCGATCGCAACCCCGCCGACGCCGTCGCACGCCGCGCCGGGTCGATCGACACCACCAACAGCCACACGCCCGGGTCCGCGGCGTCGATGTCGATTCCAGCGGTCACGAACACCATATCGCCCAGCCGCTGCGCCGCCCCGCCGTGCGTGTCGGCGCCGAGCAGCCCCGCCACCACCTCCTCACGCCGCTCGCGGCCCATGCGCAGGAAGTCATCCACGGAGCCCGTGCCGAGCCAGATGTCGTGCGTTGGCGACCACGCCCCGGGGTCCAGCAGGCGCAGATCATCGGAGGCGAACCGCGCATCCTCGACGTACCGCAGCGGGTGATCGGGCGGTCCCGTCAGGCGCATATGAAAGATCACGCCATCGAGCACATGCTGCGCCTGTCGCTGGTTGAAGGCGGCGGAATGAAACGCGGTGCCCGCGAAGAACGTGTTCATGTTGGCGAGCCCCCACACCGCCGCGCCCACGCCCCCCAGCAGCACCAGCATCGGCGCCGCCCCCACACACAGCGTCGCCCGCACCGCGCCCACGGCCTGTGAGCGCATGATCATGAGCGTCGCGCACACCATCCACCAGGCCACGGTGATCGGCAGCAGGTACAGCCCGAAGCACGGGACCGCCAGCAGAAGCACCGGCCCGGACGACCAGCACATCGCCTCGTACGTTCCGCCGATGCCCATGGCCGTCCCGCCGCTCACCGCCAGCAGCCCGTGCGCGATCACCAGCCACAAGAGCAGCAACACCACGAACGCCACGACGCACGCAACAACGATGGCCAGACTCACCATCAGGGGCGTGATCGAACCCGTCGTCACCGCGCCGATGCCCAGGAGCACCAGCATCGGCGCCAGCGACAGAAGCAGCGTCGCGAAGAACGTGCG
>RECZ01000050.1 GCA_007693765.1 Phycisphaerales bacterium | reverse complement strand
CCTCTCAAACCCTCGCCGCCCGCCAGACCCGTTCCAGGCCGTCGATGGTGAGGTTGCAGATCGTCGGCACGACCTCGTGCACGCCGGCGGCGCGGAGGGCGTCGGGGGTCATGGTGTGGGCGACGCCGACGACGACGTAGCCGGCGCCGATCGCCGCGGCGGCGCCGACGGGGGTGTCTTCGATGGCGAGGCAGTCGGCGGGGGCCTCGCCGAGGCGTTCGGCGGCGAGCAGGTAGGGCGACGGGTCGGGCTTGGTGTGGACGACGTCGTCGGCGGTGACCACGGCGCCGAGGTCGTCGAGCAGGCCGAGTTGTTCGAGGATGGGGCGCACCTCGGCGGCGCGGGAGCCGGAGCAGACGCCGGTCGGGCCGCGTTCGAGGGCGGCGCGGACGAGGGCGACGGCGCAGGGGTAGGCGGCGGCCTCGGCGCGCTCGATGGCCGCGCCCATCGCCACGAGTTTGGCCTCGCGCAGGCGCCGGATGGTGTCGGGGTCGGTGCGCAGGCCCTGGTCGTCGAGCATGCGGCGGATGGCCTCGTTGTCGCCGTGGCCGATGTAGCGGGTCCAGTCTGTCCAGCGCGCGGGGAGGTCGAGCGCGGTGAAGGCGTCGACGAGGGCCCGCTCGTGCATGGGCTCGGAGTCGACGAGGACGCCGTCGAAGTCGAAGACGATGGCTCGCATGTGCGACAGGGTAGGCGATGCGCGCCGCCCCCCCCACTCCCTCCACTCCCCGATGTCCACCCCGGTACACTGGCGCCATGAACGGCAGCGGGAACGACGGCGCGATCGTGTTCGACGACGGCTTGGCCGACCTCGGGCCGATGACGGACCTGCGCCCGGCGTGCCTCGTGCGCACGGGGGCGCTCACCACGCTCGAACGCATCGACCGAACCATCAACGCGCCCATCGCGGGCCTCTTCGTGCCCGATGCGCTCGCCGCAATCACCCGCGAACTGATCGAATTGCCCGTGAACGACGCCGCGGCGGCGCTGCGGCGGGCGGGCGCCGGCTCGCCGGAGGGCGTCCTCTTCGTCAGCGGGCGGTGCCTGCTGCCGGCGCACGACATCGCGGACCTGCCCGTGGGGCGGGTGATCGTGGAGGAGGCGACGGGGCACGTCATCGCCGCGCGGCTCAACGACGCCGACGCCCGGGCCTTCATCGGGTGCTGGGAGGCGCCCGCCGGCGCGACCGTCACCCGCACCGCCACCCCCTGCCTCGCCCACCGGCCGTGGGACGTGATCCGCCTGCGCGACGCGACGATCGCGCACGACCTGGCGCTGCTGGCGCACTCGCCCACGCAGGACCTGCCCCCCGGCGTGCTCTCGCTGGGCGAGCACGAGTTGACGATCGCCCCGGACGCGACGGTCTACCCCACCGCGGTGCTGGACCTCGAGCACGGCCCGATCGTGATCGAACGCGGCGCCGTGGTGCGCCCCGGCGCGGTGATCTGCGGGCCGGCGTACATCGGGCCGGACTGCCGCGTGATCGACCATGCGCTGGTGAAGGCCAACACGGCGCTGGGCCCGACGACGCGCGTGGGCGGCGAGGTGGGCGGCACGATCTTCCAGGGGTTCGCCAACAAGGTGCACGAGGGGCACCTCGGTGATTCGTGGGTGGGCGAGTGGGCGAACCTCGGCGCGGGGACGACGAACTCGAACCTGCTCAACACCTACTCCGAGGTGATCGCCCGCGCAGCGCACGGCCGCGGCCGCGAGCGCACGGGACTGGTGTTCTACGGCTGCGTCGTGGGCGACCACGTAAAACTGGCGATCGGCACGCGGATCATGACGGGCGCGGTGATCGGCACGGGCACGATGGTGTCGCGCTCGGCGCCGGTGACGGATGCGCTGGGCGCCTTCCGCTGGGCGACGGACGAGGGCGAGAAGCCCTTCCGCTTCACGAAGTTCATGGAGGTGGCGCGGGCCTCGATGGCGCGCCGGGGGAAGGAGCCGAGCGCAGCGATCGAGGGGCGGCTGCACGAGATCGCCGGAGCATCGAGCGACAGGGACGCGACGTGAGCACGGGTGACGCGAGTAACGCGACGCGCACCGATGCCCCGACGCTCTACATCATCGACGGGCACGCGCAGCTCTTCCGGGCGTTTCACGCGATCCGCACGCCCATGTCCTCTCCGGTCACGAAGGAGCCGACGAACGCGACGTTCGGGTTCGTGGGGATGCTGCTCAAGATCCTGCGCGTCTACAGGCCCGATCACCTGCTGGTGGTGATCGACGCCTCGGGCGACCGGGGCACGTTCCGCAGCGAGATCTACCCCGAGTACAAGGCCAACCGCGACGAGCCGCCGCAGACGCTGGAGGTGCAGACGGAGCGGTGCGTCTCGCTGCTGCGGGCGATGGGCGCGCCGGTGCTGGGGATCGAGGGCGTCGAGGCGGACGACACGATCGCGACCGTTGTTGACCGGCTGCTGCGCGAGCGTCCGGACGTGCGCATCCGCATCGTGTCGAAGGACAAGGACCTGCAGCAACTGCTGGCGCAAGACCGCGTGGAGATGTTCGATGTCCACACCGACGACCTGATCGACGAGGCGCGGCTGCTCGAGGACAAGGGCGTGACGCCCGCGCAGGTGATCGACATGCTCTCGCTCATGGGCGACACCGTGGACAACGTGCCCGGCGTCGAGGGCATCGGGCCCAAGACGGCCGCGCAGCTCATCGCGGAGTACGGCACGCTCGACAACCTGCTCGATCACGCCGACGAGATCAAGGGCAAGCGGGGCGAGCGGCTGCGCGAGGCGAAGGACCGGCTGGGCCTGAGCCGCACGCTGGTGACGCTCAAGCGCGATGTGGATGTGGACTTCGACCTCGACTCGGCGCGCACCGACCGGCTGCGCCTCGACGTGCTGCCGCCGATCCTGCAGGAGCTCGGCTTCAACCGCTATCAGGAGGAGGTGCGCGAGCTGCTGGGGAAGGCTGGCGCCGGCGGGGGTTCTACTGACGAGGGCCGCACGAGCGCGCAGCGGAAACCTTCCGGGGGGGGCGGTGGGTTCGAGGATTCGTTGTTCGCGCAGGCGGAGGCCCGGGACCGGGCGCCGCGCGCGGCGGACGGGGCGTCGTACCACTGCGTGCGCACGAAACCGGAGCTCGATGCGCTGATCGAGCGGATGCGGACGGCCGAGATCATCGCGGTCGACACGGAGACGACGGGCCTCTCCCCCCTGCTGTGCGCCCTCTGCGGCGTGAGCGTGTCCGTGCGGGAGGGAGAGGCGTTCTACATCCCCGTGCGCTCGCCCGAGCCCGAGACGCACCTCGACGAGACGGGCGTGCTCGACGCGTTGCGCCCGATCCTCGAAGACCCGGCGCGGCCCAAGTGCGGGCACAACCTCAAATACGACGCGCTGGTGCTGCGCAACCACGGCGTCGAACTGCTGGGGATCGCGTTCGACTCGATGATCGCCTCGTACGTGGTGGACTCAACGCGCTCCTCGCACTCGCTCGATGCGCTCTCGCTGGGGCTGCTGGGGCGGTCGAACATCTCGATCAAGGAGCTGATCGGCTCCGGCAAGCACCAGAAGCGGTTCGATCAGGTCCCGCTGGAGGACGCGGCGCCCTACGCCGCGGAGGACGCGGACGTGGCGCTGCAGCTCCGCGCCGTGCTGCTGCCCCAGTTGCGCGCGATGGGGCTGGAGCAACTGCACGACGAGGTGGAGCTGCCGCTGGCGGACGTGCTGACGGAGCTGGAATGGAACGGCGTCGCGGTCGACCCCGACGAGCTGGACCGGCAGGCGGAGCGCCTGAACGCGCGCATCGACGAGTTGCGTCGCATGATCGCGGACAACGCGCCCCGCCCCTTCAACCCGGACTCGCCCAAGCAGTTGGCGTCGATCCTGTTCAGCCCGGTGGACGCCGCGGAGCCGGGGCTGGGGCTGAAGGGCACGAAGAAGACCAAGACGGGGTTCTCGACGGACATCGAGGTGCTCGAAAAGCTCGCGTCGGACCCGGCGGTGACCAGCCCCGTGCCGGCGCTCATCGTCGAGCACCGGCAACTGACGAAGCTCGTCGGCACGTACCTCGTCGCGCTTAAGGACGCGATCAACCCGAACACGGGTCGCATCCACGCGTCGTTCCACCAGACGGTCGCGGCGACGGGGCGGCTCTCGTCGAGCGACCCGAACCTGCAGAACATCCCCATCCGCACGGACATCGGGCGCGACATCCGCAAGGCGTTCGTCGCGCCGCCGGGGCGCGTGCTGATCGGGGCGGACTACTCGCAGATCGAGCTGCGCATCCTCGCGCACCTCTCGCGCGACGCGGCCCTGATCGAGGCGTTCAGGCAGGAGCAGGACATCCACCGCGCCGTGGCGGCGCAGATCCACGGCGTGCCCGAGAGCGAGGTCACGCGCGCGCAGCGCGACGGCGCGAAGATGGTGAACTTCGGCATCGTCTACGGCGTCACGCCCTTCGGCCTGGCGCGCCGGCTGGAGATCAGCAACGACGAGGCCGCGAAGATCATCGACGACTACAAGCGCAGATTCGCGGGCATCACGACGTTCCTGCAGGAGTGCGTGGCGCAGGCGCAGCGGTTCGGCTACGTCGAGACGATGCTCAAACGGCGCCGGCCCGTGCCGCAGGTCGCGTCGCGCAACCCGCAGGAGCGGGCCCTGGGCGAGCGAATGGCGATCAACTCGGTGGTGCAGGGTTCCGCGGCGGACCTGATCAAACTGGCGATGCTGGACCTGCACGAGGAGTTCAGCGCCCACGCGTGGCGCCGCAAGTCCGGAGCGCCGCTGTGGAGCTTCGCAGAGTCTCAGGGCCGCGGCGTGGGGAGCAGTTGGGCGGAAGAACACGGCTCGGAGAGCCAAGCCACCAAAGACCGATCCACCAGGAGCCGCGCCGCCGGGCGCCGCGAGGTGATGATGCTGCTTCAGATCCACGACGAACTGGTGTTCGAGGCCCCGGAAGAGTTGGCGGAGAGCGTGCAGGGGGTGATCGTCGAGCGCATGGAAAAGGCGATGACCCTGAGCGTGCCCCTGAAGGTGGACGCGAGCCGGGGGACGGACTGGTTTTTGACAAAGTGAGCGGGCGGAAGGGGCAGCGAGCGCCGTCGCCCAGCGGGCCGCGCCGAGCCGCCGCGGGTTTATTGCAAACCCGCCGGAACCGGCCGCATCCCACCCCCTGCATCGGGCGTAGATGTACCTGGTCGTGGGGTGCGCGCGGGCGAGCGTGGACCGCCGCGACGGTTCGGGCGACCTCTCCCTCCCTCCTCGCCCCCGTGGAGACACCAATGCGTCACCGTTTCCTGCGTCATTGCTTCCGCACGACGGCGATGGCTTGCGCACTGTCCACCCCCGCGTGGGCGAGATCGGGCGACGGCCTGATCGAGACGCGCTGGGTCGGCGCGGTGTCGGGTACGTGGTGGGAGACGAGCAATTGGTCGAACGGGCGACCGCACAACAGCGGCGACAATTTCTACCGGGCGATCATCGACGCGGCGGGCGCGCCGTACACGGTCCTCGCGCACGCGCCTCCTGGATTACCCGGTGTCGGTCCAATCACGTCGGAGGTCATCCTGGATTCCAAGGACGCCACACTCGATGTCGCGTCTCGCTTCTACACCACCTCCCCTGACAGCGCGTTTTACGTGCTCAATGGAACGCTCAGTTTACGAATAGTGGGGAGTCGGATCATTCACCTCGGGGGTCATGTCAGAGTATCGGATCGCTTTGAATGGGTGAACGGCGCACGATGTTGAGCTCGTCGCTTCTCCGCACGATCGACATCTATGAGGGCGCCTCGGCGTACATCGGGACGCACGAAACCGTGCCGGTCAGCATGTTTTCACCGATCACGCACGCGCTGCGCCACATGTACAACAACTACGGAGAAACGCGCATCACGGACGCGTATATGTCTCTCGGCGCCGAATTTCATAATCACGCGAGCGGCGTGGTGACGCTGGCGGGCGAAACGACAATCTTCGAAGATCCGCAGATCGGCCACCCGGAGCCCGTTCTGGTGAACAGCGGCCTGATGCGGCTGGACGCCGGAGACGCCGGTCTGGGCGGCACCTCGAAGGCCATCATCAACGCTCGCCTGATCAACAACGGTACGCTCGACATCGGATCCAACACGCTTCGGTTGCAGCGCGGCAGCGAGCACTCCGGCGAGATCCGGCTCGACGGCGGAACCGTGGAGTTCGAAAAATCGGTCGTGCATCACTTCCACACCGGGGCGCGCATCGTCGGATCGGACGGCCTCGCGATGTTTCGAAACGCCAGCCTCGTGTCCGGGGCGCTCCAATCGTCCGTCGATGTGCAGTTCGGCTGGCCCACTGACAGCAACCCCGTGACGCTCTCCGGCTCGCTCCAGACCGACGCCGGCGTCGTTTCGTACCAGCCGATGACCTTTGGCGGAGCGGTCTCGATCGGCACGGACGCCGTGCTCTATAGAGACACGACCTTCCTCGACACGGCGCAGATCGGGAACGACCTGATCCTCTAGAGCAGTGGTTTCAAACTCACCGGCGATAAGATCGAAGTCGGCGGCGTGATGCGGTTCAATCACAGCGGGGCGCACGTTGTGGCGGAGCATCTCGTCGCCAGCGAGATCCTCGTTGCGGCCCATGCGCCTTCGCTCTTAGCCACAAGGTTCACGACGCCGATCGATACGCAGCGGCTCACGCTCTTGGGAACCACCAGATTCGACGATGATGTCCGCGTGCATGATCAATTCACGTGGACGTCGCAAAGCCTGCTCGGCGGGGGCTCTTCGATGACCATCGAGGAAGGCGCGACCGCGCACTTCGCGAGCGGATCCCAATCGACGACGTTCCGCTTCATCAATCACGGCTCCGTGCTCTGGGACGCCACCGGCGCGCTGCAGATGAACACCCCCTTGTTCCACAACGCGCCGAACGCCGTTTTCGAGATCTTGCCGCCCTCCCAGAGCCTGTACTACCACACTTCCAGTGTCCACGAACTCCGCAACGAAGGGCTGCTCATCAAGAGCGGCACGGGCGATCACAATTTCATTTACTTCAGCCCGCAACACTACACCTACCTGAACAACACGGGAACCCTCGAAGTCCGCGACGGCAGGCTCTTCCTCGAAGGCGGCCCCACCCAACTCCAAGGCTCCACCCTCGCCGGCGGGACGTGGGATGTCTGGAGCGGCGGAGAAATCCGCTTCACGAGCGACGATGACAAAGAACGCTCCGAGCCCGCCATCATCACCAACGACGCCTCCGTCATCCTCCGGGGAGACGCGGCGTTCCTCGCCTTCGACTCCCTCGCGCACAACCGGGGCTCGTTCGCCCTGCTCGAATCGCACGCCTTCACCACCATGGGCGACCTGCTGCACGAGGGCGCGCTCGTCCTCGGGCGCGGTTCGAGCTTGGACATCTCCGGCGATCTCGACCTCGGCGACGACGCGCTCACAACCTTCCACGTCGCTCGGCACGCCTTCCGAAGTGAGGGGGACGCCGCGAGCGGCACGATCGTGGTGAGCGGCGCCGCGACGTTGGACGGCGCCTTGCGCGTCGAGGTCGGCGCGATGGCGCCGCTGCTGGGCGAGTCGTTCCTGCTCATCGCGAGCGACGACATCACGGGCGAGTTCGGTACGCTCGGACTGCCCGACCTCCCCGGCCCGCGGTTCTTCACGGTCGAGTACGGCCCCGAGGGCGTCACCCTGCGCGTGATCCCGGCCCCGGGCATGGGTGCCCTGGCGATGTTCGGGGCCGTCCTGCTGCGGCGAGGCAGGCGGGCGGCCGCGGCGTGACCGGGAAGCGTGAGCCGCCGGACCCAGTCGCCAAGCCCCCACCCTCACCCGGTGCGACCGCCTCGTACTCCGTCCACTCGTCCCCAGCCTGACCTGCGCGACATGACCCGCAGCCACCGCTCCCCGACCCGGGGGCCTCAGGGCCACGATGCAAGCCCGCGCGCGGATGAGCCCATACGCCGCTGACGTCGGCTCAGGGCACGGCAGAACACCGCTCAAATCGCTGCGAAAAAGGCCTGGACATTTGAAAAGTCGGGCACGGATCGTCGCGGAGTCGCCGGAAACCGCCCCGAGGCCCGCACAAGACGACGCTGTGCGGCGTATCTACCGGCCCCGCCGCCTTGACAGACGGGCCGGGTTGGCTACATTTTCCCGTCCCACAGGCGGCCCCGCCGCGTGCGGGACCTTGCTACGGGGCGGTAGCTCAATTGGTTAGAGTACCGGACTGTCGATCCGGTGGTTGCGGGT
>RECZ01000064.1 GCA_007693765.1 Phycisphaerales bacterium | reverse complement strand
GGCAGCGGCGTGGTGTTGCTGATCTCGATGGTGATCTTGCCCCGCCACTCGGGTTCGAGGGGGGTGACGTTCACGATCAGGCCGCAGCGGGCGTAGGTGGACTTGCCGACGCACAGCACCAGCACATCGCGCGGGATGCTGAAGGTCTCGACGGTCTCGCACAGCGCGAAGGAGTTGGGCGGGATGACCACGTAGCCGGCGCCGCCGGCCGCGGGGTCCACGTCCACCTCCACGAAGAGGTCGTCGGTGAAGCGCTTGGGGTCCACCACCGTGACGCCGCCGGTGCGGGGCGTGCTGGTGAAGATCTTGAAGCGCGAGCCCACGCGGACGTCGTATCCATACGAGGAGAGCCCGTACGAGACGGCGCCCTGGCGCTTCTCGCCCTCGGCGAAGGGCTCGATGCTGATGAGTTCACGGATCTGGGTGTCGCAGAGAACGGCCATAGGAGCCTCCGCCGCGCCGCTGGGGGGATCCTGGGGGCCGGATCCCGCGACGCGAGGTGGGGTTGCGCTGGATTGTATATTCGGTCGTTGTCAGGGGGTCGCGGCGATACGAGTTTCGCCGGCCCGTGTGGTTGATGGTGTTGAATGAGGTCTCGGACCCGCTTGGGGCTCGGGACCCCTCGGCACTCGCCGACGATTCGCCCTCTCTTCCCGACGCAGGGCCAAACTCAACCCTAGCCGTACATCGGTGTGGCAGTACGAGGCATCCTACTACTACCCGTGGTGGGTGCAAGGGTTCATCGGCACAAAATGCAGTTGATTTTGGTCCGAGAACGGAACTGGCGACCCAACTCCGGATCATGCAGGAGTTTAGGGGCATCGGGCCGTCGCGGCGAGCACGATATATCGTGTGGATATCCTGTCCGCGGGTGTTCGGGGGCCTAGATATCGTGGGTGGCGGCGGTGCAGATCGTGTCGAAATCTGTCGGTGGGTGTCGGCGGCTGTCGCTTGCCGTGGACTGCCCACAAGAGGCCCCGACCCGCTGCTACCCTTGCCCGGATGCACGGAGGCGAACCAGCAGTGACCCAAGACGTGGACAGCAAAGACCTTCCGTCTCCCCAGCCCTCGGACCACACCCCCGGAAGTTCCCCCGGACGTCCCCCCGGAGTTCCTCACCCCGATCCCCTCCTGGCGGACCTCACCGACGCTCAGCGCGCCGCCGTGCTGCACACGGAGGGGCCGCTGCTCATCCTCGCCGCGGCGGGATCGGGCAAGACGCGGGTCATCACGCGGCGCATCGCGCACCTTGTGCGCATGGGCGTGCCCGCGTGGAGCATCCTCGCGCTCACGTTCACCAACAAGGCCGCGGGCGAGATGCGCGAGCGCGTCGGCGTGCTGCTGGGCGAGGACACGCGCGCGGCGCGCGGCCTGACCGTCGCGACGTTCCACTCGCTCTGCGCCCGGCTGCTGCGCCGGTACGCCGACCTGCTGCGCGTGCCGGGGCTCGACGCGTCGTACAGCATCTACGACAGCGCCGATCAGGCGTCCCTGATGAAGCGCGTGATCGTCGACATCGGGCTGAGCACGACCAACTTCCCGCCCGGCTCGGCGCTGTGGGCGGTGAGCAAGGCGAAGAACGAGCTCAAGGACGCCGCGAGCGTGGAGGCCGAGGCGTTCGACTTCCCCTCGCACACGCACGCGAAGATCTACGCCGCGTACGAGACCGCGCTGCGCCGCGCCAACGCCGTGGACTTCGACGACCTGCTCATGCTCACCGTGCGCCTGCTGCGCACCAGCCCCGAGGCGCTGCGCGAGGTGCGCGACCGCTGGCAGTACCTGCTCATCGACGAGTACCAGGACACCAACCACGCCCAGTTCACGCTGGCGACGCTCATCGCCGGCGGCGACGACGCCGGCGCGGCCGGTCCCAACATCTGCGTTGTGGGCGACCCGGACCAGTCCATCTACGGCTGGCGCGGGGCGGACATCACCAACATCCTCGAGTTCGAGCGCCGGCACACGCGGTGCGCCGTCATCACGCTGGGCGAGAACTTCCGCTCCACTGCGCCGATCCTCCACGTCGCCGACACGCTCATCCGCCACAACCAGTTGCGCCGGCACAAGGACCTCTACACCTCGCGCGAGGGCGGCGAGAGCGTCGAGGTGATCCTATGCCGCGACGAGCGCCACGAGTCCGGCGTCGTCGAGGACTGGCTCAAGTCGCAGCGCGAGCGCGGCGCCGCGTGGAAGGACATGGCCGTCTTCTACCGCACCAACGCCCTGAGCCGCGTGATCGAGGACGCCCTGCGCTCCGGCGGCGTGCCCTACGTCATCGCCCGCGGCACGGCGTTCTACGAGCGCGAAGAGGTGAAGGACGCCCTCGCCTACCTGCGCGTGATCGCCAACCCCAATGACGACGTCTCGCTGCTGCGCATCGTGAACAAGCCGACGCGGGGCATCGGCGCCGCGTCGCTCGGGCAGGTGCAGCAGCGCGCGGGCGCGCTGGGCGCGCCGCTCATGCAGGCGCTGCGGCAGGCGGGGAGCGTGGAGGGCGTCTCGGCGCGGGCCGGGAGCGCGATGCGCGAGTTCGCGGCGATGATCGACCGCTGGACGGGCGCCGGCTCGTTCATGGGCTCGGACGTCAGCGGCTCGCTCGCCGAGTTGGTGGAGCGGGTGATCAAGGAGTCGGGCCTCGAAGCCCGGCACGGCGCCAAGAAGAACGCCGCCGACGAGCGCGAGGAAGAGCGGCTGGCCAACCTCGGCGAGCTGGTGTCTTCGGCGCTGCAGTTCGAGCGCGAGTACGCGCCCGAGAACGACCCCTCGCTCGATGCGCCGCGCGAGAACGCGCCCGACGCCGACACCCCCCCGCTGCTCACAATGCTGCGCGCGTACCTCGAATCCGTCTCGCTGGTCGCCGACGCCGACAAGGTCGACCCGGCGCAGGGCGCCGTCACGCTCATGACGCTGCACGCGGCCAAGGGCCTCGAGTTCCCCGTCGTCGCCATGATCGGCCTCGAAGACGGGACGCTCCCCCACTCACGCTCGCGCGAGTCCGAGGCGGAACTGGAAGAAGAGCGCCGCCTCTGCTTCGTGGGCATCACCCGCGCGCAGGAGCGGGTGCTCATGACCAGCGCCAAGCGGCGCATGATCCGCGGCGTCGAGGAGCGCATGGTCCCCAGCCAGTTCCTCGACGAGATCGGGCGCGAGCACGTCGTCCGCAGCGACCAGTCCGACGATTGGGGCGCCTCGTACGACGACGCCCCCGGCTGGGGCGCGAGAGCGCGGCGGGGCGGGCCGGGCGCGCCTTTTAAGGACGAGTTCGAGGGCGGCGCCCAGCGCGCGGGCGGCTCGGGGGGCGTCGAACGCGTGGAAGTGGGCACGGTTGTGCGGCATCCGCAGTTCGGAACGGGGACCATCGTGGCCCTGAGCGGGCCCAACGCCGACGCCAGGGCCCGGATCGCGTTCCGGGACGCCGGGGTGAAGACGCTGGTGCTGCGATATGCCCGGCTCGAACGCCTCTGATCGGGCTCTGGGCGGGCACTCTGGCTGAGCATCAAGCGCTCACAACCAGCGCCGCCAGACCGAACACGCACCAAATCCAGTGGTGGCAGCAAGGTCGCCGAGAGAAAGCGCCGATTTTTTTTGCTCCGCGAAGACTGCTCCCCCCGCTTTTCGGACCCATTAGAGCGGTTGGGGGGGTGTGCTTGTCAATTTTTCGTGATTACATGGGGGTTTCCCCTTGCTTGGCGTCGCCCAATCAATACACTGAAGGGCGACGAGGACCGCACATCCCCGTCTTAGTCAGAGCTATTCAAAAACCAGGAGAGAGTCCTCCGTCGGGCTGCACACCCGTCGTCGGACCATCAAGGGAGTCACCACATGTATCTTCAGAGTCTCGCCGCGCTCGCGGCGACCGGCCTCATGACGGCCGGCGCACAGGGTGCGCTGATCTCGTTCGCCGCGGATTCGAACCCGAACGAGCCCACGCTCCTCAGCCAGTTCGACGCCGGTTCGAAGATCACCAGCATCTTCGATCGCGGCCCCACCATGCTCGAGTTGCTCACCGACCCCGATGAGGACGGCCCGCTCGGGCCCGTCTTCACGAGCGTCGCGATGTCGCTCGGCTTTACGATGGAGCACGTCGACAGCAGGCAGATCTTCCCCGGGTTCTGGTCGCACACGTTCAGCGTTGTGGGCGACTTCGAGTTCCGCGACGTCAACACCGATGAGCTGCTCTACCGCGGCGCCACCGGCGAGGGCGGGGGCGTGTTCGTGGGCCTCGGCTCCGCGACCAAGATCATGTCGGGCTCGATCTCGGCCTTCGACGCCACCTATGACATCGGCGCTCTCGGCGCTGCGATTGTCGGCTTCGGCGGGACCAACCTGCTCGGCGACTTCGGCTTCACGCTGACGTCGATCAACAACGGCTCCGGCGCCATGCTGGCCTTCGAGAACGGCGACGTCGTCGGCATCCAGGACTTCATCGCCGAGTCCTCGTTCTCCGGGAGCTTCATCCCCACGCCGGGCTTCACCGCACTGGCATCGATCGCCGGGCTCGTCGCGTTGCGCCGCCGCCGCGACCGTTGAAGCACCCGCTCAACCACGATGGCGCTCCTTGACGGAACGCCGGACACACGGATGTGCCCACCATGATCAACCACACCAGACCCCCCCGCACGAGCGCCCCGCGGCGCCGTAAATACGAGAGCCGGAGAGAGACAACCATGATGACCCGCATTGCTGCAATCGGCGCCATGCTCACGATCGGAACGGCGCACGCCGCGACGATCTCATTCGCCGCCGACAACGATCCGACGGAGCCCACCCTGCTGAGCTTCTTCGACACGAACACAAACACCACCCGTGTCGTCGACATGGGCCCCACGTTCACGGTTCTGCTCATCGACGCCGAGGACGGCTCCCCCGCCACGGCGATCAACGCACACCTCAGCGTGAACTTCGACCTCGCCTACCAGTTCTCGACGCCCGTGGGCGGCGTGTTCTCGCACCTGTTCTCGCTGACCGGATCATTCGAGTTCCGCGACGCGACCACGGACGAGTTCCTGCTGTCCGGATCCGTCAACGAGGCCGAGGCGGTCCTCGCCGCGATCGGCACCGCGACGACGGTGATGTCCGGCCTGATCACCGGCTTCGACATCCAGTACAACATCGGCTCCATCGTCGGCGGCGTGGTCGGCTTCGAGGGCATGTTCCCCGGCGACTTCGGCTTCACCATCACCGCCCTCAACCACGGCCTCGGCGCCGACCTCATCCTCAACCAGGACGGCGAGATCATCGGCATCGAGCCCTTCGAGGCCCGCGCCTCGTTCTCCGGCAGCTTCATCCCTGCCCCCGGCGCGGCCGGTGCGATGGCCTTCATCGGCCTGCTGGCTGCTCGTCGCCGCCGCTGAACCCGCCTCACGACGCGGGGGAGCACATTGAGTTGACCATCACAGAGCCGGGCGCAATCGCGCCCGGCTCTTTTTTTGCGCGCTGTGACGAGCCGCGTCCAAGCCTCACCATGCGTCTTGATCCGTTCTGCATTGCGTGCTTCCGCTTCGCGCATCGAGGGCGCACATCGCGGGCGTTCGCGCGTCTCGGAACGCGAATGAAACGGATCGCTGACGATTCATGAAAATTCTTTTGCGCCTGAAAAACAGGGTAAAACCCTGACGCACAGAGGCCGTACGCGCCCGCTCTTGAATCGCCATTGGCGTTCGTGACACAGTAGTTACACGTACGTGTGCGGAATCGAACACTGCGCATCGCGCACACGACAAGCGATTTGTATTGACTTGGTTGAACGCGGTTCTGATAATGCGGGTGAAGAGGGAGGCAAACCCTCGGCCGGAGTCGGAAAGAGGACGGAAACACTAACCGTAGAGAGAGCCTCGGCGATAGGTTGCACGCCCGTCGCCTGCAGGAAAAAAGGAGCTACAAGATGTTGATTCAGAGTATTGCCGCGACTGCGGCGCTTGGTCTCGCTGTGACCGGCGCACAGAGCGCGCTCATTTCGTTCGCCGCGGGCAGCAACCCCAACGACCCCACGCTTGTGAGCCAGTTCGACGCCGGGTCGAAGATCACCAGCATCCTCGACCGTGGGCCCACGATGCTGAACCTGCTCACCCACCCGGACGACGGGTCCGCTTCGCCGGTCACGTCGCCGGTGGCGCTGCTGCTCACCTTCTCGATGACGCACATCACCAGCAACCAGATCATGCCCGGCCTGTGGGCGCACACCTTCAGCGTCTCGGGCTCGTTCGAGTTCCGCGACCAGGTCACCGACGATCTGCTCTACCGCGGGACGGCCGGCGAGAGCGGCGGCGTGTTCGTCGGCCTCGGCACCGCGACGAAGATCAATTCCGGCGGCATCGGCGACTTCAACACCACCTACGACATCGGCCCCGCGGGCGAGGCCATCGTCGGCTTCGGCGGCACGCAGTTGCCCGGCGACTTCGGGTTCACCCTCACCGACATCAACAACGGCGCCGGCGCGACGCTCATCTTCGAGAACGGCTCCGTTGTCGGCATCGAAGACTTCTTCGCGCACTCGTCCTTCTCGGGAAGCTTCATCCCGACCCCCGGAGCCCTCGCTCTGGCGATGATGAGCGGTGTGATGGCGATCCGTCGCCGTCGCAACGTGTGAGAACGGCGGGCCTGTAGGCCCAAACACGCCCCGACAGTGTGCAGGTCATGCATACCCGTGTTCGATCAAAAACAAACAAACACCGGCGCGACCCGACGTCGCGTCCATGAAACTCGGAGAAAGATCCAAATGATTACCCGCCTCACCATGCTCGGCGCCCTGCTCGCGATCGGGACGGCAAACGCCGCAACGATCTCGTTCGCCGCCGATGTAGACCCCACCCAGCCCAGCCTTCTCAGTCAGTTTGACGCCGTCAACACCGTGACCAACGTCACCGACATGGGCCCCACGTTCACGATGCTGCTCGTCGACCCGCAGGACGGCGGGCCGGTCTCGGCCTTCAACGCCAACCTGACCGTGGATTTCGACCTCGTCTATCAGTCCACCGTGGAGACAGGCCCCGGCGTGTTCGCCCACTACTTCTCGCTCAACGGCATCTTTGAGTTCTTCGACGCCGACACCAACGACTTCCTCCTCCGCGGCGTCATCACCGACAGCGTGGCCGCCATGGTCGCCCTCGGCACCAGCACCATCATCCAGTCCGGCTTCATCTCGGGCTTCGAGATCGAGTACGAGCTCGGCTCGATCATCTCCGGGATCACCGGCTTCGGGCAGTTCTCCCCCGGCGACTTCGGCTTCACCCTCACCGATCTCAACCAGGGTGACGGCGCCGTGCTCCTGCTCGAGAACGGCGTCGTCGTCGGCATCGACGCGTTCGATGCCCGCGCCTCGTTCTCCGGCACGATCATCCCGACACCCGGCGCCATCGCCCTGTTCGCGATGACCGGGCTGATCTCGATCCGCCGCCGCCGCTAACCAACCAAAGCGAGTGCCGCCCCTCACGGGGCGGGCATATCCCCCCATGACGCCGAGCGCTTCACGCGCTCGGCGTTTTTTCTACGCCCGTGATTCGGTGATGCGGCCCCCGCTCGACCCCCGACGGCGCGGCGGGTCAGATCGCCTTCGCCCCGATGTCGCTTCGATGCTGGGCGCCCTCGAGCGTGATGCACGCGCACGCGGCGTTCGCCTTCTCTCTCGCCCCGGCGAGGTCGTCCGCGAGGGCGACAACGCTCAGCACGCGCCCGCCGACGCTGACCAGCGCCCCCTGCTTGTCCATCGCCGTGCCGGCGTGGAAGACGTGCACGTCGTCCATCGCCAGCGCGTCCTCGATTCCGGAGATTGGACGCCCGGTGACCGGCTTCTCGGGGTAGCCCTCGCTGGCGATGACCACGCAGCAGGACGAACGCCGGTCCCAGTCGATCTCGGCGTCCTCGAGCGAGCCGCTGGCGGTGCGCCAGAGCAGGTCGGCGAGGTCGCCGATGAGCCGGGGCATGAGGGTCTGGCATTCGGGGTCGCCGAAGCGGGCGTTGTACTCGAGCACCTTGGGCCCGGCGTGCGTGAGCATGATCCCCACGTAGAGCACGCCGCGGTAATCGATGCCGTCGCGGCGGAGGGCGTCGACGGTGGGGAGGATGATCTCCCGCTCCACGCGGGTCATCATCTCGTCGTCGAGCACGCGGGCCGGGGAGTACGCCCCCATGCCGCCCGTGTTCGGCCCCTCGTCGTAGTCGAGCAACCGCTTGTGGTCCTGGCATGCGTCGAGCATCAGGATCGTGCGCCCGTCGACGAGCGCGAAGACCGACGCCTCACGCCCGTCCAGACACTCCTCCACCACGATCTCGGCGCCGGCGTCGGCGAACTCGCGCTTGCTCATGATGCGGTCGACGGCGTCCAGCGCCTCCTCGATCGTCTTGGGCACGATCACGCCCTTGCCCGCCGCCAGCCCGGAGGCCTTCACGACCGGGGCGTGCTCGCGCGACTCGATCCAGCGCTTGGCGTCGTGGGCGTTGTCGAAGGCCCGACCGTCCGCGGTCGGGATCGACGCGGCCCGCATGAACGCCTTCGACCACGCCTTGCTGGCCTCGATCTGCGCCCCCTTGGCGCCGGGTCCGACCACTGCCCGTCCGGACGCCTCGAGCGCATCGGCCAGCCCCGCCGCCAGCGGCGCCTCGGGTCCGATGACCACGAGGTTCACCTTCTCGCGATCGCAGAACTGGCGCAGGCGGTAGGCCTCTTTGACGTTGAACGGGAAACCCACGGGATCCGCCAGCGAGGCGATCCCCGGGTTCTCGGGGTGGGTCGTGAAGATTCGGCGTACGCGCGGGGACTGGTCCAGACGCCACGCCAGCGCGTGCTCACGCCCGCCGCCGCCGACGAGAAGCACACGCATGTCGTCTGGGGGTTGGCGCATTGGGGCGGATGATACCGATCCTCGCGCATGGAGCGAGTCCGTGGCGGAAAGGGGTGGGGAATCAGGGTGACTGGATTCGAACCAGCGGCCTCCGCGACCCAAACGCGGCGCTCTACCAAGCTGAGCTACACCCTGCGGGGACATGCCGCACGGGGGGTGAAAGGGCCCGTGCGAACATCCCAAGATGGTACGTCGGCGCACCGCCGTGCGCCCGATGAGGATGCAACCGGCCGCGGAATGACCGGTGTATGCTTGGTGTTGCGGAGAGTCTCGGGCCGGCACGCCCGGCGAGGGCACGAGTCGCGAGGGTTCGATCACACGTACCAGCAAGGTGGAACGCCAGTGCGCGGAGCAATGGGCATCGTGAAATGGGTCGTGGGCGCTGTGATCCTGCTGGCCGTGATCGGCGGCGGGGCGGCGGCCGTGCTCTGGCCCATGGTCAAGAAGCAGATGGAGGCCTCCCGCGGCGGGGGCGTGGGCCAGCTCGTGCGTCTCGAGCCCGTCGAGGTCGGCGACCTGGTGCGGACCGTCAGCGCCCCCGGGCTGGTGGAGGCCGCCCGGCGGGTGTCGATCTCGGCCCGGATCTCGGCCCAGATCGAGGACCTGCCCTTCGAGGAGGGCGACACGATCCGCCGGGGGGACATGATCCTGAAGCTCGACGACCGCGACCTGCAGGCCCAACTCGCCTCGGTGGAGGCCTCCCTGCGGGCCGAGGAGGCCCGCCTGGAGGGCGCCCGGGCCACGTACATCAACGCCGTCTCCGAGTGGGAGCGCCAGTCCGCCCTGTACGAGAGCAACGACGTGCCCAAGTCCGCCTTGGATCAGGCGGAGGCGGAGCGACGTCGCGCCGAAGCCAACATGCGCGCCGCGGAGGCGAGCATCGAGATGGCCCGGGCCTCGATCTCACGGGTGCGCGAGGACCTGCGCTACACCCAGATCGCCTCGCCCATCAACGGCACCCTCACCCGCCTCAACGCCGAGGTGGGCGAGATCGTGATGACCGGCACCATGAACAACCCGGGCACCGTGATCATGGAGATCGCCGACCTCTCCGAGATGATCGTGCGCGTCGAGGTCGACGAGACGGACATCGCCCACGTGCGCGTCGGCCAGCGGGCCCGCGTCTACCTCAACGCCTACCCGGACGAGGAGTTCGAGGGCGTGGTCCGCAAGATCGCCCTCGAACGCCGGCGCGCCGGCGGGCGGTCGGGCATCAGCGTGGGCGCCTCCAACGACGTCTTCGAGGTCGAGGTGGTGTTGGACCTCCGCGGCCGCTCGATCTACTCGGGGCTCACCGCGAGCGTGGACATCGAGATCGAGACGCTCCGCGACGTCATGCTCGTGCCCAGCCAGGCGGTGCTCGACGTGCGCGTCGACGAACTGCCCGACGAGTTGCGCGACAACCCCAACGTGCTCCGCGACCGCACCTTCGCCCGCGTCGTCTACCTCATCGAGAACGGCGAGGCCAAGGCCCGACCGGTCTCCGTCGGCCCCAGCGACCTGCGCACCACGGCGCTGCTCGCGGGCGTCGAGGCGGGCGAGCGCGTGATCGTGGGGCCGTACAAGGCGCTGCTCTCGATGTCCAACGGCGTGCGCGTCCGCGACGGCGACGCCGCGACCCCCGCGCAGAAGGACGCCGACGGCGACGCCGTCGAGACCGCCCGCGCCGACGACGAGCCGCCCGGAGACGACGACGAACCCGCCGAGCAGAGCGCTGCGCGATGACGATCTCGATCCGATCACTCACCAAGGTCTACAAGGTCGGGGTGGAGCGCGTGCACGCGCTGCGCGGCGTGGACATCGAGATCAAGCGCAACGAGTTCGTCGCCATCATGGGCGCTTCGGGGTCGGGCAAGTCCACGCTCATGAACATCCTCGGCTGCCTCGACAAGCCCACGGGCGGCGCCTACATCCTCAACGGCAAGCCCACCCACCGCATGCCCGCGGGGGAGCTGGCGCTGGTGCGCAACAAAGAAATCGGGTTCGTGTTCCAGTCGTTCGAGCTGCTGCCGCGGGCGACGGCGCTCAAGAACGTGATGCTGCCGCTGATCTACTCCAAGCACGGGTGGTGGACGGCCCGCAAACTGGCGAAACGCTCCCTCGAACGCGTCGGCCTCGCCGACCGCATGACCCACAAGCCCAACCAGCTCTCGGGCGGCCAGCGGCAGCGCGTGGCCATCGCCCGCGCGCTGGTGAACGAGCCGAGCATCCTGCTCGCCGACGAGCCCACCGGCAACCTCGACTCGCAGACCTCCGAGGAGATCATCAGCCTCTTCCGTGAGCTGCACGACGAGGGCCAGACCATCGTCATCGTCACCCACGAGGAGGACGTCGCCGGCAACGCCCAGCGCATCGTCCGCCTCCGCGACGGGCGCGTCATGAGCGACCTGCCCACGCGCGACGACCCGATCCACCGCGAATGGGCCGAGCGGGCCGCGGCGACGCTGACCGCCATGAACACGCCCCAGCGCGCCGGCGCGACGCCCGTCGAGGAGACGCCCGCGTGATCATCGTTCGGCTGCTCACGCAGACGGTCGCGTTGGCGCTGGGGCAGATCCGAGCCAACAAAGCGCGGGCGCTGCTCACGTCGCTAGGCATCATCATCGGCGTGGCCTCCGTCACCGCGGTCATCGCCTCCCTCACGGGGATGCGGGCCAGCGTGCTCAGCGATTTCGAGACCTTCGGCGCCCGCAAGATCTTCGTCTGGGGGCAGGTGCCCCGGGAGATGCGCGGGCGCCTGAGCTGGGATCAGGTCCGCCTCACGCCCGAGGAGGGCGTCGCGATCCTCGAGAACGCTCCCTCCATCGAGGCCCTCTCGATGCAGCACTTCGCGACGTACGAGGTGCAGCGCGGCGCCGCATTGGTGCGCGGCGTGCAGGTCGTGGGCATCCAGCCCGACTGGCACACGATCGAGGACCGCCACGTCACACTCGGGCGGACCTTCTCCCGCATCGACGAGGAGGAGCGCCGCCCCGTCTGCCTGATCAACGACAAGGCCATCGAGGAACTCGACCTCGGCGCTGACCCCGTCGGTGTGCACATCACCATCGGCGGTCGACGCTTCCTCATCGTGGGCGTGGTCGAGACCAAGGAGGTCGGCCCCATCTTCGGGGGCGACGGCGAGACGCGCACCGAGGTCTACATCCCTTTCGCCACTTCAGTGAAGCTCAGCCCGCACTCGTGGATGAACGCCATCGCCCAGCTCCGCTCGCCGGAGTTGTCCGACGACGCCATCGCCGAGGTCCGGTTCATCCTCCGCAACAGCCGCGGGCAGCAGCCCGGCGAGCCGGACACCTTCAACGTCGAGGTCATGCAGCAGCACATCGACAGCTTCAACGCCCTCGCGGGCGGCATCACGGCCATCGCCGGAGGCGTGGTCAGCGTGTCGCTGCTCGTGGGCGGCATCGGCATCATGAACATCATGCTCGTCTCGGTGAGCGAGCGCACCCGGGAGATCGGTCTGCGCAAGGCGGTGGGCGCCCGCCCCGCGGTCATCCTCACCCAGTTCCTCGTCGAGGCCGTCACGCTGTGTCTCGTGGGCGGGCTGATCGGGCTGCTCATCGGGCAGGCGCTGACCATGGGCCTGCGGATGATGCCCGGGGCCAACCTCGAGGACGCGTTCATCCCCACGTGGGCGATGGGGCTGGCGTTCGCGTTCAGCGCCGGCGTAGGCGTGGTGTTCGGCATGTTCCCGGCGATCAAGGCCTCGCGCCTCGATCCCATCCAGGCGCTGCGCCATGAATGACCACACAGCCACGAGCCGATCGGGGGTGCGCCCATGATGGGCCTGCGCTTCCTCATGCAGACGGTGGGCCTCGCCCTGGGGCAGATCCGCGCCAACAAGGTGCGGGCGCTGCTCACCTCGCTGGGCATCATCATCGGCGTGGCCTCGGTGCTGGCGGTGATCGCCGCCCTCACGGGGATGCGCACCTTCGTGCTGCGCGAGTTCGAGACCATCGGCGCCAACTACATGTTCATCGGCGCCACCGTGCCGATCGAGGAGCAGCACCGTCTGTCGTGGACGGACGTGGTGCTCAAGCAGCACGAGATCGAGGAACTCGTCGAGAGCGCCCCCTCCATCGCCAAGCTCAGCCCCATGTGGCGCCTCACGACCACGGTCCGCAACCGCGACCAGACGCTCGAGGGCGTGCAGGTCACGGGCATCTGGACCGACTGGCACAGCGTCGAGTCCCGCTCGGTGCTGATGGGTCGGCAGTTCACCCAGTCGGACAACGAGGGCGCGCTCTACGTCTGCCTCATCAACGAGGTCGGCGTCACCGAACTCGATCTGGCCCGCGACCCCACCGGCGACTACATCCTGCTCGCGGGCATCCGCTTCATGGTCGTCGGCGTGGTCGAGACCAAGCAGGGGCAGATGATGGGCCAGGGGCGGCCCCGGGCCGAGGTGTACGTCCCCTTCACCACCGCCCAGAAGCTGCACCCCTACGGCTGGATCTCCTTCACCACCGGGCAGGCGATCGCGCCGGAGAAAGCCGAGGACGCCCGCGCCGAGGCCGAGTTCATCCTCCGGCGCATGCGCGACCTGCGCCCCGATCAGAAGTCCACGTTCTTCGTCGAGGTCATGCAGCGGTACATCGAGCAGTTCCAATCCGTCGCCACGGGCGTCACCATGGTCGCCGGCGGGATCGTGGGCATCTCGCTGCTCGTCGGCGGCGTGGGCATCATGAACATCATGCTCGTCTCGGTGAGCGAGCGAACCCGCGAGATCGGGCTGCGCAAGGCCGTGGGCGCCCGCCCCGCGGTGATCCTCGCGCAGTTCCTCGTCGAGGCCGTCACCCTCTGCATCTTCGGCGGGCTGATCGGCGTGATCGTGGGCCAGGGGCTGACGGCGGCGATGAAGAGCATGCCCGGGGCGACGCTCGAGGACGCCTCCATCCCCATGTGGGCGATCGTGTTCTCCATCGCCTTCAGCGCCGGCGTCGGCCTGATCTTCGGCATGTTCCCCGCCATCAAGGCGTCGAGGCTGGACCCCATCGAGGCACTGCGACATGAATGAACGACCGACGGCGATCCGCGCGGCGACGCTCCTCCCCGTCACCTGCGCGGCCTTGCTCTGCGCCGCCTGCGAAAGCCCCCTCCAAACCGCCCAGCGGTACGAGACGATGCGCCCTGCGCCCGAACGGCTCCGCGAAGTGCCGCCGCTCAACATCGCCGCGTACGAGCGCCCGCCCGACGAGATCGAGGACGAGAAAGAGCGCATCTTCAATCCCTTCGAGGGTCTGGAGCGCGTCACCGTCACGCTCGAAGAATGCCGCGCGTGGACGCTGGAGCGAAACCCCGACCTGCGCGTCGCGCTTATCGATCCCGTCATCAGCGGCGAGGCGCTCAGCGAGGAGGAGGCGAAGTTCGAGTCCACCATCTTCTCCCGGCTCTCCTACAGCGAGTTCACGCGACCGACCGCCAGCCAACTCGCCAGCAACGAGCTGCGCTCGCTCGACTTCGAGCCCGGCGTCCGCATCCCTCTGCGCACCGGCGGCACCGCGACGGTGAGCCTGCCGATGAATCGCACCGAGACCAACAACGTCTTCTCGACGCTGGACCCCTCGTACACCATCAACCCCGCGTTCTCCATCAGCCAGCCCCTGCTCCGCAACGCCGGGCAGCGCGCCAACACGCACTCCATCCGCATCGCGTCCTACAACGAGCAGATCAGCCGCGCCCGCACCAAGCTCGAGGTCATCCGTCAGCTCGCCAACGTCGAGCGCGCCTACTGGCGCATGTACGGCACGGCCCGCGCGCTCGAGGTCCGGCAGATGCAGTACGAGCTCGCCGTTGAGCAGCTCGAACGCGCCCGCAGGCAGGTGCGCGCCGGGCAAGTCGCCGAGATCGAGGTCATCCGCGCCGAGGCCGGCATCGCCGAGCGGCTCGAGGCGATCATCGTCGCCGAGGCCAACCTCCGCGACGCCCAGCGCGACCTCAAACGCATCATCAACGTGCCCGGCCTCGAAATGGGTTCGCCCGTGCTCATCGTCGCCGGCACCGACCCCGACCCCGTGCGCTATGAACTCCCCGGCGAGGAGCTCGCCGAGATCGCCGTCTACGAGCGCATGGAGATGCTGGAGCTCGAGCTCCGACTCGCCCAGGACTCCAGCACCATCGACTTCACCCGCAACCAGGCCCTGCCGCTCTTCACCGTCGACTACACCTACCGCCTCAACGCCCTCGGTCGAAACCCCAACGACGCCCTGAGCACGATGCGAAGCGGAGACTTCGACGATCACGTCGTCTCCCTCAACGCCGAGATCCCCGTCGGCAACGAGCGGGCCCGCGCCCGCGTCCACCAGGCCGTGCTCTCCCGCCTCCAGCGCCTCTCCACGCGCGAGGCGCGCCAGATCTCTATCCGTCAGGAGGTCTACAGCGCCGTCGACGCCGTCGAATCCGGCTGGCAGCGCATCCTCGCGGCGAGGCAGGCGTCGCTCCTCAATGGGCGCGCCCTCGACGCCGAGCAGCGCCAGTTCGACGTCGGCGCCAGCACCAGCACCGACGTCCTCGACGCCTCCACCCGCCTCGCCGACTCCCAGCTCGCCGAGATCCGCGCCCTCGCCGAGTACCAGATCGCTCTCGTCGACCTCGCCTTCGCCACCGGCACGCTGCTGGGCGCTTCGAAGGTCTCGTGGGAGCCGCTCGACCCCCGCTCCGACGCCGACCGCGGCCCGCTGCGCGGCTGGCGCAGCGTCGAAGAGGCCGGCATGCGCTGAGCCCGGGCGAAGGCTCGACGACCGCCCGTGGTCGCCGCTACACTGCCCGCCCCTCGCCGAGCCCATCAGACCCGCAGCCCCGGAACCCCGGAAACCCCCGCCGTGCCCCCCACCTCGACCGACGTCTCGCACTACCTCCCGATCGGCGTATTGCTGCTGATCGCGATCACCTTCGCGGTGGTGAACGTCGTTGCCTCGGGCATCATCGGGCCGCGCCGCCAGGGCGCCGTCAAGGGCACGGCGTACGAGTCGGGCATGAACCCGCTCAGCAGCGCCCGCAAGCGCTTCAACGTGCGGTTCTACCTGCTGGCTATGGCCTTCCTGGTCTTCGACGTCGAGATCATCTTCCTCTTCCCGTGGGCCGCGACGTTCGCCCAAGTCGGGGCGCGGTCGGACGACGCGGCGCTCTTCCTCGGGCGCGTGCTCTTCTTCCTGCTCACCACGGTGATCGCGTATGTCTACGCCGCCAAGAAGGGCGTTTTCCGCTTCGATTGAGCGGGGACGACCCTACACTCCGCGCGTGACGCCGCACGACGCCATCCCAACACACCCCCCCACGCCTCGCGCAACCCCGGCTCCCCCGTCGCGCCCCGCGACCGCCCCGCGCACGGCGTCCACGGGCGACAGGGTCATCGCGAGCGTCGTCGCCGCGGTGTGCGCCGCCCTGTTGCTGACCGCGTTCTTTCTGAGCCCCTCCGCAGAGGGCCACGGCACCCACACCCAGCTGGGGCTCCCCTCGTGCGGGTGGGTCATCGCGACCGGGAGGCCCTGCGCAACGTGCGGCATGACCACCTCGTTCGCCTACGCCAGCCGCGGCGACCTCGCCGGGGCCTTCGCCGCCCAGCCCTTCGGGGCCCTGCTCGCCGTGGCGACGGCCACGGGCTTCTGGATCGCCCTCCACGCGGCGCTGACGGGTTCTCGCCTCGCCGGGACGCTCTGCACGGGAATCCTGCAGGCAAGAGTGTTATGGTGGTTGGCGGGAGCCGCCGGCGCGGCGTGGGCGTACAAGCTGCTGGTCACGCCGGTCTGAGCCGTCCCCATCGCACCCAGGAGCCTCACGTGAGCGTGGTCATCGCGCATCGCAACACATCCCGAGCCCTCGCCCGGCGCACGCTCGCGTCGCTGGGACTGGCCTGCGCTCTGTGCGTCGGCGCCGGCTGCGAGATCGCCGGCCTCGCCAGTGTGATGGTGGAGTCGTACAAGCGCAGCAGCACCAGGCTCGTGCCGGCGGAGTACCGCGGCCTCGAGGGCAAAAACTTCGCCGTGATCGTCTCGGCGGACCGCGTCATCCAATCCGACAACCCCAACCTCGTCTCGCGCATGCAGGTCGCCATCTCCGAGCGACTCCGCGAGCACGCCGGCGGCGCGGGGTACGTTCCGCCCGACATCATGCTGGCCTACCTCGGAGCAAACCCGCGATGGGCGGCCAAGCCGTTTGGCGACATCGCCGAGGAGTTGGGCGTCGAACGATTGATCATTGTCGAACTGCTCGACTTCCGTCTCCACGAGCCCGGCAACCCGCACATCTGGAACGGCGCCGCAGCGGCGACGGTGGGCGTGATCGAGGCCGACGGCCCCCTGCCCGACGAGTTCCTCTTCCGTTCGCAGCAACGCGTCATGTTCCCCGACGGCGACGGCTACGGCCCGCTCGACTTCAGCGCATCGTTCGTCTCCATGCGCCTCCAGACACGCCTGCTCGACCGTGTCACGTGGCTCTTCTACGACCACCAAGAGCCCTACTACCCGAGTTATTGATGCCCCGCACGCGCACCACACGATCGACACTCGCCCGCGCCACGTCGCGCACCCGTCGCCGCGCCCTGCTCGCCGGCGCGCTCTCGCTCTCGGCGCTGGCCACGATGGCCGGGTGCAACTACATATCCGCGGGCATGTACCTCGTCGGCGGCGGGCCCAAGATCGAGGCCGTGTACTCGCTCGACGGCTCCCGCACAACCGTCGTTTTCGTGGATGACCGCACCAACGTGGTGCCACGGCGCAGCCTGCGGATGATCATCGGTCAGCAGGCGGAAGAGACGCTGATGCTCCAGAAGGTGCTCAAGCCCGAGATGGTGATCCCGACGCAGTCGGCCCTCCGCGCTGTACAGCAGGAACGCAGCAACGAGCCGATGAGCATCGTTGATGTCGGGCGCGCGGTCGGGTCCGACGTCGTGATCTACGTCATCGTCGATCGCTTCACGCTCAGCCGCGAGGGCGTCGCGTACGAGCCCTTCGCCGCGGGACGGGCCAAGGTCTTCGACGCCGCCAACAACTACCGCATGTGGCCCGCTTCGGCCGTCGGACACGCCTTCCAGGTCGAGATACCCGTGCGCCCCGACGCCGCGCCGACCGGCGTCAGCGAGCGTCTCGCGGCGGAAGAGGCGCTGGCGCGCCGCTTCGGCGAGGCCGTCGCCCAGCTCTTCTACACGCGCGAGCGCGAGGGCGGCCCGGCGTCGAGGCGATTCGACTGATGCACGCCCACGAGAGCCTCCGAGGCCGCACGCTGCACCTCGTCGAGGCGCACGCCTGCGCTTGGGCCACGCTCGACGCCCTGCACGCCGCCCGCGGCGACGACGACGCCATCTGGGCCTTCGGCCCCCCCACCAACACCCGTGCGCTCCGCGCACCGAACGCCGCGTCGCCGCATCCGCCGTTGCAGCGCCCGGAGTTCGCGTGGCGCACGCTCCGCGACCGCGTGCGCCGCGACGGCGCGCCGGCGCTCATTCACTGCTGGTCCTGGCGGTGCCTGATGCTGGCGAGGCTCGGGGCGCCGCGGGCACGCCGTGTCGCGTCGCTGTTCGAACCGCCCCCAGTCGGCGCCCTCTCGAGCGCGTGGGCCCGGGGCGCGATTCGGGGCGTCACGCGCGGGACGTTCGGCTCCCATGCGCTGCGCGACGCGTGGTCCGCGCTAGCGCCGCGAACACGCGATTGGGCCGTCGCGCCCGCACCGGTCGATCCGGCGCAGCGCTGCGACGCCGACGCCTGTCGGCGCCGGTGGGGAGTGCGCGATGGCCAGCGTGTCGTCGCCTTCATTGGTTCGCGCTCGCGCATCGCCGATGCGCCGCTCGCCGCCTACTACCTCGGCCTGCTCACCCTCTCCGGCGCCGACGCCGTGGGCGTGATCCCCCACGATGCCCACGACCACGAGCGCACCGAGCGGTTCACGGAGCGCCACGGCCGGCGCTGGCGCATGCTCTACGAGCGCCTCCCCGAGCGCGACTGGATCGGCGCCGCCGACGTCGTTGTCGCGGTCTCTCCCCCCGCGCTGCCCGCAGCGCCCTGCGCCCGCGACCGGGGCGACGCGTGCGCGGCCCTCGCGTGGGCCGCGGCGCTGCGCACCCCGATCATCGCCGCCGATTCCCCGGGTGTTCGTTCCCTGCTCGATGAAGGATCCTGCGCGATGCTCGACGCCAACGACCGCGTCGGCTTCGCCGGCGCCCTGCGCGACTTCCTCGAAACAGGCCCCGACGGCGCGAAGATCGATCGCGCAGAGACCCTCGCACGCGAGCGTTGCGACGGCGCCGACTTCGCCCGCGCGATGCGTGCCCTGCGTGGAGGCGACGCCGGCCGGGGGGAGCCCGACAACGGCCAACCCACCGTCCCGACCACCGACGCGGCCCTCGCCTGACCGCGCTCGCGGCGGCCCTCAGGGCTCGACGGGCTCGGGGGCTGGCTCGATCGAGAGGCGCACCAGCGTCTCGGGCGCATCGATCACCAAGCCCGCCGGCAGAGCGGTGGTCTGATCGTCGCGCACCAGCGCGAACGTCGCCCGCTTGGCGTCCAGCCTCCTCTCGAGCTCGTCGCTCGAGAGCCACAGCACCGCGATGATCCGCAGCTCACGCGAGCGGATGCGCTCGATCACGTCGCCCGGGCCGGTGACCTGCACGTCGCGGATGAAAGCGTCTTCGGGGTTGATGTCGATGCGCCAGCGCCCGGCCTCACGCGGCGGCAGGAGCACCTGCACCGGCGCCGAGGGCGCGCTCAGGGAGTCCGTGCGGCTGCGCACCGTGAAGATCAACTCCACCTCGCCAGGCGTGATCTCGGCGCTGGGGTCCTGCAAGCCCTCGGGGAAGAGCAGGCGGGCGCGCACGCGGTTCTCCTGACCCTCGACGATGTTCGTGAGGGCCGCTCGGGGGATGCGCGCCATCACGTGCGCGCCCGTGGGCGACGCGCGCAGCGCGTCGACGAAGGCGCGGGGGGCGCGCACCGCGACGCGCGGCGGGTCGATCGTCAGGCCGCCCGTCAGCTCGACGCCGATGAGCTCGGGCCGCACCTCGACGCCCTCGAGCGCGAGCACCGTCTCAACGCGCAGACGCACCGTGGCCGGTTCGACGTCCAGCACGTTGATGCCCGCACGCTGAATCTCGCGCGAAGCGCGAAGCGCCGACCGCAGATCGATCTCGTGCTCGCCCTCCGCGGCGGAGACCCCCGGCTCGCCCAGCTCGAACCGCAGCGCCCGCGGCGCCTGCCCCAGCGCGGCGCTCGAGCCCTCGATCCGCACCCGAACCGAGCCGCGCCACTCATCGCCGACCACCCGGGCCACGAGGTCGGGCGTGGGCGACGCGAAGGCGATGCGCATCTCCTGCTCGCTGCGGGTCAGGCTCTCGGCCTCGGCGTAGAGCCACACCAGCGCGGTCACGATGACGACGATCAACCACGTGCGGGCGCGGGCGTTCATGCGCTCTTCTCCGTCGAGGAGCGGTCTTTGTCTTCGAGGATGCTGGTGTCCACCGGTTCGCCGGAGAGGTCGCGGATGTCGGCCTCGTCGCCCGAGCCGGCGCTGACGTGGGCGATGTCCGGGCGGAGCCGCTTGAGCAGCTCATCACGCAGCGACTCGGGCGTAAGCCAGCGCATCAGCGCGCCGCGTTCGGCGAGGCTGATCGCGCCCGTCTCCTCGCTCACGACGACGACCAGCGCATCGGTCGCGCGCGTCAGACCCACCGCCGCCCGGTGACGCGTCCCCAGACGCGAATCGGCCACCTCGTCGGGGTCGGCGAGCGGGAACTGCACGCTCGCGGCGATGATCTTGCGACCACGAATCACGACCGCCATGTCGTGCAACGGGTTGTTGGGCCAGAAGATCGATTGCAGCAACTCCGGCGACACATCCGCGTTGAGCGGCTTCGATCCCTCGAGCACCTCTCGCAAACCCACCTGCCGCTCGACGGCGATGATGGCGCCGAACTTGTTCTTGCTCAGGAACTTGCACGCGCCGACCACGGCGTCGACCACGGGCGTCGTCTCGCTCGTGCTCGTCATCCCGCGGAAGATCGGGCCCACCGCGGGCAGCTCGCCCATGCGGATCAGCGCCCGGCGCAGCTCCGGCTGGAAGATCACCACCAGAGCGATCGCCAGGAACCCGAGGAACCGTGTGTACAACTGATCGAGCCGGGGGAACATGTCGCGCTGCGAGGCCAACCGCACCAGCACCGTGCACGCGACCAGCACCAGCAACACCGTCCGCAGCGCCCCCGCGGCCCGCGTGCCCTGCACGAACCGCACCACCATGTACACGATCGCACCGATGATCAGCAGCTCCAGAAGCACCTGCCATACGGGGTACCCCTGTAGACGGCTGAGGAACTGGTTGAGCCAGTCGAATCCGGGCACGAGTGTCTCTGGGAGTGGGCGCCTCAGATGCGCAGCGATTGCGCACCACCGACCGAGTATATCGGCCGTCTGACGCCCATCACACCTACGGAATCGTCACGCAACGCGAGACGCCTTGTGAGCGACGCGCCGGCGCGGGACGATGCATGCGCCATGAGCGAGCCCACGACCACCCCCCCAAGCGACTCGAATCCCAGCCAGACGATGGCGTGGGTGGGCCGCATCGGCGCCCCGATCCTGGCGCTGGCCGTCTACTGGTTGCTCCCCGGTGCGCAGCCATGGCCGGGCGCGGAGGTCGACCCCGGCGCCCTCTCCGACGCCGGGCGAGCCGTGGCGGCCGTGGGCGTTCTCATGGCCGTCCTCTGGGTGACGGAGGCGCTGCCCCTGCCCGCCACCGCCCTGCTGCCGCTCGTCCTCTTCCCCGTGCTGGGTGTGATGTCACCCGCGGCCGCGGCGTCGCCTTTCGCCGACCGGGTGATCTTCCTCTTCATGGGCGGCTTCATGCTGGCGCTGGCCATGGAGCGCTGGGGCCTGCACCGGCGCATCGCCCTCGCCACCGTGCTGCTGGTGGGCACGCGCCCGCCCATGCTCATCGGGGGGTTCATGCTCGCGACAGCCGTGCTGAGCATGTGGATGAGCAACACCGCCACCACGGTGATGATGCTCCCGATCGGTGTGAGCATCATCGGCCTCACGCTCGAACGCCTGCGCGAGGCCGAGCACGAGTTCGCCTTCGACGCCGACGGCAACCCGCGACCGCTCACAGGCGCCGGCTCTTTGCGGTTCGCCACCTGCCTCATGCTGGGCATCGCCTACGCCGCCAGCATCGGCGGGGTGGGCACGCTCATCGGCACGCCACCCAACGCCTTCCTCGCGGGCTTCGTGCGCGAGGCGTATGGCGTCGATATCGGCTTCGGTCAGTGGATGCTCGTCGGCGTGCCGCTGGCGCTGGTCATGCTGTTCATCACGTGGCTGCTGCTCACCCGTGTGCTCTACCCCACGCGCATCAAGGAACTCCCCGGCGGGCGCGAACTCATCCGCGACGAACTGCGCAAACTCGGCCCCGTGTCGCGCGCCGAGTGGACGGTCATGGGCGTCTTCGTGTTCACCGCCCTCTCGTGGGTGCTGCGCGAGCCGCTCACCCGCTGGGCGTGGCTCGCGGATCGGGCGCCCGGCATCCGATCCGTGGACGACGCCGCGATCGCCATCGTCGCCGCGATCCTGCTCTTCGCCATCCCCGTCAACGCCCGCAAGGGGGTGTTCACGCTCAATTGGGAGAGCGCCGTGCGCCTGCCGTGGGGCGTGCTGCTGCTCTTCGGGGGCGGCCTCAGCCTCGCCGCGGCGGTGCGCGCCACGGGCGTGGATGCGTGGATCGGCCACCACGTCGGCGCCCTCGACACCGTCCCGATCATCGCCCTCGTGCTGATCGTGATCGCCGTGGTCATCTTCCTGACCGAACTGACCAGCAACACCGCGACCGCCGCGACGTTCCTGCCCGTTCTCGGCGGCGTCGCCCTGGGCATCGGCGCCGACCCGCTGCTGCTGATCGTGCCGGCGGCCCTCGCGGCCAGTTGCGCCTTCATGATGCCGGTGGCCACCCCGCCCAACGCCATCGTCTTCGGCTCCGGGCACGTCACCATCGGGCAGATGGTCAGGGCGGGGTTCTGGCTGAACCTCATCAGCATCATGCTCATCACCGCCGCCACCTACGCCCTCGGCGCGTGGGCGCTGGGCATCACGATCGGGGTTTCGCCGGTCAACGCGGCGCCGTGACGGGCGTACACTGCGCGCGATGAGCTACACCGTCCGACGCTTCGAAGACACCCCCAACCCCAACGCCGTCAAGTGCGTGCTCGACCGCGCCGTCGTCGCCCCGGGCGCCGGCTCGCGTTCCTTCCGCAACGCGCAGGACGCCGCGTCCGACCCGCTCGCCGCGGCCCTCTTCGCGACCCCCGGCGTGACGAACATCCTCATGTGCGACAACTGGATCAGCGTCGGCAAGTCCCCCGATGCGCCGTGGGCGCGCGTGAAGGCGGGCGTGACGAAGGCGCTGGCGAAGGCATGAGCGCGGCGGGAACGAAACGGGCGCGAAGCAGGAAGCCCCCCCACCCCGGCCCACTCCCCTCGGGGGAACGGGAGAAGACCGACCGCGCCATCGCCCGCGCACTCGAACGCTGGTACGCCGCCAACGCCCGTGCGCTGCCGTGGCGCGAGCCGGTGCGCGACCCGTGGCGGGCGCTCATCAGCGAGATCATGCTCCAGCAGACACAGGCGTCGCGCGTCGCCGAGCGCTACCCCGCGTTCGTCCGCGCCTTCCCCACGCCCGCCGTCATGGCCCGCGCGGGCGAGCAGCGCGTCCTCGCCGCGTGGTCGGGCATGGGCTACTACCGGCGCGCCCGCCACCTGCACGCCGCCGCGTGCGCCATCGTGGAGCGGCACAACGGCGCGGCCCCCCGCGACGCCGAGCGCCTCCGCGCGCTCCCCGGCGTCGGCCGCTACACCGCCGGCGCCGTCGCCAGCATCGCCTGCGGCCAGCGCACGCCCATCGTCGACGCCAACGTCGCGCGCGTCGTCCTCCGGCTCGAAGGCCGCCCCCTGCGTGTGCGCGACGCCGAGGCCCAAACGCTCGCGTGGGAGCGCGCCGAGGCGATGGTCAACGCCGCCTCCGACCCCGGCGCCTTCAACGAAGCCCTGATGGAACTCGGTGCGCTGGTCTGCACGCCCCGCGCTCCCCGATGCGCCGACTGCCCCCTCAACAAACACTGCCGCGCCGCCGCCGAGGGCGCGCAGGCGGACATCCCCGCCCCCGCCGAGCGCGCCGCAAGGCGCGACGTCCACCACGCCGCGGTGCTGCTGCGTGACGACCGCGGGCGGGTGCTCGTCGAGCGCCGCCCGGACGCCGGCCTCTGGGCCGGTATGTGGCAGGCCCCCACCCTCGAGGACGACCATCGCCCCCCCGGCGCCCGGCGTCTGGCCACGTGGCTGGGCATGGGGCCGGGGGCGGGTCCGGGGGCGGGGCGGCTGCGCCTGCACGACCGCTTCGACGTCGCGACGACCCACCGCAACGTGCGATTCAGCGTCTGGACCCCGACCGGAACCATCGCGGCCGCCGCCGTACTCACGGCGCCCGGTGGTGCTGGTGGTTCCGGGGCTTCCGGGGGTCCGGGGGGGCGGCACTGGAAATCCCCCGCCCAGCTCCGGCGCCTCGCCCTCGCCACACCGCACAGGCGGATGCTGCTGGGCGGATAAATCCTTTGCGAGAATGGCGTTGGGGTCTTTGATGCGCCGCGGAAGCGTGCTACACTCGTCCCCCCCTCGTCGAAGACCCACTGCGCGTGCAGCGGCGACGAGGCGTTCGAACCGCCCCTCGGGGGCGCCGCGGCTCGTGCGGCCAAACGCGAGCGTCGGCCTGCCAGTTCCGGAGGCGGGCCACGGAAAGGACCACAACGCAATGATCGATGAATCCCTGATCGCCTCTCTGGGCGTGGCGGACGCCGAAGCCAACGAGCTTTTCCAGGCGTACGCGACCGACCGCCAGATCGACACGATGGACGAGATCCTCGACGGCTCGATCCAGGACTTCACCCCCGGCTCGATCCTCGAGGCCACCGTGATCGGCTTCGCCGGCGACGACGTGATCGTCGACATGGGCCTGAAGTCCGAGGGGCTGATCAAAAAGGAAGAGTTCGACAACGTCGCCGACGTTCAGGTGGGCGACAAGATCAAGGTGCTGCTCGAGCGCGTCGAGGGCGACGGCGGCCTCGTCGAGATCTCCAAGCGCAAGGCCGACCGCATCATCAACTGGCAGCGCCTGATCGAGACGACCAACGAGGGCGACGTCGTTGAGGGGCGCGTCATGCGCAAGATCAAGGGCGGCCTGCTGGTGGACATCGGCATCCCCGCCTTCCTCCCCGCCTCGCAGGTCGACATCCGTCGCCCGCACGACATCGGCGACTTCATCGGGCGCGACGTCCGCGCCGAGATCCTCAAGATCGACCTCGAGCGCCGCAACATCGTCGTCTCCCGCCGCAAGCTCATCGAGCACGAGCGCGAGACGGCCAAGAAGCGCCTGCTCGGCACGATCAACGAGGGCGACATCGTCACCGGCACCGTCAAGAACATCGCCGACTTCGGCGCCTTCGTCGACCTCGGCGGCATCGACGGCCTGCTGCACATCACCGACATGTCGTGGGGGCGCGTCAACCACCCGTCCGACATTGTCAAGATCGATCAGAAGATCGAGGTCAAGGTCCTCAACATCGACTACGACCGCGAGAAGATCGCCCTCGGCCTCAAGCAGCGCGAGGCCTCCCCGTGGGAGGAGATCGAGAAGCGCTACCCCGTCAACAGCCGCGTGAAGGGCGAGGTCGTGAACATCATGTCCTACGGCGCCTTCGTGAAGCTCGAGGACGGCATCGAGGGCCTCGTGCACATCTCCGAGATGTCGTGGACGCGCCGCGTCAACCACCCGTCGGAGCTCGTCTCCGTCGCGCAGGAGGTCGAGGTCGTCGTTCTCGAGATCGACAAGGACAAGCAGGAGATCTCGCTCGGCATGAAGCAGATCGAGGTCAACCCCTGGGAGCTCGTCGCCGAGAAGTACCCCGTCGGCACCGTCATCGAGGGCGCGGTCCGCAACCTCGTCAACTACGGCGCCTTCGTCGAGATCGAGCCCGGCATCGACGGCCTGCTGCACGTCTCCGACCTCTCCTGGACGCGCAAGGTCGCGCACCCCAACGAGATGATCAACAAGGGCGACGTCATCAAGTGCGTCGTCCTCGACGTCGACCTCGACAAGCAGCGCATCTCGCTCGGCCAGAAGCAGCTCACCGAAGACCCCTGGATCAGCGCCATCCCCGGCGCCTACCAGCCCGGCATGGTCGTCCGCGGCAAGGTCACGAAGATCACCAACTTCGGCGTCTTCGTCGAACTCGAGGACGACCTCGAAGGCCTCCTCCACATCTCCGAACTCGCCGACCACAAGGTCGAGAACCCGCAGGAAGTGGTCAAGCCCAACCAAGAGGTCGACGTCAAGATCCTCCGCGTCGACATCGACGACCGCAAGATCGGCCTCTCCCTCAAGCGGGCCCAGTGGGGCGCCGCCGACGAGGAACGCCACGAGCGCACCGAGAAGCGCGCCGCCCCCGGCGGCGGGCCCCAGCGCGGCGGCATGGACGACCACGGCGCCATGGGCACCGACAAGATCCAGTTCTAAGTCTCCCCCCACGCGCGGGACGCGCCCCCCCCGGCCCCGCACGAACCCCCCAGCAGTAAAACACACGGGCCTGCGCGAACCGACGCGCAGGCCCGTTTTCTTTCGCGTACGCTCACACCCGACGCACCGCCGCCCGTCGATTCAGCACATGGCGACGAACGCGAGGGCCGCGATCACCAGAACGCGACGCTGATACGCGGTCATGGCGAGCACATTGGAGATGCTGTTGATGCGTGTCATAACTTCCTGCTCTCTGTTTTTCCGCGGGTCTGGGATTGTCCACCCTACAGAGAAACAACCCGCGCGCCGCGCGGCCCCCCCGGGGTGGCGCCACGGTGGAAAACCGCCCCCGGAGGGCGTGCGCTGGGGTTGCCTGTCCAATAACCCGCGAACGGGCGTGTCGGGTGGCGCCGCGGCGTTGCCTCCACGCAACACCCGTGGGGCCGCGCGGCAACGTCCGATTGCGCTGGCGATCGGCGCGGCCCTGACCTGCATCCTGGTCCTCAGCCCCCCCCCGCACGCCGCCGCCGCCGCCGCGACCGTGGGCATGCCCGGCGCCGCCCAGACGCTCGAGGCCTACCACGAGGTCAGCGCGTGGGTGCGGGCGTGGGATGCGCCCGCCGAGCCCAGTTTCGTCGACCCGGAGGGCGCCCACAGCGCCAGCGTCACCCTGCGGCTCTCGGGCGTGATCGTGGGGCGCGGCACGGAGGTCGTCACCGACGGCACGGCCGTGTGGCGCGCCGCCCGCGGCGCCATGCTGCAGGCCACCGAGCGCGCCCCCGTCGCACGCGACGCCCTCCGCGACGAGGCCCTGCGCGACACGGCCCAACGCATGACCATCGACGTGCAGATCGGCGGCGCCATGATCCCGCTCGCCGGCGCCACCTTCAGCGACGCGGCGAACCAGGTCTCGCACGGCGTCGAGGGCGTGGCGGCGCGGGTCGGGCAGCGCGTGCGGGCCTACTTCCCGGGCGCGCTGCTCAGCGCCAACACATCTTCTGCGCAGGGGCTCATCGCCGCGTGCGCCGACCTCGACCTTCCCCCGCTCGGCCTCGACACCCTGCGCGCCGATCACGGCGTGATCCTCTACCGCTTCCCCGTGCAGCACCTCGCCCAGACGGAGCCGGGTGAGGAGCCCGTCTTTCTCTTCCGCGGCGGGCGCGTGCTCTCGCACGCGGCCGTATCGGAGCGCACGCTCCGAGACGCCTCACGCGCCATCGTCCGACACCTGATGTCGCGCGAACTCCGGCGCGACGACGTGCACGTGATGATGGGCGACTACCAGCCCTGGCTCGACTCGTACGACCCCCTCGTCGCCTCCCCCGTGCAGCGCGCGCTCACCGCGTACGCCCTGTTCCGCCACGCCTCCGGCGGGTGGGTCGATCGCGCCGACGGCGTGCGCGCCGCCCGCTTCGCCTGGACGCAGCTCGACCTCATCGCCGCCCACGACAAGGCCTCGCTGCGCGACCCCGTCGTCGCCAGCGCGTTCATCGCCGCCGCCGCCCACGCCGGGGCCCGCCCGCCCGGACTCCGCGACCGCGACGAGCGCGACGACGATGCGCTGCTCGCCGCCGCGCTGCGCACGCTCGACGCCTACGACCCCGACGCCGGCTGGGACAACGCGATCCCCGACGCCGCCCGCGCCCTCGTGGCCTACGCGCTGAGCGTGGGCGCGGGCGTCATCCCCGACGATCTCTCCCCGCCCGACGAGACGCGCGCCCTGGCGCGGTCCGCGACGCGGGCGCTCTTCCGCGAGACGCCCCCCGGCATGCTCGTCGCGATGTCCCCGTGGCTGGGCTGGGCGGAGTTGGCGCTGCTCGACGAGGGCGCCCCCGTGCCCGCCGCGACCGCCCTCCGCGAGATGCGCGAGCTCGTGTGGCGCCACCAGATCACCGTCGCCGACGCCGGCGACGACGCCCCGGACTTCCTCGGCGGCGTCGTCTTCACGGCCTCGCGCTCGATGCTCCCCAACTGGCAGGCCGCCCGCCCCGTCGCGCTGCTCGCCACCATGCTCGCCGACCCGCGGCTCACCGACGCCGACGAGACCGGCGCGGAGCTGGCGCGCCTCTCGCGCTCGCTCCGCTTCCTGCTGCAGCTCACCGTGGACGACGCCCTCATGCACATGTTCCGCGACCGCGACCGCGCCATCGGCGGCGTGCGCGCCAGCCCGTGGGACCAGCGCCTCCAGATCGACGCCAACGTCGCGACCCTCCTGGCGATCGACGAGACGCTACGGGCCACCGCGGCGTTGCGCGAAACCCGCCCCTGAGCGGCACGGAGCGATGGTTGGAGCCCGTCGGGGCAAGTCGCGGCATCCCGGGGCCGATACGGGCGTATAGGTACCCATGGGGGACGTCGCCATCCCCGCCGGCCTATGCTTTTGACGTGAGAAACGCCATGCGAACACGACCCGCAACCATCCTCGGACTCGCGCTCGGCGCGATCGTCGCCCTCGGCGCGACCGGCGAGACATTGGCCCAATCGCTCAACGAACGCCTCGCCGGCGCCCAGAACCGGCGCGCCGCCGCCGACCCGCGCCGCGTCACGCTCGAGCGCCTCATGCGGAACGTCACCCTCGAGATGAACGAGTCGCGCCTCCAGGACGTGATGACGTTCATCGAGCAGGTCGGCGACCTCACCCTCGACGTCAAGTGGGACGACGACGCCGGCGCCGTCTCCGGGCTCAACAAGGACCAGACCGTCACGCTCAGCGTCCGCGGCGCCCCGCTGCTGACCATGCTCGAGCGCGTCCTCGAGCACACGCAGGACGACTTCGACCAGAGCACTTGGCAGCTCACCCCCTCGGGCATGCTCGAGGTCGGGCCCAAGTCGCGCCTCAACCGGCGCACCACGCTCAAGATCTACGACATCAGCGACCTGCTCTTCGTCATCCCCAACTTCACCAACGTCCCCGACCTCGACCTCGACTCCGTCCTCCAGCAGGGCGGCCAACGCGGCGGCGGCGGAGGAGGAGGCGGCATCTTCCAGGATCCCGGCGACGAGGACGATATCGAGCCCGAAGAGGTCCGAGTCGAGCAACTCATGAACATCATCATGGACAGCGTCGAGCCCGAGCAGTGGCTCGACCGCGGCGGCGACGGCGCCAGCATGCGCTTCCACGACGGACGCCTCCTCATCCGTGCACCGGACTACATCCATCGCCAGATCGACGGCTACCCCTTCTGGCCGAGCAACCGCTCCTCCGCGCGACCCGCCAGCGGGCGCTACGTCACCACGCACGGCACGGCCAAGAACTCCGCCGTCACCGGCGTGCGCACCGTGCCCGTCACCGGCGCCGCCGGCAACTGACGACGCCCCCGACCCCGCAGGGACACCAGGAAGCAACCACCGACGCGGCCCACCGGGCCGCGTTTTTCATTGCCCAGATCGGTGTTTTCGCGGGTCGCCCGTTTTTTACTGGACTCAGGTGCCGATTCCTGTACGCTGGTTGACGACCCAGGGCCGCTCGCGCGAGCGGTTGCACGAAGACCAGCGGCCGCCACGTACCCCGATACGCGCGCGAGTCCCGCATCGATCCCTGGAGGTTGCGCACATGCAAAAGCCCACCACACCCACCTCGCCGCTGTCAATGCGCCGACTCAGCGCAATCATCGCCGCGGCGGGCGCCTCCGCCCTCGCCGGCGCGAGCGCACCCGACGACACGGCGACCCCCGCCGCCGCCGCGCCGCACCACGACGGCTGCGACCCCGTGCGCGAGGCGTTCCTCCGCCACGCCGCGGGCCTGCCCATGTGCTTCCCCGAGAACATGACGCGCGAGGAGATGCAGCGCGCGATGGACCAGCACGCCCTGCTCCCACCCGCGATGCTCGGCCAGTCTCCCGGGCCGCGGTTCTTCACCGACACCGTGGTGTGGACGGGCGGGGCCGGGTTCGGCCCCAGCGGCCAGGCCGCGCCCGCCAATCTCACGTTCAGCTTCCCCGACGACGGCGTGCAGTGGGGCCTCGCCGGCATCGACCCCGCCACAATCGGCCCCAACGAGCTCAATCAGCAGCTCATCAACAGGTTCAACGACGTCGACCGCGGCCGCGAGCACATCCGGCAGTCGATCGCCGCGTGGCAGATGAACACCGGCCTGCGCTTCCGCGAGGTCGCCGACGACAACTCCCCCATGGACACCAGTGAGGTCTCCGTCCCCTGGCGCGGCGACATCCGCATCGGGGGCGCCGACGCCACCGGCGCGACGTACCTCGGCTACAGCGCCTTCCCCTCCGCGACGGGAATGTTCGCCGTCGGCGGCGGCGACATGTACATCGCCACCAACCGCTTCACCCTGCTCAGCCTCGGAGATCCCTCGAACAACTTCCGCCGCTTCCGCAACCTCGTCGCCCACGAACTCGGGCACGGCCTGGGCATGATCCACACCGTCCCCTGCAACCAGACCAAACTCATGGAGCCGCTGATCCACACCAGCACCGACATGCTGACCGTCGACGAGATCCGCGGCGGCGCCCGCAACTACGGCGGACGATTCGCCGGCAACCACACCCTCGCCGACGCCCACGACTTCGGCGACCTCGCGCCCCTCCCCGGGATCCGCCGCGGCGTGTCCGAACGCAACCTCGCGCTCAACGGCGCCGCCGGCCCCAACAACACGGGCTCTCACTGGTACGTCTTCACCCTCTCCGAACCCGACATCATCAACGTCTTCGTCGATCCCGCCGGCGGCATCTACGACAACGGCCAGCAGACCACCGGCTGCAACGGCGCCGTCACATCTGTGTGGGCCTTCGCCGCGGGCGACCTCGCGCTGGAGCTCGTCGATCTCAATACCGGTGTCTCGTGGCTCGCCAACAACACGCAGGCGGGCGATCCTGAGTTCATCTTCACCGGTGTCGTCCCCCCGTCCACGTACGCGCTCCGCGTCAGCGACGTCGGCCCCAACGCGCACCAGATCGTCCAGCTCTACGACCTGCTGATCTTCCTCGGCTCCGTCATCGATCGCCCCCCCACCGCCGTCGCCGGCGTCGATAAACGCTGCGAGGCCAACACCGCCTGCTGGTTCCTCGGGCACATCAACTCCCGTGTCAATATGCCCGGCGCCACGCTCGTCGAACTGCAATGGGACCTCATCGGCGACGGCGTCCCCGATGCGTTCCTCTCGCCGCCCGACGAAGCCGTGTTCTTCTATCCCTCCAGCGGCGACTACAACGTCACCCTGTGGGCCTACGACAGCGACGGGCGCGTGGCGACCGACCAGATCACCGTCACCGTGTTCGGCGCCACCACCGCGCTGAGCCAAATCTCACCCAACAGCGCCTACCGCGGCCAGAGCGTCACCGGCACTGTCGCCGGCGCAAACTTCAAGATCCCCACCACGCTCGCGCTCTCGGGAACGGGCTGGACCTCGGGAACGATGACGCCCACCAACTCGCTGGGCACGGAAGCCGAGTTCACGCTGGTGATCGATCAGACCGCGACGCCCGGCCTGCGCAGCGTGCGCGTCACCAACGCGGAGGGCTCGGACGATCTCATCGACGCCTTCGAGATCCTCGATTGCCCCGGCGACACCAACGGCGACCTGCAGATCGACTTCGCCGACATCGGCGTCGTGCTCGCGAACTTCGGCCTCTGCGCCGGCGACCCGGGCTACAACCCCGTCGCCGACGTCAACTTCGACGGCTGCGTCGACTTCGCCGACCTGAGCATCGTCCTGACCAACTTCGGAAACACATGCCCCTGACGCGTCCCCGGGGGGGGGGGGGCGGGGGGGGGGGGGGGGGGGGGGGGGGGGGGGGGGGGGGGGG
>RECZ01000051.1 GCA_007693765.1 Phycisphaerales bacterium | reverse complement strand
ATCTTCTGCATCACGGTGTGCGTGCAGGGCCTCGACGCGCGGCAGGCGATGATGTGGGGCTGCACGCCCGTCTCCATCAGCCGCTTGATGCCGAGCTGCGCCGCCTTGCTCTTCTGCTCGCCCAGCGCGGGGGGCTCGACGATGTACGTCAACGCCACGAAGCAGACGGAGCCCTCCCCCTCCTCGAAAGCCAGCTCGCGCAGGGCCTCGATGTAGAAGCCGTTCTCGTAGTCCCCCACCGTACCCCCGACCTCCACGAAGACAACGTCCGCCGGGTTCTGACCGTCGCCGTACATGGCGAGTTCGCGGAGCTTGCGTTTCACCTCGCCGGTGACGTGGGGGATCATCTGCACGTCGCGCCCGAGGTACCCGCCGCGGCGCTCGCGCTCGAGGATTTCGCTGAAGACCTGCCCGGAGGTGATGAAGTTCCGACGGGAGAGGTTCTGGTCGAGCATGCGCTCGTAGGTGCCCAGGTCCATGTCGCACTCGGTGCCGTCGTCGAGCACGAAGACCTCGCCGTGCCGGTAGGGGTTGAGGGTGCCCGAATCGACGTTCAGGTAGCCCTCCATCTTGATCGGCGCGACGACCAGCCCCTTGTCCTTGAGGAGCTTGGCCACGCTGCTCGAGAAGATGCCCTTGCCCAAACCCGACATGACCGTGCCCACCACGACAACGAACTTGTGGCGGCCCTTGCGGTAGCCGTCGGGGATCGGGCTGTAAAACTCTGTTGAGTGAGAGGTTTGGCCGGTTGCGGCGAGCATAGCCGCGGCGCTCGCCGCCTCGTCGTCCTGACGCTGCGGGGCGGGCTGCTGTGGCGATTGGGGCATGTCTGATCGTATCACGCCCGCGCGGGTCCGCACAAGGCCCCGGCGGGAAGATCGGCCCGGCGGAGACACCGGTGTATAGTCGCCCCCAAACCCCCACTCCCCCGCTTTTCCGGGACGCACGGAGCAATACGTATGCAGCCCTCCCGCTCGGCGATCCGTTCCCTCCTCACGACCTTATTCGCGGCCCTCGCCCCGGCCACGCTCGCCGCGGCCGGGGGCGCATCCGCGGAATGGATGCACGCCCACGAGATGTGCTGCGCCCGCGGCCACATCGAGCGTGCCGAACTCCGGGCCGCCTTCGCCGACACGCGATGGGAGGAACGCACCGGACGCGACGCCCGCAACTACCCCCCCGACCGGCTCGCCGACTACCAGCGCATGGTGCTGGAGATCGACATCCCGGACATGAACACGCCGCGGTTCGAGGCCACCCAGCGGCTGGAGTTCACCCCCATCGGCGCCCCGCTCGAGGCGCTCACCCTCAACGCGATGCAGTTCGACGTGCACGCGGTCAAGCGGGACGGTCGCGACCTCACCTTCTCGCACGACGGCGAACACCTCACCATCCTGTTCAACCCGCCCCTCGCCCCGGGCGTCGAAACCTCCATCGTCACCACCTACTCCGTCGAGAACCCCGTCGACGGCCTGATCTGGACGCCCGAGCACCCCGACGCGCCCGGGCGTGCGGCCCAACTCCACACGCAGGGCCAGCCCGAGGCCAACCGGTACTGGTTCCCCGCCCACGACTTCCCCAACGAGCGCTTCGCCACCGAACTGATCATCACCGTGCCCGAGGGGTACCTCGTCAGCGGCAACGGCGACCTCGTCGCCGAGCGCACGCAACGCGGACGCACAACCTTCCACTGGCGGCTTGAGCAGCCCCACGTCTCCTACCTCGTCTCGCTGATCGTCGGCAAGTTCGAGGTCGCCGACGTCGCCCGCCCCGGCGACCCATGGACGCTGCCCGTCTACGTGCCCGCGGGCGCCTCGGAGCACATCGAGCGCACCTACGGCAATACCAGCGCCATGATGCACTTCTTCGAGCGCGTCTACGGCGAGCCCTACCCCTGGGGCGACCGCTACGCGCAGCTCGTGGTCTGGAACTTCGGCGCCGGCGGCATGGAGAACACCGGCGCCACCACCATGTACGACACGGCGATCCTCGACGAACGGGCCGTGCTCGATGCCGACCTCGACGGCCTCATCGCGCACGAACTCGCCCACCAGTGGTTCGGCAACCTCCTCACCTGCAAGTCGTGGGAGCACATCTGGCTCAACGAAGGCTTCGCGACCTACGGCACCGCGCTCTGGTACGAGGAGCGCGACGGCTACGACGACGGCTACCTCGCCTCCGTCTACCGCAGCGCCCGCGGCGTGGCGGGGCGCGACCGCCTCCGCGCCGACGACCCCCGCGCCGGCGAACGCCCCGGCATGGCCTCGCGCGAGTACGAAGTCCCGCTGGATACCTTCCGCCGCGCGGCCAACCCCTACCCGAAGGGCGCCACGGTGCTGCACATGCTCCGCCGCGAGCTCGGCGACGACCTCTTCTTCAAGGCGAAGCGCGAGTACGTGCAGCGGCACAAGTTCGGCGAGGTCGAGACAGACCAACTCCGCCGCGTGATCGAGGACGTGAGCGGGCGCAGCTTCGAGCGGTTTTTCGAACAGTGGGTCATCCGCCCCGGCGCCCCGGAGGTGCGCATCGACGCCTCGTGGCACGCCGGCGCCGGCGAACTTCGGCTCACCGTCGAGCAGACGCAGCGCATCGACCACCTCGTGCCCGCCTTTGTCTTCACCCTGCCCGTGCACATCGAGACGCCCTCGGGCTGGCGCATCGTCGAGATCGACGTCAGCGAACGCCGCCACGAGCGGGCCATCGCCCTCGACGCCGAGCCCACGATGGTCGTGGTCGACCCGGACCTGCACGTGCTCATGACCCCCGATGTGCGCCAGCCCGGGGCACGATTCATCGCCCAACTCCAAAGCGGCCCCACCATCGTCGCCCGGCTCGACGCCGCCCGCGCCCTGCGGAAGCACCCCGGCTCCGCGACGATCGAGGCGCTGGCGAACATCCTGACCGATTCGAGCGAGCACCACGCCCTCCGCGCCGACGCCGCGGCCTCGCTCGCCGAACTCCGCGCTGAGGACGCCCTGCTCGACGCCCTCCGCCGGGGCGTGGACGACGCCCGCCCCCGTCGCGCCGTCATGGATGCGCTGGGCGTCATCCGCTCCAGCCGCGCCGCCGAGGCGCTGCTCCGCCACGCGACGGACGACGCCGAGTCGTACGCCACGCGGTCCGCGGCGATCCGGGCGCTCTCGCGCACCGGGCACGACTCGCGGCTCGAGGTCGCGCTGGCGGCGCTGGAGGTCGAGTCGCAGCACGATCAGGTGCGGCAGGCGGCGCTGGATGCGCTGGGCCGCATCGACGAAGCCGCGGGGCTGGACGCCGCGCTGCGCTTCATCGGGCCGGGCGCCAACTCACGCACGCGCCCAGTGGCGATGAACGCCGTCGCGACGCTCTCTCGCCACGATGAGCAGGCCGCGGCGGAGGCGATCGGGCCCCTGCTCTTCGACCACGTCGAGCGCGTCCGCAACTCGGCCACGGGCGCCCTGGCGCGCATCAAGCACGAGACGGCGGTCGAGCACCTCAACCGCGCCGCCGAGACGCACCCCCACCCCGAGATGCGCACCCGAGCCCAGCGCGCCGCCAACCGGGCCGCGGGCCTGCTGCGCGCGGGCGAGGACGATGACCACCGCACCGAACTCGGGCGACTCTCCCGCGAGATCGACCGCCTCAAGGAGATGATCGAGGCGAAGAGCGATAGCGAGGACTGACGCGCTGTCGCGACGGCGTCACCGAAGCGCCTCGTTCCCGATGATGACTGGTCGAGCGCGCGCTCCCCGACGGCTGCGGCCCGCTACGACGGGTTGTGCGATGCCTTCCACCGTCGGACGAACGCCTCGTACTGCGCTGGTGTGTCGATGCCGACGCCGTGCGATTCGCGCACAGCGACGCCGATCGTGCCGCCGTGCTCGATGATGCGGAGCTGTTCGAGTTGCTCCGCTTGCTCCAGCGGCGTGGCGGCCATGCGCGTGTAGCGGCGCAAAAAGCCGCGTCGGTAAACGTACAGCCCAACGTGGCGCAGCGGGGCCACGCGCGTGCCCCCCTCGCGCGTGTGGGGGACGAGCGCCCGAGAGAAGTACAGAGCCGACCCGTCGGGTCGGAGCACGGCTTTGACGATGTTCGGATCGGCGGGATCCTCGCCCTCGCGGAAGGGCGAGGCGATCGTCGCGGCGTCCGGCTCGCGCCCGGCGATGGGTCGCAGGAGCGTCTCGATCGCCGCGTCGATGAGGGCGGGGTCGAGCTCGGGCTCGTCGCCCTGGGCGTTGACGATGATCTGGTCGTTGGAGAGGCCCAACCGCTCAGCCGCCTCGTCGATGCGCGATGTGCCGTTGGGGTGGGCCGGGTCGGTCAGCACACACTCACGACCGAAGGGGCGTAGCGCTTCGACGATGCGGCCGTCGTCCGCCGCCACCACCACGCGCGAGACGCGCTCCGCGCGGCTCGCCGCCTCGCAGACGTGCTCGATGAGTGGTTTGCCTGTTTCACACGCCAGCACCTTCTCGGGGAAGCGCGTGGAGGCGAGGCGTGCGGGGATGATCGCGATCGCGTCGCCCATAGACTCGCTCAGGAGGACGCGGCGCCCTTGAGTTCACGCACCAGTTTCTGGAGCGCATCGCGCCGCGCACGGATGTCGCGGAAGTTGATCTGTTGCACGGCGATGCCGGAGCCGATCTTGTACGCCTCTTCGGCAGCGGAGAGATCGTTGTGCTCGCGGGCTTTCCGCTCGAGCGCCTGCATCAGGCCGTAGCGGACATCGAGCGCCAACTCGTCCTTCTGCGACTCCATGCTCTCGCTGGCGCGCTGGAAGGTGTCGATCGCTTCGTCGAGCCAGCCGAGCTTGAGGAACGACTGCCCGAGGTAGTTGAGGCAGCGCGACCTGGTCTTCGGGTCGCCCTGCGCTTCCTGGAAGAGCGAGATCGCCTCCTCGTGCTCGCCGACCTGGAAGTGCCGCACGCCGAGCTCGTACTTCATGCCGAGGTCGGTGGGGTAGTTCTCGACGCGCTGCTTGAACTCCTCGATCTCCATGCGCGTGAACGCCTCGGCGCCCTTGCGCAGCTTTTCCTGCAACTCCGCGTCGTCGGGCTTCGCCTTCACCGCGTCGCGGATCTTGGCCAGCTTGCGGCGCGCGTGGCGGATGCGGAGATCGCCGGCCCACTGGCGGAAGCGGTACTCGGAGGTTTCTTTGTAGGCGTTCATGAGGAGCTCGAACGCCGTCTTCTCGTCTTCCGGCAGGCCGCGGTCCTGAAGGGCGCGGGCGTAGCGGGCGATGGCGTTGCGGTCGGTCGGTCGCGTCTCCCAGTCGGCCTTCGAGGCTTCGACGACGCGCGTGGCGGCGTCCTCGCTCTTGACGATCTGCGATTCCTCCGCGAGCCGGCGCTGCGCCTCGGAGTTGCGCACGTTGGTCCGGTAGCCGCCCTCCTCCCCGGAGCGCTCGTAGCCGCCGCGAGACATCGTCATCTGTGCGCTGAGGTTGCGGACCTCGGCGTCGAGGTTGGTGTCGCCGCGGTCGAGCGCCATGGCCTGTTCGCCCGCTCGAACCGCGAGGTCGAAGGCCTCGAGCTTCTTGAACGCCTGCATCAGCTTGAGGAGCTGGTCTTTCTTGGGCTTGTCGCGCAGCGCCATGGGCAGGGCGCGCTCGCCGATCCAGTAGCCGGGCTCGCTCAGGCCCATCTTGGCGGCCTGCTCGATGGCGCGCACGGCCCGCGTCACGTCGGTCGGTTTGATGCCCCAGTGCAGGAGCTCTTCGAGGTACTTCTCGAGCGGGCCCTTGCCGCCGAAGTTCTTCGCCTGCTCCTTGCTGGGCTTGTCACGCTTCGCGGCCCCCGCGTACGCCTGGGCGGAGAGGAAGAACTGCTCAAGCCCGTCCACGCTGGTCGGGTCCATCCGGAGACCCTGAAGCCAAAGGGTGGTCGCGTATTCGAAATTGGTGGACTCGTAGACCGCCTTCGCCCGGTCGAAGAATCTCGCCGCCTTGGCGGGATCGGGCAGGAAAGGCGCATCCGAGGCCGGGGCCCCGACGCCCTCGGGGACGCCGTCGTCGGGTTCATCGTCTTTTTTCCGCCCAAAGATGGCCAAGTCGGTCGGTCTCCTGACTGCGTCCGCGGCGGCCCGGGGGAGCCGGGCGCGAGCCGTGCTGGAACTCCCCCTGTACGCACGGGAATGCTACGGGATCGAGCGCGGCAGCGTCAACGCATGGCGGCGCGCCGGGGGCTGTTCTACACTCGCCCCGACGTGCCAATCGACGCCGATGCGCTCCACCTCGTGCTGTACCCCGACCCGACGCTCCGGGTCCGCGCGGCGCCTGTGGAGGGCGTGGACGACGACGTCCGAAAAATCTTCCGGCGCATGCTCGAGGTCATGTACGAAGAGCAGGGCATCGGCCTCGCGGCGCCCCAGATCGGCGTGTCGCGCCGGATCTTCGTACTCCATGTCCCCCCGAACGATGATGACCGAACGCTCGACAGCGACCCGCCCAGCGCCACCGACGGGCCGATGGTCTTCATCAACCCCGAGATCACAGCGCTCGAAGAAGCGCCCGAGGCTTTCGAGGAGGGTTGCCTCAGCCTCCCCGACATCCGCGGCGACGTGCTCCGCCCCCCCATCGCCACCGTGAAGGCCCTCGACGCGAAGGGCAATACCTTCACGATGCGCTGCGGCGGCCTGCTCGCCCGCTGTGTGCAGCACGAGTTCGACCACCTCGAAGGGGTGCTCATCATCGACCGCATGACGCAGATGTCGCGCCTGCGCACCCGGCTGGCCGTGCGCGACCTCGAGCGGGACGCGGGGCTGCGGTGAGGATCGTCTTCCTCGGCGCCGGCGCCTTCGGCATCCCCACGCTCGATGCCTTGGCCCGCGGGCACGACCTGCGCGCGATCGTCACCCAGCCCGACAAGCCCGCGGGTCGCAGCCGCGCACTCACGCCCACGCCCATCGGCGTGTGGCGCGACGAGCACGCCCAAGGCACGCCGATCTTCAAACCCCGCGACATCAACGACCCCGACGCTCCGGACGCCCTGCACGCCGTGCGCGCGATCGGGGCGGACGCGTGGGTGATCATCGCGTATGGCCAGAAACTCGGTGAACCGCTGCTCGAAGACCGGTTCGCGATCAACCTCCACGCCTCGCTGCTCCCGCGCTGGCGCGGCGCCGCGCCGATCAACCACGCGATCCTCGCGGGGGACACGCAGACCGGCAACAGCGTCATCACCATCGCCCAACGCATGGACGCCGGGTTGGTGCTGGGCCAGTCGCGCCGCCCCATCGAGCCGACGCGGACCGCCGGCGAACTGCACGATGACCTCGCGTCCGACGGCCCCGCGCTCGTGCTGCGCGTGCTGGACGAGTTCGCGCACGACACGCTCAAACCCGTCGAGCAGGACGAAGCGCTGGTGACGAGAGCGACTAAACTCGGTCGCGCCGACGGCTGGGTGGACTTCCACCGCCCGGCGCGCGAGTGCCGCTGCCGCGTCCACGCCCTCACCCCGTGGCCGGGGGTGGACGTCCGCTGCGGCGCCGAACCGCTCCGCCTGCTGCGCGTGCAAGACCTCGAACCCGACGCCCAACAACTCACCGTCGCCCCCCCCGGCCAACTGCTCGACGCGGCGGAGGGCGTCATCGCCTGCGCTGGAGGAACCGCCCTGCGACTGCTCGAAGTGCAACCACCCGGGAAGAATCCGATGGCGTGGCGCGAGTACCAGCGAGGCCGCGCCGACCGCGTCGTGCGGGGCGTCCGTTTCGAGGGAGGCCCGCCCCCATGCTGACCCTCTGGGACCTGCTGCCGAAGAAGTGGAAGCCGCCGGCGCCCCCGGAGCCGCCGCCCCGCGCGCCCCATCCCACGCCCGCAACGGCGTCCGCGCCCGTTCGGCAGCGCTCGAACGCGCCGCACGCCGCGCCCACCATGCGCGACCGATACGAAACCATGACGCGCAAGCTGCTCACCCGTCACGGCGTGCGCGTGCGGAAGTGGCGGACCTCGATGAGCGGCGTGGCATGGCAGGTGACGTACGCCGACGGCACGATCTCGCGATTGATCGAGGCGCCGCGCCCGAAGGGGCCGATGTCCGCCGCGGTCTTCCTGCACGAGATCGGGCACCACGCGATCGGGTTCAACGTCTACAAGCCGCGCTGCCTCGAAGAACTGCGCGCCTGGGAGTGGGCGCTGGCGGAGATGGAGCGTCAGGGCCTGAACATCACCGACAGCGTGCGCAAACGCATGGACGATTCCCTGCGCTACGCCGTCGCCAAGGCGCGCCGGCGCGGCCTCAAGCGCCTGCCGACAGACCTCCTCCCCTACGCCACAACCTCCCCCAGGTTGGTGAACAGCAGTTTGGCTGTCTTAATCTCTTCAATACCGTCTGCTGTTA
>RECZ01000092.1 GCA_007693765.1 Phycisphaerales bacterium | reverse complement strand
GCGGGGATTCCGGGGGCGGGCGCGGGTGTGAGGTTTCCGGGGGCGGGGGCGGGGGTGGTTCGTGTGCGGGAGGGGTCGATGCGCGAGTACGCGGCGTTGGCGCCGTTGCACTACCGGGCGGGGGCGCCGGCGAACCCGGCGCGGGTGCTGACGGCGCACGCGCCGGGGCGCGGCGGCGAGTTGATCGGCGTGCTGGTGGCGGCGATGCCCACGCTCAACGGGGCGTGGCGCGCGCGGGCGTGGCCGGGCGCGTACGACACGGGCGACCGGCGGGCGGACACGGCGCGGCTGAACGCGGAGGTGCGGACGATCGCGCGGGTGATCGTCGATCCGCGCTGGCGTTCGTGCGGCGTGGCGACGCGTCTGGTGCGCGCGTACCTGCGCGACCCGCTCACGGTGCGCACCGAAGCGCTAGCGGCGATGGGGTCGGCGTGCCCGTTCTTCGAGCGCGCGGGGATGCGGTGCGTCGGCGTGGCGGTCGCGGAGCGCGATGCGCGACTGCTCGACGCGCTGGCGCACTGCGGCGTGGAGGCGTGGCGCCTGGCGACGCCGGGCACGGCGTGGGGGCGGGCCGTGGAGGCGCACGGGCGGGGATTCATCGAGGGCGAGTTGCGCCGATGGGCGAACGCCTCGCGGGCGCACCGGGCGCTGGCGGGGGCGCCGGCGGAGGCGCTGTTTCGCAGGGCGTGCCGCGGCGTGGCGTGCGCGCCTGCGGCGTATGTGCACGGGGCGTGAGGGCGCGGGCAATGGAGGGCGCGGCGATGGCGGAGCAGGGACAATCACGGCGCAGCGCGGGCACGCTGGGCGACACGCCGCGGTCGCTGACGTTCTTTCTGGCGCCCGGCGAACGGGTGCGGGCGCTGCGGGCGTTGCGCGGCTTGCACGACGATCGCGCCGAGGCGCTGCGGATCGCGCTGGGGCTGCGCGAGGGCGGGCGCGACGGGGAAGGCGGGGCGGCGCGGGATGCCGGGGGCGATGCGGGCGCGGCGGGGTGATCGGGTCGTCGGTGTGAGACATGGGGGAGGCCGCCGACGTGCTCGGCGGGCGTGGTGGGGGGGCTAGAGATGCGCGAGGCGGGGCTGGAGGAGTTGTTGCGTCGTGCCCGGGAGGAGGCGGCGTCGGCGCTGTTGGCGCTGGCGCTGGGCGCGGAGTCGGAGGAGACGCGGCGCAAGGCGTGTGTGGACCTGCTGCGGCTGGAGTCGCCGGGCGGCGCGGATGAGGGCGAGGACGATGCGCCGCTCGACGAGGAGGCGCTGCGGGCGTTCGTGGAGGCGTTCGGGGCCGCGGCGCAGCGCGATGAGGGCGATGGTGGAGCGGCGCGCGAAGCGAGTGGGTCGTGAGGTCGTTGCGCGGGGCGGGGCGGGCGCGGGAGGCGTTGCGGTGTGTGCGGCCGCGGACGCCGGCGCAGTTGCACGCGTGGCTGGCGCTGGTGGCGGGCGTGGATGCGCAGGACGAGGCGATGGACGAGGGGTCGAGCGCGCCGTTGGGGTACGTCGCGCACGCGTTCTTCGGGGGCGGCGACAGCGTGGTGTGGGCGTGCCGCGGCGGGGGCAAGACGTTTTACGCGGCGTGCGCGACGATGCTCGATGCGTTGTTCAAGCCGGGGATCGAGGTGCGGATCCTCGGGGGCTCGCTGGAGCAGTCGCTGCGGATGCAGGCGCATCTGCGCGGGCTGTTCGAGCGTCCGGCGTTGCGCAGCGCGCTGGATGGTCGCCCCACGGAGCGGCGTGTGCGGCTGGCGAACGGTTCTGTTGTGGAGGCGCTGGCGCAGTCGCACACGTCGGTGCGCGGGTGCCGGCCGCAGGTGCTGCGCTGCGATGAGGCGGAGCTGTTCGACCCGGAGGTGTGGAAGGCGGCGCAGTTGGCGACGCGCTCGCGGGTGTGCGCGGACGGTCGCGTGGCGCGCGGGCGTGTGGAGGCGTTGAGCACGATGCACCGTGCGCACGGGCTGATGTCGTCGCTGGTTGGCGGTAAGGGCGGGCGCACGGTCTTTCGGTGGGGCGTGGCGGACGTGCTGGAGCGGTGCGACGATCGCTACGCGTGCGACGGCTGCGCCTTGGCGCCGGAGTGCGCCGGGCGGGCGAAGTTGGGGCGGGGTTCGCGCGGGCATATCACCATCGCCGATGCGCTGGCGCTCAAGGCGCGCACGGATCACGCGACGTGGGAGAGCGAGATGCGGTGCCGCCGGCCGCGCCGGGACGATCTGGTGCTGCCGGAGTTCGATCGGGCTGTGCATGTGTTCGGCGAGGCGCCCGAGGCGCGCGACCCGGCGCAGGCGCCGCCGGGGGCGCGGTGGCTGGTGGGGATGGACTTTGGGTTCCGCGTGTCGGTGATGCTCTTTGCGTGCATCGACGGCGAGGGCGTGCTGCGGGTGATGGAGGAGCGGATCGCGCGGGAGGAGACGATCGGGGCGCACGCGTCGGCGGTGCTGGAGTCGGTGTGGCCCCGCCCGGAGTGGATGGGCGTGGACCCGGCGGGGGCGCAGCGGAGTTCGCACAGCGGGCTGAGCGACATCGGGGCGCTCCGCCGCGCGGGGCTGCGGGTGCGCTGGCGGCGCACGGGCGTGGAGGAGGGGCTGCGGATGGTGCGGGCGCGGCTGCGCCCGGCGAGCGGGGCGCCGTCGCTGTTCGTGCACGCGCGGTGCCGCGGGTTGATCGAGGCGCTGGAGTCGTACCGCTACGCGACGGACCCGCGCACGGGTGCGCCGACGGGGAAGCCGGTCAAGGACGGCGCGGACCACGCGGCCGATGCGCTGCGGTATCTGGTGGTGAACGCGGAGATCGGGCCCGCGGTGTGCACGAACTATTTGTGAGTTGTGTTGGGGGCGGTGGCGCTGCGCGGCGGCGCGCCCGGGTTGCGCTCGCTCAGCCGTAGAGGGGGACGATGAGTTCGACGAAGATGTAGAGGGCGGCGGCGAGGGCGAACATGCCGAGGATGATCTGGGCGGTCATGCGGGCGACCTGGGGCCAGTAGCGGTCCATGTTGGGGACGCTGACGGCCTTGTAGGCGACGGCGACGCCGAGGGCGAGGGGGAAGATGAGCGTCCACCACAGGCCGTGCATGGGGAGGGGGTCGAGGAAGGGGCGCCACGCGAGGGCGGCGGCGTTGAGCGCGGGCGCGTTGGCGGCGATGTGGTGGATCACGACGCGTGCTCCTCGGGCGGTCGGCGGCGCTCGGGGGGCGTGACGGGGGGCGTGGAGCGTGGTGCGCCGGTCGGCGGGCGCCAGCCGGCGTCGATGATGGCGATGAGGTTGAGGAGGCCGGCGAGGGCGGCGAAGAGGGCGCCGATCTCGTGGACGCGCCCGATGGCCTTGCTGTAGGCGGGTCGGAGGGCGGGGTCGGCGGGGGGCGGCGGGGAGACGCGCTGGCCGGTGACGGGGTCGGGCTGTTTGAGGTGGTTCTGGTGGCCCCAATCGACCGCGAAGGCGACGGGGCCGATGCAGGCCTGCCCGACGAACCACCAGAAGTCGTCTTTGCGGTCGACGACGCCCACGCCGCCGATAAGGAGCCCGCCGAAGAAGAGGCCGAGCACGCCGACGGCGATCATGACGGCGCGTCGGCGTTCGCCGAGGGCGAAGTGGCCGAGGCCGGGCAGCGCCAGGGCGAGCAGCGCCGGGAGGGGCTGGAGTTTTTCCTGGCTGTCTGGTCTGGACATGGCGGCGGCTGCGGTTGGCGAGCGGGCTCGGAACACGGTTTGACAGAGGGGGATCGGCCAGTAGTGTACCGGCCTGTTTCGTCGAGGGGCGCGCGAAGGAGGACCGAGAGCGCGCCGCCCCGGGGAGATGAACGTCCCAGAATCACGCGTAACGCTGAGGTTCCCATGATCGCACTCATGACCGAGATCGCCTTTGACGATATCGACTCGTGGACGCTTCTCGGTCTCGCCGAGGCGCCCGTCGTTGTCGCGATCGACGACGAAGACGAGGAGTTCGAGGACGACTTCGACGACGACGAGGACGACGACGAGTTCGAAGACGATTTCGAGGACGACGACGACGAATCGCTCTGATCGGCGACGCGGGGCGCACGAACGCGTGCCGGTCGGGCCCGATCACACCGGGAGCACGCCCGATGCCCGCACGCAACACCAACGAACAACCTTCTGACCGTCACGCCAAGCCCGCCGCCGTGGGGGCGCAGCCGCGCGGCGTGGTCGATCGTCGCACCGGGCTCGACCGGCGCGAATTCGAGGCGCCGGGCGCTTCGAGCGGCTTCGAGCGTCGACGCGGCCCTGGCCGGCGTCTCTCCGACTTCACGCGGAGCGCGGAAGAGGGGGAGATGACGCGCGAGCAGTTCTTCTTCCTCAAGGCGATCGACGCCTTCAAGCAGGCGAACCAGAAGACGTACCCGTCGTGGACGGACGTGTTGGAGGTGGTGCGTCTGCTGGGCTACCGCAAGACGTGTGCGGCGGAGGTCGAGGTCCGTGGGGGCGAGGACTGGACGGAGCCGGCCGATGCGCCGTCGAACGTCAAGGCGAGCCACCGCGCGCCCGACGACGTGCAGCGCGATGCGGCGTGAGCGCGGTGTAGGCCGCGCGTATTCTTGGGGGGAGGGGTCGTATCGCGTCCCCGATCGACATCCGTGCGCGGGGGCGGACCCGCGCCGCGGCCCGCATCCACCAGTGGGAGCGGTGAACGCGGCGCCGAGTCGAGTGCGCCGGCCGGCGCGCCACGCGTGGCTACACTGCCAACCCTCGTGAGAGCCCGCCCGAAGGATGTCATCAAGGAATGGAAGGCCCGCTGGAGCGGGTGATCGGGGAGCGGCGCGGCGTGGTCTGACGGATGGAACGGGGTTGGTGACCGTCCGAGTCGGGAGAACGTCGCTTGCGTGTCGCGCTGATCAACTGCCATCCGCTGACCGACCCGAACCACGATGAGGCCCCCACCGTCGCCGCGTTCGGCCGCGCCGGGCACGAGGCGGCGCCGGTCGCGTGGAACACCGAGGCGGGGAGCGACTTGTCCGGCTTCGATGCGGCGCTGCTCCGTGCGTCGTGGGACTACTACGCTGCGCCGGATCGATTCCTCGGGTGGATCGACGGCGCGGCACGGCAGACCCTCTTGCTGAACCCGCCGCAGATCATCGCGTGGAACTACCACAAGGGCTACCTCGCGCTGCTCGACGCGGCGGGTGTTCCCATCGTCCCGACCGTGTTGTGCCGTGCGGGGGAGAGGCCGGACGTGATCGCGACGGCGCGGGACCGGGGATGGGACCGCGGCGTGGTCATCAAGCCGGCGGTGGGCGCGGGGAGCTGGAACGTGCGGCGGTTCGACCCCGGTGAACTCGCGCGGGCGCAGGCGTTCGGCGAGGAGCTCGGGCGCGAGCGCGACATCGTCATACAGCCCGTCGCGGCGGGGTTTGCCGATCCCGGCGAGCGATCACTGATGTGGATCGACGGGGTCTGGACGCACGCGATTCGCAAGCGCCCGCGGTACGCCGGGGAATCGGAATCCGTCGTGTCCGACCCTCCGCCGACCGAAACGGAGCGGGACATCGGCGAACTCGCGCTCTCGCTGCTGCCGACGCGACCGCTCTACGCCCGGCTGGACATCGTGCGGGGCGATCCGACGACAGGGGGCCCCGGCGACGCCACGTTGGTCAGCGAGTTGGAATTGATCGAGCCGAGCCTGTTCTTTTTCTGCGATGGCGGAGACGACGCGGCGGATGCGCTGGTGCGCGCGACCGTGCGGGCCGCCAAGGCGCGCGGCGGTTCGCGGACGTCGTCGTAATGAGATGATCGGCGCGAAGAATCGCCGGCCGTGGCGAACCCGGCCCGCACCACTTGGCGAGCGGGGCGGCAGCCGGGGGTCGGGGCGTCACTTCGCGTAGTAATCGATGTTGATCTGGACGTACTCGTTCCACTCGACGGGCAGGTCTTCCTCCGGGAAGATGGCCTTGACGGGGCACTCGTCGACGCAGAGGCCGCAGTCGATGCAGGTGTCCGGGTCGATGAAGAGTTGGTCCCGGGTTTCGAAGTCGGGCTCGTCCTTGGTGGGGTGGATGCAGTCGACGGGGCAGACATCGACGCAGGAGACGTCTTTGGTGCCGATGCAGGGCTCTGCGATGACGTGGGGCATGGTTGGAGCGTGCCTCTCGCGGGGGGCGGATCGTGGATTTGTGGGCGGCGAACGCGGCCGCGCCGTGGGGTCTCCGGGGGCCGTGTGGCCCGCTGGGGGCTGGGACTATAGGCGATCGGGGCGAGGGCGCGGGGCAAAAACGACCGCGGGGCCGGCGTCTCCGCCGGCCCCGCGCTGATCGGTGGCGATGGGCGCCTCCGGCGACAGCCGGGGGCGCTCGATTCGTTGGTTAGAGCATGGGGGGCATCATCATGGATGCCGTGCGGCGGCGCGCCTTCTTGCGGCGGGCCTTCTTCTTGGTGGTCTTCTTCTTGGCGGTCTTGCGACGAGCCTTCTTGCGGGTGGCCTTCTTGCGGGTCGCCTTCTTGGCGGCCTTCTTGCGGGTGGCCTTCTTGCGAGTGGCCTTCTTGCGTGTGGTCTTCTTGGCCGCTTTCTTGCGGGCGGCCTTCTTACGAGCTTTCTTCTTCGCCATTGCTAGGACTCCTCTTTCGACGTCGGAGCTTGAGGAACAGTCGCTGACGAGAGCGCAGCGCCACACCGCGCCTCGTCGCCAGCATTCTAACGAACTATCGACCACGATTCTTCAACAACTTGAACAATCTCCCGAACAGATCCCCCCGGGGGGGCTTCGCGCGTGGCGGCGCGGCGGGCGCGCGGGGCGGTCGCGAGCGCGCGGCGGCGGGGTTGCATCGACGTATCGGCGCTGCGCGATCGGGGCGAGCGATGGGCGCTATCTCCCTTGTGAGGCGGTGTTTCGGTGATCATCGCCGCGACCCGCCAAGTGGCTAGACTCGTTGCGTGCAGGACCAGAACACCGGAGACAGGATGCAACGGATCACCGTTCGGACACTCGCGTGCGGGATGCCGCTCATCGTCGAAACTATTCCCTCGGCGCGGTCGGTGGGCGTGTCGTGGCTGCTGCCGGCGGGCTTCGCGACCGAGCCCGCGGACCGTCTGGGGCTGTGCGCGATGTGGTCCGAGCTGCTGCTGCGCGGCGCCGGGTCGCTCTCGTCGCGGGCGCAGGCGGACGCGTTCGACGGCCTGGGGTTCACGCGTTCGAGCGACGTGATCTCGACGCATCTGAGCCTCGGGTTCGCGGGGCTGGGCTCGCGTCTGGACGAGGCGCTGCCACTGATCGTGGACATGGTGCGCCGGCCGCGGTTCGACGAGGAGGGCGTCGAGCCCACGCGCGACCTGTGCCTGCAGGCGCTGGACAGCCTGCCCGACGACCCGCAGGAGCGCGCCATGCTGCTGCTGCGCGAGCTGCACCTGCCGCCCCCCTTCAACCGCAACGACATGGGCACGCGCGAGGGGTTGGGGGCGATCACCCGCGACGACCTCGTGCAGCGCTGGCTCGAGCGGGCGCGACCGGAGGGGTCGGTGCTGGCGGTGGCGGGCGCGGCCAACGCGGACCAGATCGCCGCACGCCTCGACGCGCTGCTGGGCGGGTGGACGGGCGGGGCGGCGGAGCCGGCGGCGACGGCGGCGCCGACGCGGGGCCGGCGTCACGAGCACGACGAGACGAACCAGGTGCACATCGCCATCGCGCACGAGGCCCCGCCGGAGCGGGACGACGAGTCGATGGTCGAGCGGCTGATCGTGGGTGTGCTCTCGGGGGGGATGTCGGGGCGGCTCTTCACCGAGGTGCGCGAGAAGCGGTCGCTGTGCTACAGCGTGTACGCGACGTACCGGGCGGAGCGCGACGACGGGCGCATCGTGGCCTACGCGGGCACCACGCCGGAGCGGGCGCAGCAGACGCTCGACGTGCTGTGGGGCGAGTTGACGCGGATCAACGGCGACGCGGCCTCGGGCGGCGGCGTGACGCGCGAGGAGTTCGAGCGGGCCGCGGTGGGGCTGAAGTCGAAGGTGGTGATGTCGGGTGAGAGCACGGGCGCGCGGGCGGGGTCGCTGACGTCGGACTGGCGCCGGCTGGGGCGGGCGCGGTCGCTCGAGGAGATCGCGGGGGCCATCGACGCGGTGACGGTGGAGCGGGTGAACGCGCGGCTGGCGGCGCGGTCGCCGGGCACGCCGACGATCGTGACGCTGGGGCCGGCGGAGTTGACGAGCCCGGTGTGAGGGTTTTTGGGTGGGCGGCACTACACAGCCACTGGGGGTGGCTGTGTAGTGGCACCCGGGGTGGGGGTGTGAGGTTTTTGGGTTGGCGGCACTACACAGCCACCGGGGGTGGCTGTGTAGTGGCACCCGTTTGCTGTGGAGTGGCGCCCCCTGGGGGGTGTTCGGGGGTCAGCGG